>JBKQPS010000114.1:0-48930 GCA_052144915.1 Spirochaetia bacterium | reverse complement strand
ACCCCCGCGTCCCTCACGCGGGCTGCCGTCCTCTCGAGCTCCTCCTTGTCCGGGAGCACGATCGAGAAATGGCGCAGCCCGCGTGAGCCGGGGGGCGCGGGAGGCGCACCCTCGCCCATCCACGAATTGAGCCCGATGTGGTGATGGTAGCCGGCGACCGACACCATGCCCATCTTGAAGACCGGCGCGAATCCCATGTCGTCGAATCCGATGACGTCGGTGTAGAACTTCACCGACTCCGGTACGTTCCTCACGTACAGGTGGACATGCCCGATCCGCGTTGCCGGCGGAATCGGCTCGTCCACCACGTCTCCCGGTTTCAACTGGCGGAACAGCGCCTCCATGTCCAGCGGATCCCTCCCGTCGCTGGGCCGCCCGTCCGCACGGCGGGCGAATGGCAGGCCTTCGGCGATGCCCATGGTCCCGTCCTCGGGTGACTCGGCGTACAATTCGATTTCCTGACCCTCGGGGTCCCGCAGGTACGTCGTCTTGGTGATCACGTGGTCAGTGGGATGGTTCTCGTACTCGCGCGAGAACAGGCGGGCGATGGCACGCGCCAGCTCCCGCCGATCAGGGAACAGGACGGCCAGGTGGTACAGGCCCGTGGTCCGCGGCGCGCGCCGCGCCCCGGGAACTTCCACGAGCTGAACGAGGTCGGCGCTGCCCGCCCCGAAGCCCGCCGTCCCCTTTTTCATCCAGTGGAGGCGAAAGCCGAGGGTCTCCGTGAAGAACTCCGCCTGGCGATCCAGGTGCGCCACGGTCAGGCAGACGGTTCCCATCAGCGTTGTGGGATGCAGTGACTTTCGGCCCTCCCGCGTCGTCTCGACGACACCCATGGAGGGAATATACAAAAACGCCGGGCGCCGCAACCGGCCAGCTCTCGAACCGGAGCGCAAGAGCGGTCGACTAGCTTGACTATTCGCAGCACATATAATATTCCTTGAGAACTGTTCGCTTCCGTATTATATATCACGGCGAGGGGGGCCATGGGCGAAACGTCAAATGGATTCGAAGACTTCTTCAGGGTGCAGAACGAGCTGCACGAAATCTTCACCCGCGCGTTCGAAGGGACGCTGGGCCAGGAAAGCATCACCGTCCCCCAGGCGTTCACGCTGAAGGCGCTCAAGGAGCAGGGTGAGACGTGCCGGATGTCCGACCTGGCCGCGATGAGGTTTCACACCCCCGCCGCCATGACAGGAATCGTCGACCGCCTGATCGATCTGAAGCTGGTTCAGCGCCATTCAGACGCGAAGGACCGGCGCGTCATCCTCATCGAGCTCACCAGCCACGGAAGGGCGACCCTCGCGCGGGTCGAAAAAAAAGCGCAGAACATGATGGAGCGGTTCTTCGACAGCGTTCCGGAAGACGACCGCGCGGCGACGATGCGCATGCTTCTTCGTTTCGAAAAGTTTCTCAAGGAAGAAATCAATGCCCAGAAGAAGAATTGACGTCCGTTCACTGCCGGCGGTCGCCGTCTTCCTTCTCCTCCCGCTGATGCCGGCCGCGGCCCAGGAGGTGGCCGCTCCCCCGTCCCTCTCCCTCGAACAGTGCATCGACGCCGCGCTCTCCCAGGGAGCGGACAGCGTGATACTCCAGCGCAACCTCGCGCTGGGCCGCGCGCAGTACGACATCGCCGTCTCGCAGTCCTCCTTCTCGCTGTCCGCGTCTCTCGGCGACAGCGCGACGTACGGGTACGGCGACTCCACACTTCTCCTCCTCAATTCCCTGACCTCCGGGTTCGGCCAGCTGCCGCAGGCGGGGCTCTCCCTTGCGTCGCCGACGACGAGCCTCGGGTTCACCGCCGCGCCGTACATGGCGTCGAACCCGCTGGCCGCGGAGATCGGCGCGTTCACCGGTTCCACCCCGGGGCCGTCGGGCAGTTTCGGGCTCAGCCTCAGCCAGGTCGTGTGGAACGGCTACCCCGGCGGAACCGCGAAAGCGGTGCTGGAGAAGAGCCAGCTCGCCTACCGGGGAAGCGAGCTCTCCCTCGTCACCGGAAAACAGAATATCACCGCGGCGGTGACCCAGGCGTATTTCCTCGCGCTCCAGGCGCAGCGGAACCTCGCGGTCCGGCAGCAGGTCCTCGAGCAGCAGAACGCCCTTCTCGCCCAAGTCCAGGCGACCCACGCGCTGCAGCAGGCCACGGACATCGACCTGCGCAGCGCGCAGATCAACGCCGAAAGCGCGGACATCGAAGTCCAGAACGCGCGCAGCGACCTGCGGATCACCGGGATCAGGCTTGCCCAGCTGATCGGGTGGCCGCGCGAGAAGGAGCTTGCCGTTGCCGAAGTGGCAGACCCGCAGCCGCCCGTCCCTTCGGTGGATGAGGCCGTCTCCGAGGCGCTGCAGAGAAGAAGCGAGCTGCAGCAGCTGGAGCTCGACCGCCAGTCCGCGGCAATAGACCGCGCGCTGATCCAGGGCCAGACGACCCCGACCGTGAGCGTGACGGGGGGAGCGAACATGATCGTCGATTGGAACCTGCTCACGCGCGCGGGGCAGGGAAGTGTCGGGGTGACGATTGGCATGCCGATCCTGGACGCGGGGGCCGCGGCGCACAGGCTCGAGGCCAACCGGCTGCAGGCCGAGGTCTACACCGCGCAGGAGAGCCAGTTGAAAGCCCGCATCGCGACCGACGTGGAGGAGGCCTTCGACCTGGTGCAGGTGCAGCTGCAGAGGCTGAAGATCGCCCGGCTCACTTCGGAGAAGCTCGATCTGCAATTTACCCTGAAAAAGACAGAGGCCCAGTTCGGCACGGCGACCACGCAGGATGTCCTGGACGCCTCCGTCAACGCCGGTGATGCGAAGTCCGCGGTCGTGACGGCGCAGAAAAACGCGCAGCTCGCGGTCCTCCAGCTGCGTACGGCGATGGGCTACTAGGAGATGACCCGAATGATCAATCTGAATAAATCGAATCCCGGCGCGTTGGCGATGACCGCCCTGGCAATCCTTCTCGCGCTGACGGGCTGCGCCGCGCGGCAGAAAAGCGCGGCCGCATCGCCGGGCACGCCACCGGGCGCGCGGGGACCCGGCATCGCGGAGATCGCAGTCCAGGTTGCGGCGGTGTCGGTCGATTCCCTGGTGGTGCAGCACCAGGCGTCCGGCACCGTGAATCCCGCGATGGAAAGCCAGGTCGTGGCCCAGGTCGGCGGGGTTGTCGCGCGCGTCGTGCGGAAGGCCGGTGACTTCGTCCAAGCGGGCGACACCGTCATCCAGCTGGACGACAGCCAGCTCCAGCTGTCCGTGAAGACCGCGCAGGCGGCGGTCGAGGCCGCGCGCATCAACCTCTCGACCGGCCAGGACACGACCGCGCAGGCAAGCCCCAAGCTCGACCTGCAGGTGCAGTCCGCCGAGTCGGCCCTCTCCGTCGCGCAGCGGAACTTCGACTCCCGCAAGGCCCTGTTCGACCTGGGCGGCGCCACGGGCGCGGACCTGGACAGGGCGAAAAGCGACCTGGAGACCGCGAAAGCGAACCTCGAGGCGGCACGGACTGCCCAGGACCAGAACAGGAAGTCCGACGTGCAGGACATCGCGCAGCTGAAGCTCGCCGTCCAGCAGGCGGAGTTCGCCCTCCAGCAGGCGCAGCTCAACCTCCAGCATGCGTCGATCCGTGCCCCCTACAGCGGCAGGCTCGTCTCGGTCAAGATGATGCCGGGAGAGTACGCGAGCCAGAATGTGCCGGCGTTCATCATCGGGAGCAGGGAGCGCGAGATCGACTTCTCCGTTTCTCCCGCGGACACGGCCGCCCTTCCCCGGGGTGCCGCGATCACATTCACGCTGAACGGCGCGCGCTACCCGCTGAAAGTAACCCAGTCCTCCGAAGTGCCCCTGAACGGCGTCGTCCCTCTCGTGGCGGCCTTGCCGGATTCGCTGCCCCTCACGTTCGGCGCGGTCGGCACCGTCAGCTATCCGGTCACCCTCGCGCGGGGAGCGCTCGTGCAGACCGGAGCCCTCCAGACGAACGAGGACCAGAACTTCGTCTACGTCGTGGAAGGGGGAAAGGCGCTCGCGCGGCCGATCACCATCCTCGCGGAAAGCGGAAACTCGGCGGCCGTGACGGGTGTGAGCGCGGGCAGCCTGGTCGTGGTCAACCCGCCGCCGGGACTGCTGGACGGGTCCCTCGTGAAGCCGCTCCCGCTCCCCGCGGAAGGAAACAAATGAAAACCACGCGCGACATCCAGGCGAAACTCTTCGACAGGATCAACCCCGCGGTTCGGTTCTCCGTGACCCGCTATGTCTTTGCGATCGGTGTCTTCGTCGCGATCTTCGCGTTCGGCCTGATCTCCGTCCTGAACCTCGGCGTCGATCAGTTCCCCTCACTCAACTTTCCCTATGTCGTGGTAACCACCGCCTACCCGGGGGCCTCGCCCGGCGTGGTGGATCAGCAGATCACCCAAGTGCTGGAAAACGCGGTTTCCACCCTGGGCGGGATCACCGACATCAATTCCGTCAGCTCGACCGGAGCCAGCCAGATCATCATCAGCTTCGACCAGTCGACGGACCAGAACAGCGACGCGAACAAGGTCGCCTCGAAGGTTTCCGCGGTGGCGCGCGTGCTCCCCCTGGGGGTGTATTCCCCGATCGTCCAGACCTTCGATCCTTCGGCCATCCCTGTCGTACAGTTCGGAATCTCCGGCTCCGGCGCGAGTCTCGGTGACGTGAGCACATACGTCACCAACGAGCTCACCCCGCTGCTGGAACGCGTGCCCGGCGTCGCCAACGTCCAGGTGGACGGGGGGCCGACACGCCAGTTCCAGGTCCTCCTGAACCCCGACCGGCTGCAGTCGTTCGATCTCGGGCCCGCGCAGGTCGTCGAGGCCATCTCCGGCTCCGCGGTCAACATGCCGATCGGCACCATCAACAGCCACAGGAACGCCCTCACGTTCGCCACGGAGAACGTCCCCGCTGACACGCAGGAGATCGCGAACACCTTCGTGGATGCCGCGCGGGGAATCCACGTGTCGGACATCGCGACGGTCCGGGACATGCCCGTTTCGACGAACTACGCGCGGGTGAACGGCACCCCGGCGGTGCTCGTGTCCATCCAGAAGAGCTCGGATTCCAATTCCGTTTCCGTCGTGGCAAACGTCCGGAGCCTCCTCGCGGGAGCGAAGCTTCCTCCCGGCTATTCGGTGGCGTACAGCAATGACACGACGGCGCCGATCAAGGCTTCCCTGGATTCGACGTACCGGGAAATCATCCTCACGGCGATCATCGTGGCGCTGATCGTCCTTCTCTTCCTCGGGAAGCTCAACACGGCCCTTTCCGTAATTCTCGCGGTGCCGATCGCACTCTCGGCGGCCCCGGTCCTGTACAACCTTGCCGGGTTCACGCTCAACCTCGTCTCGATGCTCGCAATGATCGTCGCCATCGGGATCGTCGTCGACGATTCCATCGTCGTCGCGGAGAACGTCGAGCGCTACCGCGTAATGGGTTTCAACCAGAAAGAGGCGGTGCTCAAGGGCGCGAGCGAGATCTTCAGCGCCGTCGTGGCGGCCACGCTCTCGCTCCTTTCCGTCCTCATCCCCGTGAGCTTCATCGGCGGAATCATCGGGCAGTTCCTCCGCCAGTTCGCCCTGGGCCTCGCCGCCGCCGTCGGGTTCTCGCTCCTCGAGGCGGTCCTTTTCCTCACGGTACGGCTTGCCTACACTCCCGATTCCAACCGGACCCTCGACTGGCGGGACCTCCCGAGGAGCGTCCGGATGCTCGGCGAGTCCCTGCGATGGGGCCTCGCGGCGTGGAGGAAGCCTGCCGGCATCCTCGTGGGCCTTGGGCTCATCGTCGCACTCGCGGCCACGAAACACGTCGTGTACCTGCCAGTGCTCCTGGCGTACCCGTTCGCGCTCGGCATTCTGCGGTACCTGGGACGCCTCGTGCTGAGCTTTCTCCAGGCGCTCACGACGATGCTCCATGACTGGACCGAGGCCGGGCTGGAATGGGTGCGCGAGGCCTACGCGAAATCCCTGGTCGGGCTGCTGGACAGGAGCGTTGTCGTGCTACTTGCGACCGCGGGAGTGCTTGTCCTCATCGTCGTGCTGGTCATTCCGAAGATCACCTTCAGCTTCGCGCCACAGAGCGACAACGGGACGATCACGATCAACGTCGTCATGCATTCCGGCTCCACGCTGTCGGCGACCAACACGACCACGGGCAAGCTGGAGGCGTATCTCCTGCGCCAGCCGGAGGTGAAGACTGTCCAGACCGTCGTGGGAAGCGTCGGCATCTTCACCGTCGGCGTCAACAGGCCCGAGAACACGACGATGGTCGTCCAGCTCGTCCCCTTCTCGGCGAGAGCCGGCGTGTACACCCTCATGCCGCGGTACCAGCAGGACATGGCATCCATTCTCTCGGCCGACGACCCTTCCGCGACACTCAACCTCACGGCGGCCGGAGGGCCTCCGGGGGCCAGCTCGACGATCGAGCTGAGCCTCCTCTCGGCGGACGCGGACCTGCTCCTGAAACGGAACGCGCGGATCCTGCCGTTCCTGCAGCAGCACGCGTTCGTCACGAGCGTGAGCTCCAGCCTCTCGGACGTGACCGCGGAGAGGGACTTCACGCCGAACGAGTCGCAGATGGAAGGGACGGGCATCAGCCCGGGCGCAATCGCCGGGCTTCTCCAGACCTACACGTCGGGCACGAAGGCGGGTGACGCACAGATCGGCGGCCAGAGCTACCCGATCATGGTCCAGATCGATCCCACCTGGCTGACCGGAGGCCAGTCGCTCCTGGACCTGCCGATCTACTCAGCCGCGCGAAAATCGCGCCTGCAGGTGGGTCAGCTGGGGAGCCTCGTGCTGCGGCAATCCCCGATCAGCATCCTGCGCTACAACCGGCTGTACACCGCCACGCTGTCGATCGGCCTGGCAAAGGGCGCGCCACCCGCCCTCACGTTCCAGAACACGCTCACCGACGAGCTCACCCGGCAGGGTCTGCTCGATGCGAACGTCACCCTGGGGTCCGGCGGCATCTTCGGCGCGAGCGCCCTGGCGCGGGAAGTCGCGCGCACCGGGGTCATCGCGTTTCTCCTTGCCTTCTTCCTCGCCTACCTGGTCATGGCGGCGCAGTTCAATTCCTGGCGATACCCGGTCTACCTGCTCATGCCCGTGCCCCTTGCCATCGTCGGTGCTCTCCTTTTCGTCGTGCTGATGGGAGGCGGGCTGGACACCTTCGGCATGCTGGGCATGCTGCTGCTCATCGGTCTCTCGGCGAAAAACGCGATCCTGTATCTCGACTTCGTCGTCGAACGGCTGGGGAAGATGCCATTGAAGGAAGCGCTGATCGAATCGGCGCGGCTGCGGTTCCGGCCCATCGTGATGACGACGCTCACCGTCCTGGTCATCGCCGGGCCGCTGGTGTTCGGCCGGGGACAGGGCACGGAGTTCGGCCAAAGGCTCGGTGTGGTCATGTTCGGGGGCATCATCTCCTCGGCGATCCTCACGTTCTTCGTCGTTCCCGCGGCATTCTTCCGATTCGAGCGCACGCGCGCGGCCCGGCAGGAGGAGCGCATGGCTGCGGAGGACCCGCAGGCCGCGGGAGCGTGACCCCTTCGGCGCACGGCGCTTTCACGGCGCCGCGGTACTCCGCGGATTCGGCGCCGCGGTACTCCGCGGATTCGGCGCCGCCGGTGTCCCGTCTCTATCCCGGCGATACCAGTCGACCCTGCGCGTCAGGAACATGACGGTGCCGAGGAGGAGGAAAAGGCCGACGGCGCCCATCAGGAGGGCGTTGTCCTCCGAAGAGAGCACCAGGGCAAGAAAGCCGTACGCGGCGGCGAGCACGGGCAGCATGACAACGCCTGCCCTGCTCCTGACGACGGCGACCGTGTAGGAAGTGACGAGGATCGCGCAGGCGGCCGCCCCGATCCCATAGGCCAGCTCGAAGCTCAGGTGCTCCGCGAGGGAAAGCAGGAGGAGGTAGAATACGCAATCCGCCAGCCCCACCAGCAGGTACTGGAGAGGGTGGATCCTTCTCCGTGAAAAGACCTCGAAGAGAAAGAGCGTGCAGAACGGGAGCACCAGGAAGAGAAGCCCGTATTTCAGCGCCCGCGTGACTTTGAGGTAGGTATCCACCGGCGTCATGAGGCTGACCCCGAACCCCGTGGTGACCAGGGCCTGCGGCTCCACGTCCCCGTTCGTCCACTGCTGAGGGTAGGCCCGCGCCATGGAGATGACCCGCCATTCCGCGTCGAAGCCTGCGGAGCCGAGCGTGCGGCGGACCGGGAGGAATGAGCCGTTGAATGTCGGGCTCGGCCACGGGGAGTGAAGCCGGACCCGGGTCTCATCCCCCAGGGGCAGGAAGCTGATGGAGTCTCCGCCATGCAGCGACAGTGCAAACGCAAAGGGAATCCCGGAAGACGGAACGCGCTCGGGCCACCCGTGCGCCGCCAGCCCGGAGAGATCCGCGCGCATTTCTCCTGCGAACATCCCGATGCTGCCTTTCCCGGAGTGGAACTCCAGCTTCTCCTGCCCCCAGGCGAGCGGGACTCGTTCCTGGAGGGACCGCATGTCGGGCAGCTCGACGGAAAGAGAGGCCTGGTCCCAGAGAATGTCGGCGGGGTCCACCCGGATGCCGCGGAACTCCGGGCGGCCGAATGTGCCATGGACTGCGAGGCGCGCGCCGTACACAGTGACCTGGTACATGCCGCGTGCGCGGGATTCGGGGAGGAGAGACCCGTCGACCGCGAGCGTCTGCGGGAGGAAATGCTCTGCTTCGAGGGTCTCCACCGGCTTTCCGTTCGCATCCCGGGACCGGCTGATCCAGGGGACAGTCAGAATCGGCCCCGCCACCGTCTGGGGCCCTCCCCAGGATTGCATGATCTCCGCTTCCGTGTCTGACTTGCGCTGCTCTCGTTCTCCGACCAGCGACTGGAGCATCAGGAGAGGCACAAGGAGGAGGAGCGAAAGAATGCCCACGAGCACGACTTTCACGATTGCCGCATGCCGACGCATCGCGCCGGCGAACACGCCGTTTGTCCTCATGACGATACGATCGCAGGAACCCGCGCGGGAAAAATCGCGACACTTTGCTCTTTCCGCTGAAAAGTATGTCGGAAATGTTGCCCCTCAGGGCTTGAAGAGCGGCACCGTTTCGCTCACCGTCGGGAACACCGCGGAGAGAAGGGCCGTGTCCGTGATTCCCCAGAATCCCTCCGCGACGGTCCGATAGAGAACCCGGAAGTCGAGAGTATATTTCATGTCCCCCTGCACGAGCTCGGCCGGCGCCAGCGCCGGCTGCGCGCCGTAGAATCCGCCCTTCACGCGCCCTCCGAGGATGAACACCGGCGCGGAGGTCCCGTGGTCCGTCCCGCTGCTCGCGTTCTCTTCGACCCGGCGCCCGAACTCCGAATACGTCATCACAAGCAAACGGGCAAAGAGCACGGGCGCGCCGGCACAAAGGAGCGTCAGCGTCGAAACCGAGAGCATTCGAGCCAGCATGCAATAAGGAGGCCGAAACGGAGCTATCCCAGGGGCTTGAACCTCGCCGTGAAGTGGCGCAGGACGGGCGCCTGGTATGTGAAGGCATAGCCGCGGAGCTCTCCCAGGCGTTTCGCCAGGTGCCCGATCATCTCGACCATGTAGTCGACGTGGCTCTGCGTATAGACGCGCCGTGGTATCGCGAGCCGGACCATCTCCCGGGGAGCCGGCCGTTCCTCCCCCGTACCGGGGTCCCGGGAGCCGAGCATGATCGAGCCGACCTCCACCGACCGGATACCTATGCCCTCGTACAGCGCGACGCTCAGGGACTGCCCCGGGTACTCACGCCAGGGAACATGCGGGAGCGCCGCTCCCGCGTCGATGTACACGGCATGTCCGCCGATGGGCCGGATCACCGGGATGCCGGCGGCGCGGATTCCCTCCCCGAAATACTCCGTGGATCGCAGACGATAGGTGAGGTAGTCCTCGTCCAGAATCTCCTCCAGGCCGATGGCGAGGGCCTCCAGGTCCCGCCCCGCAAGACCGCCGTACGTCGGGAAACCTTCCGTGATCACCATCAGGCTTCGAACAGACTCGGCCAGGTCCGAATCCTGAATCGCGAGAAAACCCCCGATGTTTCCGAAGGCATCCTTCTTCGCGCTCATCAGGGCGCCGTCACAGTGGGAGAACAACTCGCGGACGATGTCACGGACGGGCCGGTTCTCGAATCCCCGTTCCCGCTTCTTGATGAAAAATGCGTTTTCCGCGAACCGGGCGACATCGAGGAAGAGCGGGATCCCGTAGTGCCGCACGATGCCCCGCGCTCTACGGATGTTTTCCATTGAAACGGGCTGTCCCCCCACCGAGTTGTTCGTCACGGTGATGATCACCAGCCGCACGCGGCGCGATTTCTCCGCCAGGGTGGCAGAGAGCGCGTCAAGGTCGATGTTTCCCTTGAAAGGAGCCTCCGACTGGGTGTCCGCCGCCTCCCGGCAGGGAAGGTCCAGCGCCTGCGCCCCCAAATGCTCGATGTTCGCGCGCGTCGTATCGAAATGGGTGTTGCCGATGACGACGTCGCCTGCCCCGAGCCGGAAAGCCTGTGCCAGGAGGAACTCGGCCGACCTGCCCTGGTGAGTGGGAATGACGTGCGCCAGTCCCGTCAGGTCCCGCACCACCGCCTCGAACCGCTGGAAGCTCGGCGAGCCGGCGTATGATTCGTCGCCCACCATGATGCCCGCCCATTGCCGGGCGCTCATCGCGGATGTGCCGGAATCGGTGAGCAGGTCGAAGGTGACGTCCTGGGCCCGGACCTTGAACAGGTTGTAGCCTGCTTCTTCCAGGACGCGGCGCCGCTCCCCGGCGGGGAGCATCCGGATGGGCTCCACCGACTTGATGCGGAAGGGTTCGATGATGGTTTTCGCGCGCGGCAGCTCGATCATGGAAAGGCAGTATACCGGGAGCCCCGCGTCACCACAACTCCGCGTGCGTCGCCGCGCGCGGGGGGCCCCTCACCCCCGGCTCCTTCGGGCCGCCTCCACGGACTCGGCGAGCTTCGCCACGCCGTCACGGATGAGGTCCTCGCCGAGAGCGGCGTACCCCAGGAGAAACGTGGCGCGCCGCGCGGGCCGGGAAAAGCACGGACCAACGGGATAGACCGCGACACCCCGCGCGGCCGCCGCGGCGAGCACGCGTCTCTCGATTTCCGCGGCAGCCACCCGGCGCGGAGCGGCGGCCAGGGTCACCATCATGTGCATTCCCACGTCGGCGTCCGACGCCGCCAGCGAAGACCCGAAGTGCCTTTCGATCGCCGCGCGCATGACCTCGCGCCGCGAGGACACCAGCCTGCGCATCCGCCGCAGGTGGCGCGCGAAATGTCCCTCCTGCAGGAAATCGGTGAGCGCGAGCTGCTCGAGTGTCGGCGTCTGTCGATCGGCCAGCCACTTGGCCCTCATGAACGGCTCCGCCATTTCGGGCGGAAGCACGACGTATCCCACCCGCAGGGGCGGGAACAGGACGGTCGAGAACGTTCCCACGTAGACGACCTTCCGCGAGCTGTCGAGCCCCTGGAGGGATTCGACGAGTCGTCCCGGTGTGCGGAACTCGCTGTCGTAATCGTCCTCCACGATGAGGACATTCCGGCGGGCCGCCCAGCCCAGCAGAGCCATCCGCCGGGAGAGGGAGAGCACCGCACCGGTGGGAAACTGGTGCGAGGGGGTCACGTAGAGGAGTCGGGGGGCGGGACGGTTCCGCGTCTTCCTTTCCAGCGCATCCACGTCGATTCCGTCCCCGTCCACGGGAACGAACAGCGGCCGGGCGCCGGGGCCGGCAAGCACCCGGCGCGCATCCGGATATCCGGGATCTTCCAGGGCCACGCCGTCACCGGCCCGCAGAACCAGGCGGGCGATGAGATCGAGTGCCTGCTGCGACCCGTTGACGATGACGAGGTGCTCCGCCCGGGCAGCGACGCCCCGTGACACCGCCAGGTGGCGGGAGATCGCCTCTCGAAGCGGGAAGTAGCCGGCCGGCTCGCCGTACCTCCGCAGCTCGGCTGCGTTCGAGCGAAGCGCCCGGCCGAGAAGGCGCAGCCACAGGCCGCGCGGGAAAGCCTCCCAGTCCGGGATGCCGGGACGGAAGTCGATGGGCAGGGTGCGCGGCCCCGCGCCGCCGCGGGGCTCGGGGCTCCAGGTCCCGTCTTTGCGCAACGGCGTGCCGCGGCGCTTTCCCGGTTCGCCCGCGCCGCGCGGCAGTTCGCCGAGACCGGCCGACACGTAAGTGCCGGACCCGACACGGCCCTCGATGTAGCCCTCGGCGAGGAGGTCCTCGTACGCCCGGGCCACGGTATTCCGCGCAAGGCCGAGACCGCGCGCAAGCTCGCGCGTCGGCGGGAGACGATCGCCGGAACGCAGTCGGCCGTCACGGATTGCATCGCGGATCTGGGTATAGACCTGTCGATGCCAGGCGCGGGACGGTCCCCGCGTTTTTTCTTCCAGCGTGATGATCAGGTTTTCCACCCGCATTCCCATCTCCCCGGCCGGAACCGCACCTCGATTGGCCCATTAAATCTTAATATTATTGGCTCTTTTATTATACCATTTACGTCGTATCTTCTGTCTATCGGAGGATTCCTCAATGGAACAGTCGACGTGGCTCACCAAGAAAGGTCTGGCGCAGATGCTGAAGGGGGGCGTCATCATGGACGTCGTCACCGTGGAGCACGCGCGGATCGCGGAGGACTCCGGCGCCTGCGCGGTCATGGCGCTGGAACGGGTTCCCGCCGACATCCGTGCCGCCGGCGGCGTGGCGCGGATGAGTGACCCGGAGCTGATCCTCCAGATCATGGAAGCGGTGACCATCCCGGTCATGGCAAAATGCCGCATCGGTCACTTCGTCGAGGCGCAGGTGCTGCAGTCCCTCGGGATCGACTACGTGGACGAGTCGGAGGTCCTCACACCCGCCGACGAGGAGCACCACGTCGACAAGAACGCTTTCCGCGTTCCCTTCGTCTGCGGCTGCCGGGACCTCGGCGAGGCCCTCCGGCGGATCGCCGAAGGGGCCGCCATGATCCGCACGAAAGGGGAGGCAGGCACGGGCAACGTCGTGGAGGCGGTGCGCCACATGCGCGCCGTGCAGAGCGCGATCCGCCGGCTTCACGCGGCCTCACCCGAGGAGCTCGCCGCGGAAGCGAAGAATCTGAATGCCCCGTACAACCTGGTGGTCGAGGTCGCCCGGGAGGGGCGGCTTCCGGTGGTGAACTTCGCCGCCGGCGGGCTGGCCACACCGGCGGACGCCGCGCTCCTCATGCAGCTGGGCGCTGACGGCGTCTTCGTGGGGTCGGGCATCTTCAAGTCGGAGGACCCCGCGAAGCGCGCGGCGGCGATCGTGCAGGCGACGACCCACTTCCAGGACGCCGAGGTAATCGCCCGGGTGTCGCGCGGGCTGCGCGGGGCGATGCCGGGCCTCGAGATCGGGACCATTCCCCAGGAGATGCTCCTGGCTGCCCGAGGCAGGTGAGGCGATGAGAATCGGCGTCCTCGCGCTCCAGGGGGATTTCTTCGAGCACGCGGCCGTCCTTCGGGGGCTGGGGGTCGAAGCCGTGGAGGTGCGGAAGGCTCGCCAGCTGTCGGAGCTGGACGGTCTCGTCATTCCCGGAGGGGAAAGCACAACGATCGGAAAGCTCATGCAGGACTGCGGTTTGCTCGGCCCCCTGCGCGAGCGCATCGCGGCGGGGATGCCTGCGTTCGGCACGTGCGCCGGGGCCATCGTGCTCGCGCGCGACATCGGCGGGCTGGACCAGCCCCTCATCGGGATCATGCATATCCGCGTTCGCCGCAACGCCTTCGGTCGCCAGCTGGAAAGCTTCGAAACCCTGCTCCCGATACCTGCGCTGGGAGATCAGCCGATGCGCGCCGTCTTCATCCGCGCCCCGGCCATCATCTCGGCGGGAGACGGAGTGGAGGTGCTTGCCCGGCTTCCCGACGGCGCCATCGTCGCGGCTCGAGAGGCGCACATGCTCGCTGCGACCTTTCACCCCGAGCTGACCGGAGACGGCAGGCTGCACCGCTATTTCGTGGAGCTCGTGCGCACCGCGAGGGATCGCGCGGCTTGATGCGGAAAAACCGGGCGCGCTCCGCGCGTGCCTGATCGGGGAAACCGGATGCCGCTCCCTGCGCGGCGCTAGATCAGCTGCGTGCGAATCCGGTTTCCCATCCACTGCGCGTCTTTTTCGATCAACGGCCCTGCCTCTCTCGCCTCGTCTTCGCAGAGGGAAACGAGCTTGGACAGGTCGGCGGCGCTCGTGTGGTACTCGCTGAAAAAGCGTTCCTTTCCAAGGCCGGAGAGAACCTCGGCGATGTCGCACAGGAGCGCGCATGCCTCCAGGCCATTCTTGTAGGCGGGGCTCGGCGAGGCGCGTCGGACTTCCCTGTCGGAGAGATCCTGGCGGATCCGGTCACGCTCATCGAGAACCCTCTTCAGCTCTCGTCGAATCCCTTCCAGCGGGTCGGACACACCCTAAAGAAAATGCCGATGAAGGCGTTCGTCAAGCAGTGAGTCAATTCGCCAGCGTGAACTCGGAGTTGGTGAGAGAAAAATAGCCCCGGGCCTGCGGGGTGAGGTACACCCGGTGCTGCGCGTCCACCATGATGACTCCCAGGCCCAGCTTTTCCCCCAGCTTCAACCCTTCTTTCGTGCCCTCGCAGAACAGGAGGAGCCCGAAACCGTCCGCATCGACCGACCGGGGCGTGACGACGGTGACAGAGGTCAAGCCATTGTCCACCGGGTAGCCGGTCCGGGTGTCCATGATGTGGTGATACCGTTTCCCGTTCTTGATGAAAAAGTGCTCGTACACCCCCGAGGTGACCACGGCCTGGTTGGTCACGAGGGCGACCCCAAGGCTCTCCCCCCTCTCGGATTCAGGGTTCTGCACCCCGATTCTCCACGGGACGTTGGACGGCGAGCTGCCCACGGCCAGGATGTCTCCCCCCAGGTCGACTATCGCGGATTTCACTCCCCGCTCGCCGAGAATCCGTGCCACCTCGTCCGCGGCATATCCTTTGACCAGGGCTCCGAAGTCCAGGCGCATGGATGGACGCCGCAGGAAAATGGTCTTTGCACTCTCATCCAGGACGACGTCGCGCCAGTTGACCAGTTTCCTCGCCGCGTCGATGTCTGCCTGCTGCGGGACATCAGGGTGATCGCCCTCCAGCTTCCACACCTTCATCAGGGGGCCCACGGTCGGATCGAAGAGGCCGTCCGAAATGGCTGCCATGGTAAGCGCCTTCTTCGCGACGAACAGAACGTCGTCCGTCACCTTCACGGGGGCTTTTCCGGCCTGGGCGGAAACCGCGTCCAGCTGGGAACCCGGCGTATTCGTGCTCATGCGGCTGTCGATCTCCCGCAGCCGGGCGAAGCACTCGTCCAGGATCTGCGCGGATGCGTGGTCGTGCAGGGTGATGGTGCACATGGTCCAGAGGACCTTGTCCGTGCGGCTCAACGGTTGTTCCGCGGCGACCGGAATCGCCGCGAAAAGCGCCGCGCACAGGAGAAACGAAACGGGGGGAACGCGCATGGGGGACCGCCTGTTCATTGTGTCCTACTTGTCTACCACGAAAAAAGATGCGTGCCAATGACACCCGCGCGGAGATACCTTAGTCCGAGGTGGGCCGCAATGAGGAGGAGAGCCGAATGAAGTCGATCTATGACGCGATCATCATCGGCACGGGCCAGGCCGCCCCATCGCTGGCAGGACGCCTCACGCAGGCGGGGATGAGGATCGCCGTCATCGAGCGGAAGTATTTTGGCGGCACGTGCGTCAACACGGGCTGCATGCCCACGAAGACCCTCGTCGCCAGCGCGGAAATCGCGCACAAGGCGCGCCGCGCAGCGGATTTCGGCGTCGAGGTCGGACCGGAGGTGCGCGTGGACATGAAACGCGTCAAGGCGCGCAAGGACGCGGTGTCCCTCCAGTCACGCACGGGCATGGAGGCGTACCTCAAGGGCATGCCGGGTTGCACCGTGTACGAGGGCCACGCGCGGTTCGAATCACCCCGGGAAGTCCGCGTGGCCGGGGACCTGCTGTCGGCCGGGCAGATCTTCATCAACACCGGGGGACGAGCGCTCGTTCCCGACATGCCGGGGCTCGACCAGGTCGACTACCTCACCAACTCATCGATGATGGACGTGGATTTCCTCCCCCGGCACCTCGCCATCGTGGGCGGCAGCTACGTCAGCCTGGAGTTCGCCCAGATGTACCGCCGATTCGGCAGCGAGGTGACGGTCATCGAAAAGGGGCCGCGGCTCGCGGGCCGCGAGGACGCCGATGTTTCCGATGCGATCAGGGATGTCCTGGTGAACGAAGGAGTGACCGTGCGCCTCGGCGCGGAATGCATGCGCGTGGCCAGGGACGCGAGGGGGATCCGGGTCACGGCGGCATGCGCGGGCGACGATGCAGAGGTGATCGCCTCGCACCTGCTCCTCGCGGTGGGCCGACGCCCCAACACCGATGACCTGGGGCTGGACAAGGCAGGGATCGACGTGGACGCGCGCGGGTTCATCGTCGTGGACGAAAAGCTGCGCACCAGCGCCCCGGAAGTCTGGGCCCTGGGGGACTGCAACGGAAAGGGCGCCTTCACGCACACCTCGTACAATGACTTCGAAATCGTCGCGGCGAACCTCCTCGACGGTGACAACAGGAGTGTCGCGGACCGCATCCCCGCGTATGCCTTGTACACGGATCCGCCGCTCGGCAGGGCAGGGTTGACGGAGACCGAGGCACGCGCACGCGGCCTGCCCGCACTGATCGGCAAGAGGCCGATGACGAGGGTGAGCCGAGCCGTGGAAAAGGGCGAGACCCGGGGTTTCATGAAGATCATCGTCCACGCGGACACGAAGCGGATCCTCGGCGCGGCAATCCTGGGAACCGGAGGCGACGAGGTCA
Source organism: Spirochaetia bacterium (assembly GCA_052144915.1). Taxonomy (GTDB): domain Bacteria; phylum Spirochaetota; class Spirochaetia; order SZUA-6; family Fen-1364; genus Fen-1364. The sequence continues at coordinate 32,085 of JBKQPS010000114.1, read as the reverse complement.
TCCACGGCATCCTCGACGTGATGTATGCCGGTGTCCCTTTCACCGTCCTGCAACGTGCGATGCACATCCACCCGACTGTCTCCGAGCTCATCCCAACGATGCTCGGTGAATTGCAGCCGTTGTCTCCGGCCTGAATGGGCCCGCCCGAAACCCGCCGATTGACGGAGCCGCGTCGATCGTAGGACTATGCCCTCCGCGATGGGCAGCAAAAGCCTCAATTCTGCGCTCACGGACGCCGCCGCCCTCATCCGCTCCGCGAAGCATCTCACCGCCTTCACCGGCGCGGGCATCTCCGTGGAGAGCGGGATCCCGCCTTTCCGCGGCCCGGGCGGGTTGTGGGGCAAGTACGACCCCCGCACCCTGGAGCTGGATTTCTTCCTCGCGCATCCTGACATCGCCTGGCCGGTTATCCGCGAGATTTTCTATGAGCACTTCGGCAAAGCCCGGCCCAACCGCGCGCATGAAGTCCTTGCGTCGCTGGAGGCCGCGGGGCGTCTCAAATGCCTCATCACGCAGAACATCGACAACCTGCATTGGCTCGCCGGCAGCAGGAATATCGTGGAGTTCCATGGCAATTCCCGGCTGCTTGCCTGCCTGGCGTGCGGGACACGCGTCGAGGCGGGGCATGCTCTGCTGGAAAAGCTGCCGCCGCGGTGCCCCTGCGGCGGCATGTACAAGCCGGATTTCATTTTCTTCGGGGAAGGGATCCCGCCGCAGGCGCACGCGAAGGCGCAGGAAGCGGCGCGGCGCACAGACGTGATGCTCGTGGTAGGATCTACCGGCGAGGTCTACCCGGCGGCGCTGGTACCCCGGTGGGCCTCGGAGGCGGGCGCAAAGATCATCGAAATCAACCCGGAAGCATCCGGGTTTACCGGTTCCGTATCGGATATCCATCTGCCCCTGAAAGCCGCGGAGGCCTTCGGGCTGATCCAGGAGGAGTTGCGCGCATGAAGATCTACGACCTGCGAAGCGACACGGTGACGAAACCCTGCGCGGGCATGAGAAAGGCCATGGCGGAGGCGGAGGTGGGAGACGACGTGTACGGCGAAGACCCCACCGTCAACGCGCTGCAGGAGATGGCGGCGGAGATCACGGGCAAGGAAGCGGCGCTGTTCGTCTCCACGGGATCCATGGGCAACCTGATCCCCATCTACTTGAATTGCGGTCGCGGCAACGAGTTCCTCATCGAAGCCCGGGGGCACAGCGTCCAGCACGAACTGGCGGGCGTCACGGCCGTTGCCGGCAGCCTTCCCATCATGGTCGCGGCCCCGCGGGGCGTGCTGACCCCGGCGCTCCTGGAACCGTGGATCCAGCCGGACATCTACTACTGCGCGCACACGAGGATGATCGTCCTGGAGAACACCCACAACGTGGCCGGCGGCACCTTCTACCCCGTGGACATTCTGAAGCAGGTCGGGGAGTTCGCCCGGCGCAGGAAACTGTCCGTTCACATCGACGGGGCACGGATCTTCAACGCCTCCGCCGCGGCCCGGGTGCCGGTCAAGACTCTCTGCGCGGGTGCGGACACCGTGACATTCTGCCTTTCCAAGGGACTCGGTGCGCCGGTGGGCTCAGTGATCTGCGGGCCGCGCGCCCTGATCACCGAAGCGCGGCGGGTGCGGAAGATGCTGGGCGGCGGCATGCGGCAGGCGGGCGTCATCGCGGCGGCAGGCATCTACGCCCTTGAGCACAACGTCGAGCGCATCGGGGAGGACCACGAGAACGCCAGGACGATCGCGCAGGCGCTTGCCGGCACGAAATGGGCCGAGGTGAATCCGGAGGACGTGGCGACGAACATGGTTTATTTCCGGACGCCCGGACACGATGCGAAAAAAGTCGTCGAGACTCTCGAAAAACTCGGCATCCGAAGCGGCGACACCGGGCCTGACCAGATCAGGTTCGTGACTCACCTGGACGTATCCCGCGAGGACACGAAGCAGGTGGCGCGGATACTGGAAACGGCGAAGGTGTAGCCTCCGCCGCGGCTCTCCGGCCGGGGACCCGCGCCCCGGGGCCGGCGGTGCGCGCCGCCCGTGCCGTCCGGCACGCCCGTCAGATCCGCGCGCCCACCATTGCCGCGACCTGGAAGAGCACCGCCGTGAGCAGTGCTCCCAGTGCCGCGCCCGCGACGACGTCCAGCACGTAGTGAATGCCGATTGCGATACGGGAGAGAACCATCAGGGGGCTCCACGCGACGATCGAGACGAATGCCGGGATCGGCCCCAGGCGAAGGGCGATGAGGCTAAGCAGGACCGCGCGGGCAGCATGTCCCGACGGGAAGGAAAAAGGGTCGGCCTTGCGGTAGATCAGCCCCTCGGTTCCCGCGGGACGCTGGCGCCGGACGATCGTCTTGACGCCGATCACCACGACCTCCAGGAACGCAAGCCCCGCGAACGTGACCACTGCCCGGAGCTTCCACCCGTCGTCGCCGAATACCCATGCGGCGGCGAGAAGGACGATCCAGACGGGCATGTCGCCGGAGTGGGCAAGGCCCAGGGCGCAGAGCCGCGCCGCCCGCGAGCCCTGGGGCAGGACGAGCGGCGTCGTCAGAAGCGCGTCGATGGATCGGATCTTCTCTCGAAGTCCTGCCTTCCCCTCACTCTCCAAGCCGGCCCTCTACTTCCCGTACAACGGCCCGAGCGCGGCGCATGCGCGGTAGTCCGTGGACTCCGAACCTGAATCGCCGAAGGACGCCCAGTACCTGGGCCGGAAGATCTTCTCCGCCGGCACGTTGTGCATGGAGACGGGGATGCGAAGGACCGAGGCGAGGGCAATCAGATCCGCCCCGATATGACCGTGGCTGATCGCCCCGTGATTGGCGCCCCAGTTGTTCATCACCGTGTACACGTCGCGGAACGCTCCCGAGCCCGTCACTCTCGGAACGAACCACGTGGTCGGCCAGGTGGGGTTCGTCCGCTGCTCCAGCGGTCCGGCCACCTCCTTCGGCAGGTCCACGGTCGATCCTTCCGCGATCTGCAGCACCGGTCCCAGGCCTGCCGCCATGTTCAGGCGGGCCATTGTGACCGGCATTCCACCGCGGGTTTCGAACTCCGAAGAGAACCCGCCTCCCCGGAAATAACCGACGTCGGCGGGACAGAAACGGGTCGCCTCGAGGCAGGCGGCCGCCTCTTCCGGGGTGATTTCCCAGTACGGCTTCATCGCCGGCTTCCCGGAACGCGACATCCTGCCCGTACCGTCCATGGTCGTCGAGCCGGAATTGATCTGGTGGACGATCCCCCCCTGCGCCTCGCCGGCGAGCGACTTCCCCGTGACCCTCTTCACCGCGGCGGGGCTCCAGTACGTGCGCACGTCGGAAAAGATCTGCGCGGTCCCCGTGAGCTGGTGGCCAAAGAGCATCGACATGCCGTTCAGATAGTCGTTCTCCGTTGCGCAGACGAACGCTTCACGAATTCCGTTCCAGTCGAAGGACGTGTTGAGCATGGTCTCCATGAAGTCGCCGTTGGGAAAATGATCCGTCCACTGCCGCTGGCCCTGGAAGCCGGAGGCAATGGCGTTGTGGCCGAGGGCCTCCTCCCCGTAGCCGAGCTCGGCGAGGCGCGGATTGCCCACCATGAGGTCGCGGGCGATCATGGTCATCTTCACCACGAACTCCCAGTCGGCGTCTTTCTGCGCGCGGGACCGCTGCTGCGCGGCGGGGTTATTGTCCGCCGCCTCGGCGCAGTTTTCCTTCACCCATGCGCGGGCCCGCGCGAGCTCGTCGGGGTCGTAGATCTTCTCATCGATGCGCCGGGTGAACTCGGACATGTCGATCATCTCGTAGCGCATGCCCAGCCAGCTCTCGAGAAATCCCGGATCCACGATGGAGCCGGCAATGCCCATGGAGACCGCCCCCATGGCGAGGTACGAGGTGCCGCGTATGCTGGCGGCGGCGAGCCCGGCGCGGGCGAACTGCAGCAGCTTCTCCTTCACGTCATCGGGAATCTGCGAATCCCCCCCGTCCTGCACGTCCTGGCCGTAGATCCCGAAGGCGGGAAGCCCCTTCTGGGCGTGCGCGGCCAGCACGGCGGCGAGGTACACGGCGCCGGGGCGCTCCGTGCCGTTGAAGCCCCACACCGCCTTCGGAGTGAGCGGGTCCATGTCCATGGTTTCCGCGCCGTAGCACCAGCACGGCGTCACCGTGAGGGAAACACCCACGCCCTCGCGCCGGAATTTCTCCGCGGCGCGCGCCGCCTCGGCCACCCCGCCGATGCAGGTATCCGCGATCACGCACTCCACCGGCAGCCCGCAGGGATAGCGGACGCTCTTTGTCAGCAGGTCGGCAACCGCCCGCGCCATTCCCATGGTCTGGCCTTCCAGCGACTCCCTGACTCCCTTCCTCCGGCCGTCGATCGCCGGTCGGATTCCGATTTTCGGCAGGCTCCCCTGGAGCCGATACGCGGGAGACATAGTTTTCATGCCCTTCGTGCTGGCCATCGTGGTGCTCTCCTTCCCTGCTCGATATTCAGGCGAAAGCCCGGCTCTTCCGGAAGGCCGCCTCGGCTTCGCGTGTCCAGTATTGACCGTCGAGGAGCAGCGGCGCAATCTCCGGCAGCTCGCGGGAAAGCTCCCGCACGGATTTCAGGCCGATGCCGTGCGCGAACGGGAAAATGACGACCTTGCCCGTAAAGGTGTTGTCCATCAGCGCCTTCATGCCCTTGGACGCGGAGCCCATGTCGCCGACGGCGGCGAGGGAGTACGAGGTGGAAAGCCTGCCGGACTCGGTGAGGGCAAGAGTGTCGCGCATTGCGGAAAGGGGAGAGCCGGAAGAGCCGATCACGCGCATGCGGTTCCGCGCGACAGGGCTGAAGGGAAGGTCGGTGATCGTTCCCACCTTCACGCCCGCGAAGATGTTGAGCACGCCGTTGGGCGCCAGGTAATGCGATGCCTGCGTGATGATCGCCTGGACTGGCACGAGCACCACCACGTCGTCGAATCCTCCCGGGTACTTGCCGTTGAGAAATGTATCCAGTTCGTCCGCCGGCAGATCCTTGGGGTTTTCGAAGGTGAGGTTCACCTTCCGCTCCTTCCGGCTCCCGAGGATCGAGAGGAGGTGCTTCAGGGAATCGAGGCGCTCGTCGGAGAGGTCCGTGACGAGGATGTCCTGCGGGCCGTGCTCGTCCATGACGGCCTTGATCACGTGCATCTGTCCCATGGGTCCCGCGCCGCCCACGAACCACGCGCGGCCGCCGGGCACGAGAGACTCGCGGTTGTTGGCCCGGTAGCTGTCGGCGACCCGGCCGTCCACGGAGCCGAGCAGCTCCATCCGCCGGTAGTGCACCTTGCCGACGTCGACGGGCAGATCGACGTCCGGCTCGCTGGAATGAACGCCGATTGCCCCGTCGGGCTGCAGGGACTGCGCGAGGCGCGCGAACGAGTCCCGGTCCGGTGTCCCCGCGCACACGATGTCGGTCGGTCCGTCTTTCGAGTCGGGCGCCTGGCCGGGGGGCACGATCACCGCTGCCGTCTTCCGTGCCAGCTCCTCGACCGCTTTCGCGTTTGCCGCGCTGAGGCCGGAATGAATGATCTGCGCGGGTCGCGAGTCTTCGATTCCGGACAGCTCAAGCGGGACCTGTCCCCTCGGGAAGCCCGCGAATTGCAGGCACCCGTTCTTCCTGACGCCCAGCCGTGCCTGGATCTGGTAGGAGGCGATCACGCAGGTCCAGGGTTCGACAAGGGCGGCTTCCGCGTATCCCGTCTCCGCCTTGACCGGGAGGAGGTAGCAGCCCTCATCGCCTTCCAGGATCTCCGTGCCGATCACCACGTACTGCGACAGCCCGCCGGGAATCGCATAGCCGAACGCGAGGCCCTTGCCCTTGTAGTAGATGTCCGCCTGGATAATGTAGCGGCTGCCGAGCGTGAAGGTACCCTTCCACTTATCGCCGACGCCGACGATCGTCATGGCTACCTCGTGTCCCGGCACGGTCGGCGATTTCGCCAGGTTCCTGCCCTCGATCCGGGGATGCGTGCTCCCCGCCGAGATCAGCTTGATGTCCGAGAAGCAGAGCCCGACCGCGTCGATGCGCGCAATGAGATCGTCTTCGGTGTAGCGGGGAAAGGGCACCGTGTCAGGTCTGCCCCTGGTGCCGAGGTTGTCGAGTCCAGTCCCTTTCAACTGCCAGGAGAGTATCTCCTCTGGCAGCTCTTCGAGAAACTCCATGCTGTGCTCCTTGTGAACGCGCCACCCGGGCGTCGACGGAGCCCGGGCTTCCACGCGTCCGTCTACTATTTTAACACGCGGGGTGGCGCGGAGGCAATCGATCTTGAACGACCGATCAACGTTTCGCCGATAGACGATGCCTATCACGTCTTGAAGGCGATCGGCCTTGCGTGATAGGCTCCCGGGCATGAAAAAGGAAAAAATCGCCGTCCAACTCTACTCGGTTCGCGATTACTGCAACGATGCGCATGAGCTCGTGGAGACGCTCCAGACAATCCGCTCCATCGGCTACAAGGCGGTGGAGCTCAGCAGCGTCGGCCCGCTTCCTCCGCATGAGTTGGCCCGGGTGCTGGACAGCGAGGGACTGACCTGCTGCTCCACCCACGAAGACGTCGAAGAGCTCTTGACCGATCCGGAAAGCGTCATCGAGCGCCTGGAGGTGCTCGGGTGCAAGACCACCGTGTATCCATGGCCGAAAGACCAGGACTTTTCCTCCCCCGACGGCGTCAAGCGCCTCGGCAAGGCGCTGAACCGCAGCGGGAAGATGTTCGCCCGCGCGGGCGTCACTTTCGCCTACCATAATCACAACCTGGAGTTTCATCGTCTCAACGGCAGGACCGTGTTCGACATGCTCCTTGCGGAGACTGATCCGAAGGCAGTCGCCGCAGAGCTGGACACGTACTGGGTCCAGGCGGGCGGAGGGGATCCGGTGGAATGGCTGGGGAAGCTGAAGACCCGGGTGCCGATCCTCCACATCAAGGATTTCGGCGTCGATGCAAAGGGCAAGCCGATGTTCGAAGAAATCGGACAGGGGAACCTGGACTGGGATCGGATACTTCCCGCCGCGAAGCGGGCAGGCTGCCGCTGGTACGTCGTCGAACAGGACTCCGACTGGGAGAACGGGGACCCCTTCCAGTCCCTGAAGATGAGCCTCTCGTACCTGAAGAGGCAGTTCACCGACTAGCCGGGCGGGAAGGAACGCGGAGCGCGCCAGGCGTGAAAGTCAAGGCCTCTCCCGCCGATTTTGTCGTCCAGGAAGAAGCGCAGCTCACCCTCTCGACGCGGCCCGCGGAGTACGCGATCTTCCGGCTTTCCAAGATTTCCTGGGATACCTTCGACCTGATCGACCTGCTCTCCCGCAGGTGGGGTGTGCGCCGCGACGACATCAGCGTCGGGGGCATCAAGGACAGGCATGGCAGCACGGAGCAGACCATTTCCGTGCGCGGGCTTCGAGGCCGGCCCGGGCCGATCCGCGATACGAACTTCCGCCTCACCTTCGAAGGCTGGGCAGAGGGCCCGGTCTCGGCGCGTGACGTCAGGGGCAACAGGTTCTCCATCACCCTGCGGGATCTCACCGCGCAGGAGGCCGGGCTTATTGCCGCGAATGCGCCGGAGGTCGCGCGCCACGGGGTTCCGAACTACTTCGACACGCAGAGGTTCGGCTCCGCGCGGCACGGCGCGGGTTTCATGGGCAAGGAAATCTTCCTCGGCAGGCGGGAGAAGGCGCTGCGGCTGTACTTCACACCATCGAAGCACGACGATCAGAAGACCCGCGCGATGAAGCGCTGCGCGATCGAGAACTGGGGGCGATGGGAGAAATGTGCCGGCATCGGCTTCGGCGCGTACGGCAGGGTCCTCGCGTACCTCGCCGCCCATCGCGGTGCGTACCACCAGGCGCTGGAACGGATCGACCGGCAGTTCCTCGTCTTCGTGCTGAACGCGTACCAGTCGTTCCTCTTCAACGAGCTGCTCGCTCGATGGGTGAGAGAGATCGCGGCAGAGAGCGGCACGCCTCTCGACGCCCTGCGGTATCCCTTCGGAGTATTCCGGTTCTACCGGGCGCCGCCGCCCCGGTTCGAGGAGAATCTGCGCGGGATCCGCCTGCCCGTCCCGGGTTTCGACACGGCAAGCGCGGATCCCCGCGTGAGCCGCATCCTCGCGGAAGTCCTGGAAGAGGAAGGCATCAGCCTGTCAGACCTGCGCGTCCGGCAGATGCACGGGATTCGCGTGGGGGGAATCGAGCGCCCGGCGACTGTCGTACCGGAGGATTTTTCCATCTCGGCGCCCGTGGAGGATGAGCTGTATCCGGGGCGGCTGAAGACTCTCCTCGGCTTCTTCCTTCCGCGGGGCGCCTATGCGACGCTCGTGCTCAAGAAGCTTTCCCTGGCTCGAGCCCGCTGACGTTCCCGCAGCGCGAGCGCACGAACGCGAGCGCACGTTCCACGCCGGTGCGTCCCTTGAAACCGCTCCCCGCGCAGAGCTCTGCGAGGATCTCCTCCGCGGAGCCTGCCCCGTACACCTTCTCCACGAGGTCCCTGTTCTGCAGGAGGTTCAGGACCAGGATCTCGTTGTCGTCGGCACTGGCTCCGAACCGCCGGATCACATTCGCCGTGGCTTCCAGCAGCTCCTCGCATCTTCCCAGGACGATGTGCGCGAGCTCCACAGACTCCACCGCGAGCTTCGTGCTGACCCCCTCCAGGGCCTGGAGGCGCTCGAGCTCTGCCCGCTGGTCGGACCCGAACCCTGGTTTCCCGCCGCGGGCCAGCTCCATGATGCGGCCGATCTCCGATTTTTCCGCGTCCAGCTCGGGGGCGTAGCGTTCGATCTGGTACAGCGATTCGTGAAGGATCAGCAGCAGGTGATAGCCGGTGCCGATGTAGGAGTCGAGAGACCGCCTCTCCAGGACCGTCTTCATGTCCGCCAGGATCTCCCGTGTGCCGCGGGGCCGCGCCGGGGCGTCGTGTCCATTCTGCGATCGAAAGAGCGAGTGCGCCATCTCCTTCAGGTCGAAGCCGATGCTCTGGGCCAATACCGCGACCTTCTCGAACAGCCCGCTCCGCGCGAGCCCGCTTCCGCCCGGCGCGCCGGAGGTCGAGCGGGAATGAAACTCCCCGGCGATCTCCTTGAAGGACACGTACATGCGGAGAAACTTCACCACGAGGAAGGCGACCTGTTCCTTCCTGCGGCGCGCCTCGAATTGCCCGGGCTGCTCGATCGCCATGACCAGCTCCTCCGGGGGAGAGTATATTCTCCATTGCCGCGAAATGACACGGCGTACCGTGTCCGCGAATCCACGGGGTACCGTGGCGTCTTGACAGTCCATGCGGGTTCTGATGGATTGGTAGGCATGCAGCCCGCAAGTCCGGACCGCACGACGCAAAGGCTGCTCATGGCGGTCGTGGTCTTTCTCACCGGCGCCGCCCTGAAGCTCGCGGCGCCCGTGGTGATCGCCCTCCTGCTCACCGTCATGCTCGTGTACCTCATCGATCCCCTCGTCGTGCTGCTGAATACCCGGCTGCGCCTTCGGTTCTGGCTTTCCGCCCTGATCGCGATCGTGTTTTTCGCCGCGGTATTCGCCGGCATCGGCGTCCTGATCTTCTTCGACCTGCCCCATTTTGCGCGAAGCTTTCCCCGGTTCCAGGAGGAGATCCTGGCCCGGGCCCAGGGCGCGCTCTCGGGACTCGAACGGGATATTGGATTCACCTTCGCCATCGACCCGTTCGAGGAGCTGCGCACCGCGCCGCTGCGGCCGATGCTCATGAATCTCGCCCGCTCGAGCCTCCGGATCCTCTCCGAGTTCACGCTCATTTTCTTTTTCGCCATCATCCTCCTGGTGGGAAAATACCGGGTCATCCGGACCATCCTGACCGCCTTCCCGCGTCGCCACAGCCTCGTCCCGATCATGCTGAAGCACGTCGACCGCCATCTGCGGGCCTTCCTGGGCATCAAGGCGCTGGCGAGCCTTGTCATCGGGATCGGCACCGCCCTGATCCTCCTCGGGTTCCGGGTCGAGTTTGCCGTGACGTGGGGGTTTCTCACCATCCTGCTGAACTTCATCCCGACGCTCGGTCCCATCACGGCGGTGGCCCTGCCCTCCCTGATCGCCGCAATCCAGTACCCCGGCTACGCGATGCCGCTCGGCGTCATCGCGAGCCTCGCAGCGCTGCACGTGACAATCTCGAGTTTCATCGAGCCGAAGCTCCTCGGGGAAAGGCTCGATCTTTCCTTCTTCGTGATCTTCCTGTCGCTGTTTTTCTGGGGCTGGCTGTGGGGCGCGGCGGGCGTCTTCCTCGCCGTGCCCGTCACCGCCTCCATCAAGATCGTCCTGGAGCGCATCCCTGCCACCTCCCGCCTGGCGATGCTCTTCGGACGGACTTCCGGCAGGCGGCGCTTCGGGCCTCGTTGACCAACCGGCCGATTCATCCTAGAATAGGCGCACGTTCATGGAGCAGAGACGTCTCAGCCTTTCACAGAGGGGCGGCGCGGTCCCCCTTTCCCCTATCCGCAAGCTCACGCCGCTGGCCGACGCGGCGAAGCAGCGCGGCCTCCGCATCCACCACCTGAACATCGGTCAGCCCGACATCCGCACGCCGCAGCCGGTGATCGACGCGTACAGGAACTTCGATGCCGAGGTGCTCGCGTACAGCCCCTCGCTGGGAATCCAGCCCCTGCGGGAATCGATTGCCGCCTACCACCACCGCTATGGCCACCCGGTGGAGCCGCGCGACGTGGCCGTGACCGTCGGAGGAAGCGAGGCGATCTTCTTCGCCTTGTCCGCCGTGTGCGACCCCGGCGACGAGATCCTGGTGCGGGAGCCATTCTACGCCAACTACATCGCCTTCGCTGCAATGATCTCGGCCAAGGTTGTTCCAATCCCCTCCTCGATCGAGAACGGCTACGCGCTGCCGTCCCACGATGAGATTGCCCGCTTCATCACGCCGAAAACCAAGGTGATCCTCTACATCTCCCCGGAGAACCCCACCGGCATCGTCTACGACCGCCAGGAGATGGACACCCTCCGGGAGCTGTGCGAGCGTTTCGGCTTGTACCTGATCTCCGACGAGGTCTACCGGGAGTTCATCTACGACGAGCACGTGCGCTTTACATCCGTTCTCGACCTCGCGGGATTCGAGCAGCACGCGATCCTCGTGGACTCGATCTCCAAGCGTTTTTCCTCCTGCGGAGCACGGATCGGATGCATCGTGACGTACAACCGGGGAGTCATGGAGCTGGTGGACAAGTTCGCCCAGGCCCGGCTGTGCCCGCCCACGGTGGGCCAGATCGCGGCGGATGCGGCCTACCGGATGGACCCCTCGTACTTCGATCCGATCCGGGAGGAATACCGCACGAGGCGCGACACCCTGGTGGAGGGGCTGCGGAAGATCCCCGGCGTGGAGTTCAACGTGCCCGAAGGGGCCTTTTACCTCATGGCCCGGCTGCCGGTGGCGGACGCGGAAGATTTCTGCAGGTACCTGCTCGCGGACTTTTCGCAGAACGGCTGCACGGTGATGCTCACCCCGGGGGCGGGATTCTATTCGACACCGGACAGGGGGTTGGACGAGGTGCGCATTGCCTACGTCCTCGAGGTTCCCAAGATCCGCGAGTCCACGGAAATCCTTCGCGCGGCCCTGGCCCGGTACCAGGAGAAGACAGCCCGATCCCGGTGAACCCTCTCGTTGACGACCGGCTGCCGGCGGCAGTATCCTTCGACCAGAGAAAATGCCGCGCAGTCAGAAGCCTCTCATCGTCATAGGACACAAGAACCCGGATACCGATTCGATCTGCTCCGCCATTGCCTACGCCCGTTTCAAGACCGAGGTGATGCGGGAGGAGGCGACGGCGAAGCGCGCGGGGAACGTCAACCCGCAGACGCAGTTCGTCCTCACGCGCTTCGAGACGGAAAGCCCCCCGCTGGCGACGGACGTGCGCTCCCGCATCGAGGACATCATGATCCCGCGGGAGGACCTCATCACCCTGAGCGAGAAGGACACGCTGGAGACGGCCTGCGACCTTCTCACGGCGAACCATTTTTCGTTCCTTCCCGTGGTGAACACTGCGAACGTGTGCATCGGGAAGCTGACCGCGCTTCGCCTCGTCGGCGTGCTCCGGCGTCTCGCGGCCGGCTGCCTCGATGACGCGCCCATGGAGCAGGCGGAAAGGGACCTCCTGGCGGGGACGGTGAGTGCACTCGTCGACCGGGAACACACGACCTTCCACGCGGACGCGATCACCAGGGACGTCCTGCGCGAGATCGGGCGCAGCAACGAGGGGGGATTCATCATCCAGGACGATGAGAAGCAACTCCAGGGCGTGATCACGAGGATCAATTTCATCTCGGAGAACAGGCTCCGGGTCGTGATGGTGGACCACAACGAGGTCGGCCAGGCGGTGGATGGGATCGAGGAGGCGGAAGTCGTGGAGATCATCGACCATCATCGGCTGGGCGCGCGCACGACCTCCCTCCCCATCACCTTCATCAATCGCGTCGTCGGCTCCACGTGCACGATCGTGGCGGACCTCTACCGCACGTCCGGCGTCACCCCGCCGGCGCGGGATGCGGGGCTGCTGCTCTCCGCGATGCTGTCGGACACCCTCGTCCTGCGCTCCCCGACAACGACACCCCTGGACCGGGACATTTCGGGGTGGCTCGCTGGCCTTGCGGGCGTTGACGTGGAGAAGTTCGGCGGCGAGATGTTCGCTGCCGGGGCATCCCTGGAAGGCATGGATCCACGGAAGCTCATCGGGCGGGACCAGAAGATCTACACCGAGTCGGACCGACGCTTCAGCCTGAGCCAATTCGAGACCGTCGGGTTCGCCCCGATCCTGGCGATGAAAGACGCGCTGGCCGAGGAGCTGGAGAGGATCATCGAGGTGGAGAAATGCTCGTTCGCCTGCCTGATGATCACCGACGTGACCCGGGAAACGAGCCTCCTCCTCTGCCGGGGCGAAGCGCGCGTGCTGGGCGCGATCTCCTATCCGGAACGCGAAGAAAATCTCTTCGAGATGAAGGACGTGCTTTCGCGCAAGAAGCAGGTTCTCCCCTATTTCGTGGATCTCCTGAAAACGCTTTGAGGAGCCCGGAAATATGCGGGGCGGCCGTTGCACGGCCAGTGACGATCGAATATACTGACAGCATTGGGTACACAGGACGGGAATGAAGGACTGAAAGTGACACGCCTCCACGAAATCTCTCCCGAAGAGGTTGAGCTGATACCGGAGGGCAACCTCGCCCGGGAAGACATGACGGACTTCCAAGCCTGGCTGGACCGCGCGCTGCAGGGCGGGCACAGAACCATCGCCCTGAACTTCGAAGACGTCAACACCATCAGCTCCTCGGCCATAGGAAAAATCCTGCACTTCAAGAAGACCTGCGACGAGATGGGCCGGCGCCTGGTGATCCGCAACTGCGGCACCGAGATGCTCCAGCTCCTGAAGATGATCAAGTTCGACGCGCTGATAGAGATAGAGCCGTAGACATGGATGTCGAGGTCGGCCGAGGCCATGGATGGCCGAAAGGCCGACCGTAGCCAGGGATGCGTAGCACGCCGAAGGCGTGCGGAGGGCGGCAGCTGGCCCCGCGACCCCTGCGACCCTACGGGGCGCACTTGGGGCGCGCAGGACAGCGGGAGCACTGGGGAAGTACGAGAGAGCCGTGCGGGTCTGCCGGATCTGATTTCGCGGGCCGGCCTTTCCACAATAGCGAACGTAGTCGATTCTCGCGCGTTCGGTCCGACGGCCTGCTAGCGAGCGCGCTCGTAGGCGGCGTGCGCGGCTGCCATCAGGTCGAACTCCGGGTCGCCGAGCTGGGCGGCGCTGGGCGCGGCGCCCAGCGTCATGAGCCGTTCGACGGCCACGAGGTCCAGCGCCATGCCGATGGTTGCCGCGCCTTTCAAGACGCCTTTCCGGAAGTACCCTGCAAGGAATTTCCCTTCCTCGACGACTCCCCGGTAGACCGTCTGGTCGAACTCGCGGGCGTGGCCCACGTATTTCAGGGACGCGCCTGCCTGCCTGCTCCAGAAGAAATCGATTTCCATCGGACCCGGATCACTCCCCAGCATGCCGAGCGCCGCGCGCTGCCCCTGGCGCTGGGCGGCGACCCAGTGCTCGACGCGCCGTCGTTCCCACTCCGCGTCGGGCAGCGCGGCCATGTCACCGGCGGCGAAGATGTCCGGCGCGCGTGTGCGCATTCTGTCGTCCACGGGGACCGCGCCGTTCTCCACGAGCCCTGTTCCTGACAGGTATTCGACGGCCGGGAGGATTCCCAGCCCGATCACGACAAACCCCGCGGAGAGCCGTGCCCCGTCGGACAGCGCGACGGTCTTCGCGCCCGCCGGTCCCTCGATCCTGACAGGAGTCCGCCCCATGAGCAGGCGCACCTCGCGGGACTCGTGGAGAGACTTCACGTACGCCCCGACCCTGTCGCCGAGGATGTGCGCGAGCGGCAGCGGCTCGGGGGCGATCACCGTGATTTCGAGCCCCCGGTCCCGCAGGCTTCCCGCGAGCTCGAGCCCGATGAAACCGGCGCCGATGAGGAGCGCGCTTTTCCACTGCGCGGCGGCCGCCACGATTGCCCGGGCATCGCCCGTCGTGCGGAGCATGTAGCACCCTTCCCCGTCCGCGCCGGGTACGGCGAGTGTGCGGGGGTTTCCGCCCGTGGCGAGGAGCGCCTTGTCGAACCCGATCGTCTCCCCGTCCGCCAGGACCACGGCCTTTTTCTGCGTGTCGAGGGAGACAATCCTGCGCCCGGTGAGCAGCTCGATTCCCTGCGCGGAATAGAATTTCGATCCCCGCAGCGGGAGCCAGTCCTCGCCCGCCTTGCCGGTGATGAAGTCCTTCGAAAGGTTCGGCCGATCGTAGGGCCGCTCCGATTCACCCGTGATCATCACGACCCGGCCGGCGAAGCCCCGCCGTCGGAGCGTCTCGGCCGCGGTGCTTCCCGCCGCGCCGGCGCCGGCGATGAGGAACACGCGGGAGTCCGAACCGATCGCGGCGGCGGGCTTGGGGAACTTCGGCTTCGAAGCCGGTCCGACCCAGACTTGCCCGTTTTCCACCTTGACCGGGTAGACGGGGAGATCGTTGAATGCGGGAGGGGCGATGACACTCCCGGTGGTGACGTCCATTCGCGCAAAATGGCTCTTGCAGATGACCTGCGTGCCGAAAAGGGCGCCGTGCTCCAGTTTTTCCTGGTAGTGGGGACACTCGTGGCCCACGGCGTGCACTTTTCCCTGCAGGCGGACGAGGAGGATCTTCTCCTCCCCCAGCGCCACGACCACGAGGGCCTTTTCGGCGAGATCGGACTCTTTCGCCACGCTCCTCCAGGCAATTTCGTCCATGGGCCACCTCCCCGGAGCATGATACGCCGCGCGAAGGATCGCAGGCAAGTGATCACGATTTCTGCCGACAATTGTAGAGAGGATGGGCTCCGGGAAGACGGAGAGGGCCGGATATGGCCTTGCCATCCCCGTTTCGCTATTATTTTGGTCCCGGAATCAGAAGGAGTGGTTCATGGCGAGGAGAGGATCTGACATATCGACAGCCATCGGGCTTCTCATCGGAGTGGGCGGCCTGCTCGCCGGGTTCACGCTCGACGGAGGCAACGTCCTCGCCCTGATCGGAATTCCGGCGCTGATCATCATTGTCTCGGGCACCATCGGAGCCCTCACCATCTCATCGAGCTTTCGCGACGTCCTGAGACTTCCCTCCCTCATCATGCAGTCCATGCAGAGGGTGTCAGGCCCGTCTCCCCAGCTTGCCCAGCAGCTCCTGGAGTTCGCGGAGAAGGCTCGTCGGGACGGCATCCTCAGCCTCGAAGACACGGTGGAGGACCTCGAGGACGAGACGCTGCGGAAGGGGCTGCGCCTCGTCGTGGACGGCACCGAGTCGGAAATCCTGGTCGAGGTGCTGGAGAGCGACCTCTCGATCATGGAACAACGCAAGATGGAGGACGCCATCCTCTTTGAAACCGCCGGCGGCTTCTCCCCCACCATGGGAATCATCGGAACGGTCATGGGACTCGTGCTCGTTCTCGGTCGGCTGGGCGGCGACATGAACGAGCTGGGCCGGTCGGTCGCCACCGCGTTCATCGCCACCCTCTATGGCATCGGCCTTGCCAACCTCCTCTGGCTGCCGGTCGGCAACAAGCTGAAGGGCCAGGTCAAGGCGTTCCGGCTCCAGAAACAGCTCATCATCGTGGGGGTGCGGTCCATCCAGCAGGGCGAGAGCCCCGCCCTTGTGAGGGAGAAGATCGAGGGATTCCTCGAGGAGCAGGAGAAGAAAGAGCTTGACGCGAACAGGGCCGAGTGATCGGGGGACGTGATGGCGAGGAGGAAAATCAGACACGCCGAGGAACCGAAGCCGGACCTGATGCGATGGCTTCTCACCTACGCCGACATGATCACACTGCTCATGATCTTCTTCATCATCCTCTACTCGCTGAGCGCCGTTAATCCCGCGCGTTTCCTGGAGATGCAGGAAGCGTTCAGCAGCGTCTTCAACGCCGGGAACTTCACGATCTTCGACACGCGCGGCGGGGGCGGGGCCGGGATCCTCCAGGGCCTCACCCCGGGGCAGCGGGTGCAGAGCAACCGGGGCGGCCGGCAGGCAGGCATCGGCGGCCTGTCGATCCTCAGGAACCAGGCCCTTTCGTCCCTCCAGAACCTCGTCAAGGCAGGAAAGGTGAAGGTGATCCCCACCGAAAACGGGTTCGCCATTTCGCTCGTCTCCGATCTCTACTTCGCTTCCGCCTCGGCGGCGCTGAACGCGGACGCGATGCCCGTCCTCCAGCAGGTCGCCGACTTCCTCGGGAAGATCCCCAACTCGGTCGTGATCGAAGGATACACGGACAACATCCCCCCCGACCCGGTCCGGTGGCCGGGAGGCAACTGGCAGCTCGGCGCGGAGAGATCCGTCGCGGTGCTCCAGACGCTGGAAGACTACGGCGTGCCCACGGAGCGCCTCTCCTCGTCATCCTACGGCAGCACGCGGTCGGTCCAGTCCAACGACACGGAGGAAGGCCGCTCTTTCAACAGGCGCGTCGACATCGTCATCGTCGAGAAGATGTAAGCGGAATATTCCCCGGAGGGGTAGGCAAAACTCTCCTCCCGTGATATGGTGCTTGCGAATTTCACCTTCATAGGCGATTCAGAATCATACGATTTCATTCACGGAGAGGGGTATGCCCAGAGCAGCAATCTTGCTCGTCTGCGTCCTGGTCCCGCTCGGAGGAGCATTCATACTGCCCCTGCTGGGCCGCGTTTCGGCACTCCTGCGCAACCTGTGCGCCCTGTGCCTGGTGTGCGTCTCTCTCATCTGCTCCTTGCTCCTGGTGCCGGCCGTGCTTGCGGGCCAGGATGTCACGTGGACGGCGGCAGGACCACTGGGAATATCCTTTACGCTGACCGCCGACGGGCTGGCCGTTTTCATGGCGATTGTCTCCTCCCTGGTGGGAGCGGTCATCATGCTGTTCTCCTTCGACTATATCAGCCATTACAAGAACCAGGATGAATACTACCTCATGGCGGTGCTCTTCCTCGGAGGCATGATGGGCATCGTGTTCTCCGCGAACCTGATCTTCCTCTACGTGTTCTGGGAGATCACGGGGATCGCGAGCTGGCGCCTCATCGGGTTCTATCGGGGCAAGGTCGACGTGCTGCGTGCGGACAAGTCGTTCCTCGTGACCGCCTTCGGCGCCCTGGTCATGCTTGTGGGCATCCTGGCAGTTTGGGGGCAGTCAGGCACCTTTGATCTTGCGGCGATGAAGGGCACGGTCCTGCCCTGGTCCATCTCGGCGCTTCTCCTGGTCGGAATGCTGTCCAAGTCGGCGACGCTCCCCTTTCACACGTGGCTGCCGGATGCGGGCGTCGCGCCCTCCCCTGTCACCGCCCTCCTGCACGCGGCCGTTCTGGTCAAGATCGGCGTCTACGTGTTTGCCCGGCTGTTCCTCTCCACCTTCGCGCTGGACGGGCAGATGCGCCTGGCCGTGATCATCATCGCGGCGGCAAGCGCCCTGGTGAGCGCGGGCGCGGCCCTCGTGGAGACCGACATCAAGCGGATCATCGCCTATTCGACGGTGAGCCAGATCGCCTTCATCTTCCTGGGGCTTGCAACGGGCAGCCCCCTGGGAGCGGTGGGCGCCCTCCTCTACATCCTCATGCACGGCCTGGCAAAAGCGGGGCTGTTCCTCTCCGCCGGCATCGTGGAGCAGAACGCGCATACCAAGGACATCCGGGAAATGGGAGGGTTGATCCGCACAATGCCCGTGACGGCGGTTGCCTTCCTCTTCTGCGCCTTCTCGGTGATGGGCATCCCGCCGCTTGGCGGATTCTTCGCCAAGTACATGGTGGTGTCCTCGGCCCTCGACGCAGGACAGATCGCCCTGGCCGCGGTGTTCCTCTTCGGGGCAATTCTCACGATTGTGTACCTTTTCCGCCTCTTCTCGATGGTTTTCCTTGGAGAGGCCCACGCAGGGGCTTCTGCGCCCGAAAAGTCCCCGCTCATGGTGGCATGCGTGGTAGTGCTCGCTGTTCTCTCCCTTGCGGGCGGGCTCGCCGTCGGCTGGCCGGCTGCCCTCGCGAGGGCGGCCATCCTGCAGATGCCGGGGGTCGCGCGATGACCGACATGACGCTCATCCTGCCCATCGTGATCCCCTCCGTCGCCGGCGTCCTGGCGCTCCTCATGCCTCGCGGCCGTGCCCGCTGGCTGCCCTCCGTGATCGCGGTGGTGGCGACCGCGGCTGAGCTGGGCGTGGCGATCTGGCTGTTCCGCGCCGACCTGAGTCTCACCATCGCATGGCTCGGGGCCGGGATCGATATCAGCCTGAAGCTGACGCGGTTGAGCGCGTTCATCCTCCTCGGGGTGGCCGGGTTCAGCTTCCTCGTGTCCCTGTACGGGACCGCGTCCATGTCCGGCGCCCCGTCGGTCCGGCCGTTCTTTGCCTGGGTGCTCCTGACAGTCGCCATGGCGAGCGGCGTCGTCTTGTCGGACAACCTCGTGCTGCTGATCGTGTTCAGTGAAGGTCTTCTGCTCACCCAGTTCGGGATGATCTCCGCGGGCGCCAGCCGGCCGTACGAAACGGCCATCAAGGCTTTCATCATCGTGGGGATCACGGACGTCTGCATGATGCTGGGGATCATGCTCACCGGCAGGCTCGCCGGAACCCTCACCATGTCGATGATCAGGCTCCCCGTCGACGGTCTGGGCGGCGCCGCCTTCATCCTCCTCATGGTGGGCGCCATGGGCAAGGCGGGGGCCATGCCCTTCCACAGCTGGATCCCGGACGCCGCGCTGGATGCGCCGCTGCCGTTCATGGCGCTCCTGCCGGGGAGCATCGAAAAGCTCGTTGGCATCTACTTCCTCGCCCGCATCTCGATCGACCTCTTTGCGCTGACCCCCGGGTCGTGGGTGTCGACAGTCCTCATGGTCGTCGGCGCGGTGACCATCATCCTGGCGGTGCTCATGGCGCTCGTGCAGAAGAACTACAAGCGCCTGCTCTCCTACCACGCGATCAGCCAGGTCGGGTACATGATCCTGGGAATCGGGACGGCCATCCCCATCGGGATCGTCGGCGGCCTGTTCCATATGCTCAACAACGCGGTCTACAAGTCCTGCCTTTTCCTCACCGGCGGCGCCGTGGAGAAACAGGCCGGGACGACTGACCTGGAGAAGCTCGGCGGCCTGGCCAGGACCATGCCGGTCACCGCGGTCTGCTTCCTCGTCGCGGCCGTCTCCATCTCCGGCGTTCCTCCCTTCAACGGCTTCTTCTCCAAGGAGATGGTCTACGACGCCGCTATCGAGCGCGGGTGGGTCTACTACGCCGTGGCCCTCCTCGGTTCCGTCTTCACCGCTGCGTCGTTCCTCAAGCTCGGCCACGCGGCGTTCTTCGGGAAAAGGGCGGAGGGCAGCGGTGTCGTGAGAGAGGCGCCGCTCCCCATGCTCCTTCCCATGATCGTGCTCGCCGCACTCTGCGTGATCTTCGGCCTGGCCAACGGCATACCCCTTGATGGCCTCATCGCACCGGGAGTCGGAGCGTTGATCACCGGCGGCAGGGTTTTCGGAGGGTTCCCGGCCAACTCGCTTCTAGTCGGGCTGACCGCCGGCGCCCTGCTCGCCGCGGTGCTTAACCATTGGTACGGGGTGAGGCGCACGGGCAAAGGCCTCGGCGCGGTCGACCACATTCATCACGCGCCGATTGCTGCTCCGATCTATGCGCTTGCGGAGCAGGGAAAGATCGATCCCTACACCATCGGACGATGGGTCGGGAAGGGTATCGCGGCATCGCTGTGGGCAATCGACAGGGCTTTTGACTGGATCTATGACACGGTTGCGGTAAAGAGCGCTCTCGGAGTCTCCTGGCTGGCCCGGAGAGCCCACAATGGCAGCGTGAACCGCTACGTGCTGTGGTCTCTCGCCGGCGCCGCTGCCGTGACGGTCTCCGCGATCCTCGTGTTCGGGGGTGCGCGATGAGCGTCCTCCTTCTCCTCGCCCCGTTCGCGCTCCTGATCGTCCTGAATGTCCTGCCCCGCAGCACGCAGGGCGCCGCGTGGGCCGCCTGCCTGGTGCTCTTCGTCCTGCAGACCGCTGCCGCCGCTCTCTTTCCTTTCGCCGTTCTTGACTGGACATTCTTGGCCCCGATTAACGAGGCAGTCGGATTCACCCTCGCGGTCGACAACCTCGGCGTCCTGCTTCTCGGGACAGCGGGGCTGGCCGGGATCGCCGCGCTCCTTGTGGGACGGGCCACCTTCGAGCAGCCGCGGGCGCGGTTTCTCTTCTCCTGCCTCCTCCTGGTCTCCTTGATCGGGATGAATGGGATCGCGATGGTCCGCGACCTTTTCTCCCTCTACGTGTTCATCGAGGCGACCTCCGTCGCCGCATTCATCCTCGTGCCCCTCCGAAAGGGCAAGGACGCATTCGAAGGTGCGTGGAAGTACCTGATCCTCTCCGCCGTCGCGAGCGTTCTGATGCTCGCCTCCCTGGGTTTCTTCCTCCTCAGCGCGGGGGGCGTCTCCTTCGACGCGGCCGCGGCAGCGCTGGCAGCGCCGACGCCATTCGTGTGGGCGGCGGCAGCGCTTTTTGTGAGCGGCCTGTTTGTCAAGGGCGCCATGGTCCCCTTCCATGGATGGCTGGCAGACGCCTACACGTCGGCCCCCCCGGCCGTCAGCGTTTTCCTCGCGGGGATCGTCACCAAGGCGTCGGGTATCTTCGCGCTGATACGCCTGGCCCCGGCTCTCATCGGCGCGGCGGGGCCCGCGCGGGAGATCATCCTGATCGCGGGGGCGGTGACCGCCGTGGGCGGCGCCTTCCTGTCCCTGGGCCAGGCGGACATGAAGAGGATGCTGGCCTGGTCGAGCGTGAGCCAGATGGGCTACATCGTGATGGCGCTCGGTGGAGACCCATCGCTCGCCGTGCTGGCCGCCGGCTTGCACTTCTTCAACCACGCGCTCTCCAAGGCCCAGCTCTTTGCCAACGCTGCGGCCATCGAGAACAGGCTCGGGACCCGCGACATGGAGCGCATGGGAGGGATCGCGGCGCGTATGCCCCTGACGGGAGGCACCTCGGCCGTCGCCTCCCTCTCCATCGCCGGGCTCCCTCCGCTGGCGGGCTTCTGGAGCAAGCTGCTCATCGTGCTGGCTCTCTGGAGGGGGGGAGAGCAGGTATTCGCGATCATCGCGATCCTGACCAGCCTGGTGACTCTCGCATATTTCCTCTCGCTGCAGAGGCGCGTGTTCTTCGGCACGGTGCTCCCTGAGTGGAGCGCGGTGCAGGAGGCGGGCCCGGGGTTCGTCGTGCCTGCCCTGGTCCTCGCTGCGCTCACCGTGATCATCGGGATCGGCTTCCCGTTCCTTCTTCCATTCCTGTTGGGAGGCGGCGCATGACGATCATGACGATCATCCTCGTGCTCATGGTCATGGCGGCATTCTGGGCCTCCATGACCTCCATCCTCCTGCGCGCCACGATCGCGCTCGCCCTCGCGAGCGCAACGCTCGCCGTCGTGATGTATTCCCTCGGCGCGACGCTCGCCGCGGTGCTGGAGCTGTCCGTCTGCGCCGGCCTGATTTCCGTGGTCTTCGTGAGCGTCATCAGCCTCACACAGCGGACGCCCTTCAAGGACATGCTGAAGCAGCGCAGGGATCGGCTGGCGCGCTACTGGCCGCTTCCCCTGGTGCTCGTCGCGGGAGGCGTGGCCCTTTCCTTCGTGCACGCCCCCGTGCGGATCGTGCTTCCCCTGCCGGGCGGGGACGGGGACGTGCGCACCGTGATGTGGACCCTGCGGCAGCTCGATCTCTTTGGCCAGATCCTGGTCCTCCTTGCCGGCGTGTTCGGGGTGCTGGTATTATTCAGGAAGGAGGGGAAGGATGGCGCTTGAATTTCCCCACTCGTTCTGGCTGTACTTCATCTTCTTCGCCCTGCTGTTCGTGGACGGGCTGTGGTGCATGCTGGCTACGCGCAATCTCCTGCGCGTGCTCATCGGGCTGGAGATCCTCATGAAGTCGGTGACCTTCTTCCTCATCGTCGCGGGATACCTGAGCGGCCGCATGGCCCTGGCGCAGGCCATCGTGATCACTGTCATCGTCATCGAGGTCGTTGTGGTGGTGGCTGCCGCGGGGATCATCCTGGGGTTCTTCCGCACGACCGACAGCCTGAACGTGAAAAATGCGCGGGAGATGAAAGGGTAGGACATGTCGATGCTTCTTCTGGTGCCGCCGGTTGCCCTGACGATCCTCGTCCTCGTGGTCTGGGGACTCTCGGGGGCGTCAGGTGTCCTGTCGTTCAAGCGAAAAGAGGCGCCCGGCGCCCTCGCCAAGCCCTACGCGGGCGGGGAAAACATCGAGAAGCACCGCGTCCAGGTGGACTACCAGCAGTTCTTCCCGTTCGCCTTCTTCTTCACCATCCTGCACGTGGTCACACTGATCGTGGCCACGTCCCCCGGACGCTCGCTGCAGAGCCTCGCCATCGGAGGCGTCTACGTCCTCGGCGCGCTCCTGGGCCTGTTCGTTCTCCTGCGGAGGTAATGCGGCATGGGCGTTTTCCAAAGGATCGTCCGCTGGGCGCAGCGCAAGTCTCCATGGATCCTGCACTTCAACACGGGGGCGTGCAACGCCTGCGACATCGAAATCATCGCGGCGCTCACGCCGCGCTTCGACCTGGAGCGGCTGGGCGTCGTGCTGAAGGGCACGCCGCGCCACTGCGACATCATGGCCTGCTCGGGGCCGGTGACGCGCCAGGTGAAGGACCGGCTCGTGCGGATCTACGAGCAGGTGCCGCAGCCGAAGTTCGTCGTCGCGGTGGGCAGCTGCGCCACCAGCGGCGGCGTGTTCAACGGGCTGTACAACGTCGAGGGAGGAATCGACAAGGCCATCCCAGTGACCGCGTACATCCCGGGCTGCCCCGCGAGCCCGCAGGCGATCATCGACGGCTTCGCGAAGCTCATCAAGACACTCGAGGGGAAGGCATGAGCGACATCAGCGCTGCAACCCCGCGGGCCGCGGCGGGAGACATCGCGGCCGACGTGCAGGCCCGTTTCGCCCTCCCTGAAGGCGCCGTGAAGGTCCAGCGCGCGACCCGGCTGTGGATCGACGTCGACCAGAACGGCTTCGGGTCCCTGTTCGAGCATCTCCACAAGGACTGGGGATTCATCGCCCTGTGCACCATCACGGGCGTGGACCTTGGTGCGGAGCTCGGCTTCATCTATCACCTCGCGCGCGACGGGGGCATCGTGGCCAGCGTCAGGACCCGCTGCCCGAAAGGGGCCGCGATCAGGTCCGTCACTCCGTATTTCCCGGCAGCCGTGTACTATGAGCGCGAGCTGGTCGACCTGCTGGGCGCGCGCGTCGAGGGGCTTCCCCCCGGCGCGCGCTACCCGCTTCCGGACAACTGGCCGGACGGCGAGCATCCCCTCCTGAAGGACTGGACGCCGAAGGCGGCTGCGACGGCAGAGCAAGGAGAGGCGAAGAATGAGTGATTATCCCCCCGTGGTTACCATCCCCATCGGGCCCCAGCACCCGGCGCTCAAGGAACCGGAGAGCTTCATGGTCGACCTGCGCGGAGAAAGGATCGACACCGTGCGAATGCGTTTCGGGTACAACCACCGCGGCATCGAGAAGGGGTGCGAGCAGCGCTCCTACACCCAGGACCTCTACCTGGTGGAGCGGGTCTGCGGCATCTGCTCCTTCTCCCACTCCACGGCCTTCGTCATGGCGGTGGAAGAGATCGCCGGGCTGCAGATTCCCCCGCGCGCGAAGTACATCCGTTGCATCATCGCGGAGCTGGAGCGCGTCCACAGCCACCTCCTGTGGCTGGGTGTCGCGGGCCACGAGATCGGGTTCGACACGCTCCTGATGTACACCTGGCGCGATCGGGAGCAGGTGATGATCCTGCTGACACAGCTCACCGGAAACAGGGTCAACTACGCAATGAACACGGTGGGCGGCGTCCGACGGGACATCGCGGCCGAGATGATGCCTGAAATCCTGAAGGTGGTGGACTCCCTCGAGGAACGCACGAAATACTACATCGATCTCGCCCTGCGGGAAGAGACGCTCATCCAGCGCCTCTCCGGAGTGGGGAAGCTCTCAAAGGAGGACGCGATCCGTCTCGGCACGCTGGGCCCGACGGCCCGGGCCTCGGGGGTCGACAGGGACACGCGCCGAGACGACCCCTACCTCGTCTATTCCGAGGTGGAGTTCAAGGTCGTGACCGATGACCACTGCGACGTCTACGGCCGCGTCATCGTGCGGCTGGGAGAGCTGATGCAGACCTACTCGATCCTCCGCCAGCTCGTGAAGCAGATCCCCGCGGGCGACATCAGCGTGAAAGCTCCCCGCCGCATCCCGGAGGGCGAGGCGTTCAGCCGCTACGAGGCGCCCCGGGGCGAGGACGTGCATTACGTGCGCGGCAACGGGACCGAGAAGCCCGAGCGGGTGAAGATCCGCGCGCCCACTCTCGGCAACCTCGCCTCCGTCGCGAAGATGCTGGAGGACGGCTACCTGGCGGATCTTCCCATCGTCATCGCGGCCATCGATCCCTGCTTCAGCTGCACGGACCGGATGGTCGAGGTTACGAACCTGTCCGGAAAGGACCACCGCACCATGGCCTGGGACGAGGTGTCGCGCTACGGCATCGAATGGCACAAGGCTCGCGGCCTTGACCTCTCCCGGCTGCGCATCCCCGGCGGCAGCGGAGAATGAGCACCCTGCTCGCTGCGTTGAACATCCTGGTGTTCCCCGGCCTGGTCTTCGTGCTGGTGCTGGGGCTGGCAGGGCAGTATGTGGACAGGAAGCTGTACGCCCGGCTGCAGAACAGGGTCGGCCCGCCCTGGTTCCAGCCCGTGGCCGACCTGTTCAAGCTCCTGGGCAAGGAGGCCGTGGTGCCGGAGGAGGCGGATCGGCGCATGTTCGTCATGGCGCCGGTTTTCGCTCTGGCCGCGGCTATCGCGGCGTTCCTCTACGTGCCGCTGTGGAACGCGCGGTCGCTGTTCTCCTTCGACTACGACCTGGTGGTCGTGCTCTACCTCCTGCTCATCCCGACGCTCACCTTCTTCCTGGGCGGATGGTACTCGCGGTCGGTATTTTCCACCATCGGCGCGGTCCGCTCCATCACGCAACTCTTCGCCTACGAGATCCCGCTTCTCGTCGGCCTGCTCTCCCCTGCCCTGCTCGCCGACACGTGGTCAATCTCCCGCATGGCGGCCTTCTACCACGCGCACCCCTGGTACTGGCTTTTCAACATTATCGGGTTCGGCGTGTGCATCATCACCCTGCTGGGGAAACTTGAGCGCGTGCCCTTCGACGCCCCGGAGGCGGAGACGGAGATCGTCGCGGGAAGCTTCACCGAGTATAGCGGCAGGTACTTGGCGCTCTTCCGGATGGCCATCGACGCGGAGGCCATCGTCACCTCGTCACTTCTGGCCGCGGTGTTCCTGCCGTTCGGCTTCGGTCTTCCGGCCTGGCTCGGGTTCATCGTCTACCTGGCGAAGGTGGGTGGAATACTGTTCGCCCTCGCGCTCCTGCGCACGGTGTTCGCCCGGTTGCGCATCGACCAGATCGTGGACTTCTGCTGGCGCTGGGTGGCGCCGATCGCGTTCCTCCAGGTCATCATTGACCTCGTGGCAAAGGAGTTTCTCCCCCGATGAGTAAGATACGACATCGCCCCGGCGAAATGATCTCCGTGGTCCTTGGCTCCCTCTTTCGGAAGCCTGCCACAATGAAGTATCCCTACGCGCCCTTCCGGATGCCCGACAGGTTCAGGGGATCCCCCTCGTTTAACGCCGACCTCTGCAACGGCTGCAAGCTCTGCGTCCGCGACTGCCCCTCAGGGGCCATCACGATCACGAAGGTCGGGGAGAAGAGATTCGACGAGACCGTCGACCTCGGGCGGTGCGTGTACTGCGGCCAGTGCGCCGAAACGTGCCCCCGCAAGGTGATCACGATGACCCCCGAGTTCGAGCTCGCGCAGGTGGCCAAGGGCAACCTGAAGGTGACCTACCATGCATCACCCGCACCCTCCGCTCCCCTCGCGCCGACCCCGGCAGCCGCTCCTGATCTCCAGCCTGAGACGGGCGCTGGAGAGCCGGAGGCCTGAAGATCCCGTCGTTGTCCTCGGCGTCGGGTCCGCGATGCGCTCGGACGACGCGGCCGGCCTGAGGGTGGCCGCGGCCGTTTCCGCGTGGGCTCTGTCCGGGGTGCACGCACTGGAGGCAGGACCGGCGCCCGAGAATTGCACCGCGGAAATCCGCCGCCTCCATCCCACCCACCTCGTCATTGTCGATTGCGCGAACATGGGAGAAGCGCCCGGCAGCATCGGGGTTTTCGAGCCCTCGAAAATCGCGGGGGTTTCGTTCGGAACGCATGGGCTGCCGCTGAGTGTCCTGGCCGACTACCTGCGGACCTAAGTGGGCTGCGCAGTCGCCGTGATCGGCATCCAGCCCTCGCACGTCGAATTCGGAGAAGCCCTCTCCCCGCCGGTCGCGCGCGCCGTCGACGAAGCCGCCCAGCTCCTGCGCGTGCTGCTTGACCCCGCTGCCGACGATCCCCGTCCCTGATCAGGCCCGGCGCCGCCTCTTCAAGAGGTGGCGCGCAAGGTACAGCACGACCAGCCCTGCAATCAGGACCACCACTCCGATGTCGATCCAGTGGCTGTACCGCGTCACCACCGTCCAGTTGCTCCGGAGCACGAAACCGCACCAGGTGAGAAACGTGTTCCAGAGTCCTGCGCCGATGATCGTGAAGGCGCAGAAGGGCACGAGCTTCATCGAGGCCATGCCGGCCGGGATCGAGATGAGGTGGCGCACGATGGGGATGAAGCGGCTGATGAGGATCGTCACGCTGCCGCGCCGCTGGAAGAAACGGTCCGTCGCGGCCAAGTCCCCCGCATCCAGGAGCAGGTACTTCCCGAAACGCGCGAGAAACGGCCTGCCCCCGAACTTTCCGATTGCGTAGCCGATGAGCGATCCCACGATGCTGCCGAGCGTGGCGGAGGCGATCACCCCCGCCCCGCCCAGCGTCTTCTCCGCGACCACGAACCCGGCGAAGGGCATGACCGCCTCGCTGGGCACCGGCAACACCATGCTCTCCGCCACCATCAGGAGAAGCACGCCGACGTAGCCGATGCTCCCGATGACGTGGGTGCCGAAAGCCGCGAGTGACTCCGTGATGCCCATGACGGCTGCGGTTCCTCAGCTCCCCTTCGTCTGGCCTTCGGCCGCCTAGAAGTTCGCCTCTGACACCGCCTTCTTCCCGAACCCACCTCTCTTGGAGTACCAGACCGAGCCGAAGATCAGGACGATGCACCCTGCGCCGACCAGGGCCACACCGACGTTCAGCGTCAGGGAGATGAGCACCGGCGCCGCCAGGAGCGACACGAGGTTGATGACCTTGATCATGGGGTTCAGGGCGGGGCCCGAGGTGTCCTTCAGCGGGTCGCCCACTGTGTCTCCGATGACCGCCGCTTTGTGGGCCTCCGAGCCCTTGCCGCCGTGCATGCCATCCTCGATCGTCTTCTTCGCGTTGTCCCAGGCGCCGCCCGAGCTCGCCATGAAGACTGCCATGAGCTGGCCGGAAAGGATGACACCGGCGAGGAACCCGCCAAGTGCTTCGACGCCGAGAAGCAGCCCGATCGCCAGCGGGGAGAGCACGGCGATCAGCGCGAGCGGAATCAGCTCCCGCTGGGCCGCGGTCGTGCAGAGCGCCACGGTCTGGCCGTAGTCCGGCTTCACCTTGCCTTCGAGAAGGCCCGGGATCCTGAACTGGCGGCGCACTTCCTCGACGATGAGACCGGCCGCCCGGGCGACGGAGTTCACCGTCAGCGACGAGAACAGCCACGGGACCGAGCCGCCGATGAGCATCCCGATGAACACGCTCGGGACGGAGACCCTGATGCCCGTGAAGGCCAGGCGAAGCTGCTCGGGCACGCTCATCACCTTCTGCACGAGGGTGACGTCCGTCAGGAACGAACCGAAGAGAGACACCGCGGCGATGACCGCTGAGCCGATCGCCACGCCCTTCGTGATCGCCTTGGTGGTGTTGCCCACCGCGTCGAGGTCCGCCATGATCTGGCGTGCCTTCTGGTCCAGCCCCGCCATTTCCCCGATCCCGTTCGCGTTGTCCGAGATGGGACCGAAGGAGTCCATGGCCACGTTGTTTCCCGTGAGGGTGAGCATCCCGATACCGGTCATGGCCACGCCGTACAGCACGTAGGTGACGTCCTGGCCCCAATAGATGAGGACCGCGGCGAGGATGGTGACCCCGATCACGAGAGCCTGCCAGAATGTCGCCTCCATCCCGACCACCAGGCCGCGGAGGATGACCGTGGCGGGACCCGTGCGGGTCGCGGTGGCGATGTCCTTGACCGGCTTGTGGTGGGTGTCGGTGAAGTATTTCGTGAGCTCATCAAGGGCGATGGCCAGCAGAATCCCGACGGCGACCGAGAGGAACGCGCGCCACTCGTGCATGTAGAAGACCGCGAGAAAAAGGAACGCCACCAGGGAGATGGCCGCGCTGGAATAGAAGCCGCGGTTGATCGACGAAAGGGCGTTGTCGCTGGCGCCGTCTTTTCTCCCGCGCACGAGGTACGTGCCGATGATCGAGGAGAGCACCCCGATGCCCCGGACGAGCAGGGGAAAGATGATCCACTTCAGGTCGTTGGTAGCCATGACCAGGGCCACGCCGAGGATCAGTCCTGAGACGATGGTCACCTCATAGGACTCGAAGATGTCGGCGGCCATGCCCGCGCAGTCACCGACGTTGTCCCCGACGAGGTCCGCGATGACCGCCGCGTTCCTCGGGTCGTCCTCCGGCATCCCCGCCTCGACCTTGCCGACGAGGTCCGCCCCGACGTCGGCCGCCTTCGTGTAGATGCCGCCGCCCACCCTCATGAACAGGGCAAGAAGCGTCCCGCCGAATCCGAAGCCCAGGAGCGCATCCGGCGCCGACATTCCCATGTACAGGAAGATCGACGTGCCGCCCAGGAGCCCCAGGCCGTCGGTGAGCATCCCGGTGATGGTGCCCGAACGATAGGCGATCTTCAGCGCATCCGCGAAGCTCGTGCGGGCCGCGGAGGCGACGCGCACGTTGCCCTGAACCGCCATGCGCATCCCGAACTGGCCGACCAGGAGGGAGAAGAGTGAGCCCAGGACGAACGCGATGGCTCGCGCGATACCGACGTACAGCCGCACCTGTTCCTGGGTCGCCCCGGGGAATCGCGCCGTGGCCGCCTCGGAGGGGGTCACGACGTACACGGAGAGGAAGAGGACCACCGTCAGGAGGATGATGAGGGGGATGATGGTCTTCAGCTGCCGCCCGAGGTAGGCATCCGCTCCTTCGCGGATGGCGTCCCAGACGACCTTCATCTGCGGAGTGCCGGTGTCGTGCCGAAGCACCTGTCGGCGCAGCAGGAGGGCGTACAGCAGCCCGAGGACGGCGATCCCGAGGACCACCCAGAGGGCGACGGTCTCGAACACCGTGGCGTTGAGAAGGTGTGACATACGATTCCTCCCGTCGGCGCCGCATCGGCAGCCGAAAATGACGCGTCCGCACGGTTTGGCAGGCGCGGTCTCTTCGTTTCTTCTGAGCGCAGGATGAAGGCACGCGATCGATGAGCGTGAAACCCCGCGTAGGCTATTCCAACGGAAAAAACGTGTCAAGCGCTCGGAAGAGGAAACAGGACGGGAATCGCGCTTTTCTTGACAGGCGCTCTTCGAAAGACGTATCGTGCCGGCGATGAGCAGGCAGGAGCCGCGGCGGATGCCGGCGCTGTTCGTCGGTCACGGCAGCCCGATGAACGCGATCGAAGACAGCGAGTTCTCGCGCGGCTGGCAGGCGATCGCGCGGGAGCTGCCCCGGCCTTCCGCAATTCTCTGCATCTCCGCCCACTGGGAGACAGCGGGCACATTCGTGACGGCGATGGACAATCCTCGGACGATCCACGATTTCGGCGGATTCCCGCGGGAGCTGTACGAGGTCCACTACGCCGCGCCGGGAAGCCCGGGTCTCGCCCAGGAGACGATCCGCACGGTAAAGAAAGTGTCCCTCGCCGGGGACCACCACTGGGGTCTGGATCACGGGTGCTGGAGCGTCCTTCGCCGGATGTATCCGGCGGCGGACGTGCCGGTCGTCCAGCTCAGCCTCGACAGCGGAATGCCGGCGCGCCATCACTACGAGCTGGGCCGCGAACTGGCGCCGCTGCGGGACACGGGCGTGCTGATCCTGGCCAGCGGCAACATGGTGCACAACCTCGGCCGCCTCGCGATTCCTCGCGGGGGTGATTTCAACACCCCCTTCGGGCTGCCGTGGGCCCTGGAAGCACGCGCGCTTTTCATGACGCTCATCGAGGGAGGCCGGCACGACCAGCTCATCGACTACCATTCGCTGGGGAACGCGGTTGAACTCGCCGTGCCCACGCCGGAGCATTACCTGCCTCTGCTCTACGCGCTCGCGCTCAAGGGCGAAGAGGAATCGATCCGCGTGTTCAACGATACGGCCGTTGCGGGGTCGCTCACCATGACATCGCTCCTCATCCAGTAGGCCGTCCCCGACGCCCGTTCGCGCGGCATTCACCGGCTCCCCCTTACCTTGAAACCGCGACGCGCCGGAGTGTACAATGGCTTCGCAACTTCTCGGGCACGCAAGGAGAAATAGATGTTCGCGGGGAAAACGCTTCTGCAGATTCTGGCCATGGGTGGATTCACGATGTACATCCTGCTGCTGTGTTCGGTGCTGTCCCTGGGGGTGATCATCGATCGGCTGCTCAGCTACGGGAAGAAGTCCCGGGTGAAGCGGCCCGTGTTCATGGACCGGATCAAGGACGAGCTTCGGCGCAAGGACATCGAACGGGCGCTGGAGATCTGCCGGGACGCCGATGCGCCGTTTGCCAAGGTGGTGCAGGCGGGTCTGGAGAAGGCGGGCAGGACGGAGAGGACGGTGACGGGGGTGATGGAACGGCAGATCGCCATCGAGGAAGGCAAGCTGGAGCGGCTGACGAGCATCGTGGCCACCATCGGCAACGTGGCGGTGTACATCGGGCTGTTCGGGACGGTGCTGGGCATCATTCGGGCGTTTCGCGACATCTCGGCGGCGGGCACGGGGGGGATGGACGTGGTCATCGGGGGAGTGGCCGAGGCGCTGATCACCACGGCCACGGGGCTGGCGGTGGCGGTGCCCTCGGTGGTGCTGTTCAACTACTTCTCGCGGCGGATCGAGCGGTTTGTGGGGGACATGGAGCTGGCCGCCTCGGAAGCGGCCGAGCTGATCGGGCGCTAGGATGCGCGCGCGCAATCGTGAGCGGGCGGGGCTGATCGCGGGGATCAACATCACGCCGCTGACCGACGTGGTGCTGGTGCTGCTGGTGATCTTCATGATCGCCACGCCGCTTTTGATCCGCTCGGAGATCAAGGTGAACCTTCCGCGCACGGCCGCCGCGGAGGCGGCGGCGCCGAAGAACATCGTGGTGACCATCGACGCGGCGGGCAACGTGTACGTGGACGGGGGGCGGGTGGCGCTGGAGCAGCTTGCCCCGACGCTTTCGGCCGCGCTGGGCAAGCGGGCGAATGCGCCGGTGATCATCATGGGGGACAAGGAGGTGCGCTACGACCTGGTGGTGCGGGTGCTGGAGATCGCCCGCACGAGCGGGGTGAACAAGCTTTCGCTGGCCGTGGAGGT
>JBKQPS010000113.1:0-8059 GCA_052144915.1 Spirochaetia bacterium | reverse complement strand
GTCGTCGTATTCCTCTTCTTCCTCTTCCTCCTCCTCTTCCTCTTCTTCCTCCTCTTCTTCTTCCTCCTCCTCTTCCTCCTCGAACTCCTCGTCCATGTCGTCGTCGAACTCTTCTTCCTCTTCGCTTATCTCTTCCTCGTCGTAATCCTCTTCCAGATCGTCCTCGTAGTCGTCGAAATCGTCGTCGAGGTCCTCGTGGTTCTCCCCTCCGTCCGCGTTCTCGTCGTCGCCCTTTCCCTTGCCCTTGCCGGGCGCGAAAGAGCGGGGGAGATTTGGTCCTTTTTCACTGTTTTCGTTGATTTCCAGCATTGTGCACCCTGCCTCAGCTCACGAAGTATGAAACCAAGCTGAATCTACGTCCAGAATTTGCGGCTTGTCAACTAGTTTTTTGGGACGGATCGGTCTGTTCGAGGCGCTGGATCCCGAGGAAGATCGTGAGTCGGCCGAACGCGCCCTGGACGGTCCGCCGAAAGGTCTCGGAGAGATCGGGAACGAGGCTCTGGAGCTGGGGCGCCGCCAGGACAGCGGGCGGCGTGATGTCGCAATGCAGACCGATGTCGCCGAGCAGCGTGATCGCCCGCCCCGCGATCTGGTTGGAAATCTCGCCGATCGCGGCGAGGTGGATCTCGCTGAGGCGGTCGTGCGTGATGCGAAGACGGAGTCCCCCGGTCATCGCCTTGACGATTGCGGCGGCGCCCGACAGGTCGGTCCGGAGCATGAAGATTCCCCGCAGGTCGCCCGTGAGCCCGACGCTCGTGATCACCTGCGCGTCGGATCCGAAGGCATCGCGGTCTTCGACGGACGCGACGGGGATATCCGTTTCCCGGAGAACCTGGCGGACGGCCTCGACGAACGCCTCAAGAATCTCCTGCCGCACGCACACAGTATAGGAGCCCCCTCCTGTGCTGTCAAATAAGGACCGCGACGCGGAGCGCGGTGGCGCCGTTCGTCCGTTCGGCGGTGGTCCGCGGCGGGCTGCCGGGCGAGAACCACGGCCTCCGGGGTGGGATCCGCATCCGCCCGCCCCCTTGCGGCGTTTGCCGCGGTCTGGTAGTATGACTGGATGCGGATTCGCCAGTGGGAGGACACCCATGGAGATTACGGACATTCGCATCAAGAGGGTCGAATCTGACAACAAGCTGAAGGCTTATGTCACAATAACCTTCGACAACTGCTTCGTGGTCCACAACCTCAAGATCATCATGGGTCAGTTCGGCCGGTTCGTGGCGATGCCCAGCAGGAAAACGCGGGACGGGGAGTTCAAGGACATCGCCCACCCGATCAATTCGGATTTCCGCAGGAGGATCCAGGCCCGCATCCTGGAAGAGTTTGACAAAGGTACAGGAGACGTGCATATTTCGGGCCAGGACGACGAGGATGACCCGCAGGCCGGCGACATTGAGGAGGGCGGCTCGGAAGAAGCACCCTCGTCGACATGACCCGCTGCGCGCACGGCGCGCACGAGACCTCTGCGCCTCCGGCGCTGAGAACAAATGCGCCTCCGGCGCTGACTTTGGGACGTCGGCAAGCGGTAAGCCACCGGATTTTGGTTCCGGCATTTCGCAGGTTCGAATCCTGCCGTCCCAGATGAACTGAATCACCGTCGCAACGGATGAGACAACACGAAGGAGCCTTTTTATGGAAGCAAAGAAGCTGAATGTCGAGATGAGGCAGGGAGACGGCAAGGGCGCCGCGGGCCGGCTGCGCAGCACCGGCAAGATTCCCGCCGTCATCTATGGACATACCGCCCCGACCTCGATCACCGTGGACGCCCGCGAATTCCGCACTGCCTTCCGGCGTATCACGGAAAACACGGTCGTCGAGCTGCACACGCCCGGCGGGGTTCACGAGGTGCTGGTGAAGGACTATCAGAAGGATAATCTCACCGGCCAGATCCTCCACGTGGATTTCTACGAGTTCGAAAAGGGGAAATCGCTTCGCACCCGCGTTCCCATCCGGCTCATCGGGAATCCCGTCGGCGTCAAGGAGGGCGGCATCCTGGAAAGCCTCTTGCACCGCCTCGATGTCGAGTGCCTTCCCAAGGACATGCCGGAGGAAATCACGCTGGACATCAACGAGCTCGCGCTGGACCGCGCCCTGCACGTGAGTGATCTCGTTCTGCCCCCGGGGGTCCGGCCGCTCCAGGCACCGGACCAGGTCGTCTGCCTGGTCGCTCACCGCAAGGCCGAGGAGGAAGTGGCTCCTGCCGCCGTGGAGGGAGAGGTTCCCGCGGAGGGCGAGGAGGGCGCTGCCGCGCCGGAAGGTGCGGAAGCCACGGAAGGCGCCGAGGAGGCTGCGAAGCCCGAAAAGAAAGGCAGGAAAGAGGAGTAGCCTCTGCCCCTCGTGGTTGTCGGGCTCGGCAATCCGGGCGAACGCTACGCGGGCACCCGGCACAACGTCGGATTCATGGTGGTGGACGCCCTGGCATCGCGCCTGGGCGTCCACTTCAAGAAAAAACTCTTCCATTCATATTTCCTGGGGAAAGCGCTGCACGAGGGGGCAGCCCTGTCCCTCGTCAAGCCGCTCACGTACATGAACGATTCCGGGCGCGCCGTGCGCGAAGCGATGCGGGAGACCGGCAGCGACGCCTCCCAGCTCCTCGTCGTGTGCGACTCCCTGGACCTCTCCCCGGGAAATCTCCGATTCAAGCTGAAAGGATCCTCGGCCGGTCAGAAGGGGCTGGAATCGGTCATCCGCGTCATCGGGACGCAGGATTTCATGCGACTGTGGATCGGAATCGGCCGCCCTGACCGTGAGGGCAAGGTCGTCGGGCATGTGCTCAGCGCCCCCCCGCGCGGGGAAGAGGAGCTCCTCGACGCGGCAGTCGAGCGGGCAGCCCGGGCGGTGCTCATACTCCTGTCGGAAGGCCCCGTGAAAGTCATGAACGAGCTCAACAGGAAAGAACCTGCATCGTGAAGGAGACTGGCGAGCCTCCCGCACATGGCATCGAGGACGCGGTCCGCAAGGCCCTGGGCGCTTTCGGCATCGGCGTCGGCAGCAGGCTTCTCGCCGCTGTCTCCGGCGGCCCGGACTCCACGGCGCTGGTCCGCGCGCTCGCGGCGCTCCGGCAGGGAACGGGATTTTCGCTCATCGCCTGCATCGTCGATCACGGGATCCGTCCGGCAGGGCTGGTCGCCGCGGAAGCCGATTTCGTTCGACGGCTGTGCGCTGCGCTCGGCCTCGAGCTTCTCGAGAAATCTGTTCCGCCGGGTGAGTGCGAGCGGCGCGCGCGGGCGTTTCACCGCAGCCTCGAGGAGGAGGCGCGCGATGCGCGGCATCTTCTCCTGCAGGAGGCGGCCCGGGAAGCCGGCGCCGACGCGATCGCACTTGGGCACACCCAGGACGACGTCATCGAGACCCTGCTCATGAGGATCCTGCAGGGATCCGATGTCCACGGGCTGCGCGGAATCCCTGCCCGGCGGGGACCGTTCCTCCGGCCGATGCTCGCCTGCACGCGCCGCCAGGTGCAGGAATACCTCGGTGCCCTCGGGCAGGCATGGTGCGAGGATCCTTCCAACCGCAATACGCGCTTCCTTCGCAGCAGGATACGCCGGCGCCTCGTCCCGGTCCTCGAGGCGGAGTTTCCGGGCTTTCGGACCGGGATGGTGGCCCTGAGCAGGAAGCTCGCCCTGTCCGGGGACCTGGTGCGCGCGCAGGCACGCCGGTTGCGATGGGCGCGGTCGGGGAGGGGGTTTTCGATCCCGGCGAGCACGTTTCTCGCCGCGCACCCCGCCGTTCGGGCCTGGTCCCTGCTGCGCCTGTTTGATCGGTTCGCGCCGCGGGAAGGCTCGCGCAGGCTTCCCTGGCGCTTCCTCGCTCCCGTTCTGAGCATGAACCCCCCCCGCCATGATGGAACCATCCTCCGCGGCCATGGAGCTTTCCTTTCGATCCGCGGCGAAAAGCTGTCCTGGGGTCCCGATATTGCCAGGGAATGCAAAAAGGGATACTTTATAGTCGTCTCCGAAGCCCGCGGCACGGAGATTCGGGAGGCGGGTGTGCATGTCACGGTCACCCGCGGCACGAATGCGCCGGGCGAGGGCAGGGGAGGAATTGTCATCCTTGCAGGCAAGGTGCGGCCGCCGATAGTTCTCAGGTCAAAAAGAAAGGGCGACTCTATTCAGCTCGCGGGCGGTGCGACATCTGTGAAAGAACTCCTGATCGGAATGAAGGTTCCCGCGTCTGAAAGGGAGCGAATTCCGATACTCTCTGACAGGAGCGGCGTGCTGGCGGTCCTGGGCGGCGCGCTGGGGTATTGCACCCGGGCACGGGCGGACATTGTCGCGGAGGACCGCGCAGGTGGGGACCGCATGGTCGTCCACATAGAAACGAGCATGGAAGAGGGACGTGAGCAACAACGATAATGGCGAGAACAAGGGACCCGATCCCCGGATCCCGCGGTTCAATTTCAACAACCGGATAGCACTCATCTCCTTGCTCATCCTGGTGTCCTTCTTCGTCTTCTTCTTCGTGTACAACGGTGGCTCGGGCCCCGCGGAGCTGCCGTACTCGACGTTCCAGACCTACCTCGATGAAGGCCAGATCGACCAGGTCAAGATCGTGGACCAGTACGAGATCCAGGGCTCCTTCAAGGCGAAATCCGGGGACGTGGGCTTTTTCAAGACGACCATCCCCTATCCGGATCCCGATCTCCTGAAGTCGCTGAAGGACAAGGGCGTGAAGGTGTCGGGCGGCGCGAAGGCGGTCTCTCCCCTCGCGGTCCTGATCCAGTTCCTTCCCTGGGTCATCGGATTCTTCTTCATCTGGTTCATGTTCCGCCAGGTGCAGGGCAATGGCAACAAGGCATTTTCATTCGGCAAGAGCCGGGCGAAGCGTTACCTGGACACCAACAAGCGGATCACCTTCGGCGACGTGGCCGGCCAGGACGAAGCCAAGTTCGAGCTCCAGGAAGTCGTGGAGTTTCTGAAAAGCCCGCAGAAGTTCGCGCGCCTGGGCGCGAAGATTCCCAAGGGGGTGCTCCTCGTGGGCATGCCCGGCACCGGGAAGACCCTGCTCGCCAAGGGCGTGGCGGGAGAAGCAAACGTGGCCTTCTTTCACATGTCAGGATCCGATTTCGTGGAAATGTTCGTCGGGGTGGGCGCCAGCCGGGTCCGCGACCTCTTCGAGCAGGGCAGACGCCACGCGCCCTGCATCCTCTTCATCGACGAGCTGGACGCGGTCGGACGCACCCGTGGCGCGGGCTACGGAGGGGGCCACGACGAGCGCGAGCAGACGCTGAACCAGATGCTCGTCGAGATGGACGGCTTCGACACCAAGGACGGGGTCATCATCCTCGCGGCCACCAACCGTCCGGACGTCCTGGACCCTGCCCTCCTCCGGCCGGGTCGGTTCGACCGGCAGGTCGTCGTGGACATGCCTGACATCCGGGAGCGAGAGCTGATCCTCCGCCTGCACGCCAAGAAGCTCCCGCTCGCGGAGAACGTGGATCTCGGACGGCTGGCCCGGGCCACGCCCGGGTCCTCCGGGGCGGACCTCGCGAACCTCGTGAACGAGGCGGCCCTGTTCGCGGGGCGCAAGAGCAAGGATCGCGTCGACATGGACGACTTCGAGGAGGCGCGAGACAAGACTCTCATGGGCATCGCGCGCAAGAGCAAAATCATCCCTCCTCGGGAGAAGCAGATGGTGGCCTTCCACGAAGCGGGCCACGGCCTGCTCCACTACTACCTGAAGAATGCGGACCCTCTGCACAAGATCACGATCATTCCCCATGGCCGCGCCCTGGGAGTGGCATTCTCGCTGCCCGAGGATGATGCGTATTCCCGCAACCGGGGCTGGCTGATGGACAGGATCACCATCGCCATGGGCGGCTATGCGGCGGAGAGGCTCATGCTCAACGAGACGACCACGGGCGCGCAGAACGACTTGGAGCAGGCAACCGATCTGGCGAGGCGGATGGTCTGCGAGTGGGGCATGAGCGACGTGCTCGGACCCATCGCGTACGGCCAGAAGGACGAGCCCATCTTCCTGGGCAAGGAGATCGCCCGGCACAAGGACTACTCGGAGGACACGGCTCGTGCCATAGACACAGAGATCAAGAAAATAGTCGAGGGGTGCCTCTCCGAGTCGGAGCGCATCCTGGGCGAGCAGAAGGACCAGTTGAAGCTCCTGGCGGAGACCCTCCTCGTGAAGGAAAACCTCGACGATGACGAGATCCGCACGCTGCTGGGGATGCCGCCCCGCAAGCGCGGGGAGTTCGAGCCGGGGACAGCGGCGGCCGCGCCGGCGCTCCCGCCGGTCGTGCCGGTTTCCACGGCGGAAGGCGGGGTGTAAGCCCCGTACACTGATGCCGGCGTCCGCGCAGTCGGAAGGAATGAAACCTCGAAAGTGGCGTGAAGCGCAGATATTCCCGACGGCGGTTCTCTGGGCTCTCGTCGTGCTGGCATGCCCGCTCGGCGCGCAGGGTAGTGAGGGGGCCGCGGGGGCTGGAACACGTGGCGCCTCCGTCGCCGCGGTAAATGGTGTCTCCGGCACCGGACCGCGCGCGCAGGCCGACGCGTTCCTCGCGCAGGCACGTTCATGGCTGAGCGCCGGGGACATGCCGCGGGCAGGCTCCTTTGCTTCGACGGCCCTGGAGCTGGATCCCGGATACTCCGAAGCGTTGTTCCTGGTGGCGCGCGTCGAATCGGCGGACCGGCCTTCGACAAGGCCCGCGATCGATCACCTCCGAGAAGCCGTGAAGCGAGCGACCTGGGTCTCGACTGACCCGGTCGTGGCCGAGCAGCTGCTGACGGATCTCCTCGTACGTACGGGGCAGCTCGCAGAAGCGCGGAAGGCGGCCGAGCGGCTGACCGCTGCACGTCCCGATGACCCGCAGAACTTCGTACTCCTTTCCCGGGCGGAAGACCGCGCGGGAGACACGTCGGCGGAACAGCGGACGCTGACCAGTGCCCTTGCGCGATTTCCGTCGAGCGTTGATATCCGGCTGGCAACCGCGCGGCTGCTTCGGCGGATGGGCCGGCGCGCCGAGGGAGCCGCCATCATTCAGACAGGCCTGCGGCTTCAGCCGGACAACCCGCCGCTTCTCCTTGCAGCCGCAGACACGGAAACGGACCGCGCGAAGAAGGTCTCTGACGTGGAGCTGTACCTTTCGAATGGAGGCATGGATCCCCTGGGGCCGGTCCTCGGCATGGAGGCGGTCCCTGTCGGCCAGCGGAAGAAATACCTCGACATCTTCCTTTCGGAGGGCGGACTTTCCCGGCAGGATCTCGTCGGCCGCGCGATCGATGCGGTGAAGGGAAGCGGAGCCCTGGCCGCGAGCCTCCGGGATGCGCTGGGCCGATACACCGGAAACCGGGACGTCGATGCTGACGAGGACGGGTTCTGGGAGGATCGCTGGGTTTTCGAAAACGGAAAGGTCGCGCGCTGGATCCGGGAGCCGGCGCAGGACGGGATCTCGCAATTCGAGTCGGAGTTCCAGGGCGGGATGCCGGTGTCTCTTTCGTACCGCGACCCGGCAGGACACGTCACACGGTTCTCGTACAGCCGCTATCCCTCCCTGGAAAAGGCGGATCTGCCCGGGCAGGGCACATGGATGCTGGCGCCGTACACGGTTCCCTGCGTTTTCCTGCGTCCGGATTTTGCGAGCGGACCGGCGTACATTCCACCGCAGATCGCATCGAGAATCCGAATCCCCTCGCTCGACGTGATCCGTCGGGCCGCATACCAGCTCGACGAGTTCGCCGCCGACGGCCGCACCCCGATCCGAAGGATCGACCTTGCCGCGGGTCGACGCGTGTTCATGGAAGAATCCTCGGTCGGCAACGGAGTCTTCGACCACCGCGTCTGGTATGCCCGGGGCGAACCGGTGAGAGGTGCACGATCGCTCACCGGCAACGGGGTGTTCCAGGTCGCCGAGACGTGGACGAACGGCCGGTTGTCTTCCGAGTCCATCGACACCAGCGGCGACGGTGAAGCAGACTACCGTCAGACATATGGCGCAGTTCCGATGAAGTCCTGGGATTACTACGAGGACGGCAGGGACGACAGCAGGGTATTCCAGATGCCGGGCGGCACGCAGGTGCGGGAGCACTCGAAATCTGAT
>JBKQPS010000112.1:0-5864 GCA_052144915.1 Spirochaetia bacterium | reverse complement strand
GGGTCCTGGACCACCTGCTGTACACGACCCGCTCGCACCTGTCCGACATCCGCGAGCCGTCCGTGCTCGTCACGCACAATCTCATGCCCTCCGACACCCTCGGGCTGGACAGGAAGCTGGTCCTGGGGATCGCCGCCGACGCCGGTGGAAAGACCTCGCACACCGCCATCCTCGCCCGCGCGGGGGAGATTCCCGCGGTCCTCGGGCTCTCGGACATCAGCCGCTGCGTGCACACCGGAGACGAGGTGATCGTCGACGGAACCCGGGGGACGGTCATCGTGGCCCCGGACGAGGCCACGCGGCAGCGCTACGACGAGCGGCGCCGCGAATGGGAACGCACCTACGTCATGCTCAAGGAGCAGAGGGACCTGCCTGCAGAGACGGTGGACGGGAAGCGGCTATCCATCGAGGCGAACATCGAGGTGCCGGAAGAGGCGGAGAGCGTGCTCGCCCACGGGGCGGACGGCATCGGGCTGTTCCGTTCGGAGTTCCTCTTCATCCAGCCGAACCGATTCCCGACGGAGGAGGAACAGCTTGCCGCCTACACGACGGTGCTGTCCGCGATGGGCGGCCGCACCGTGACGATCCGTACCCTGGATCTCGGAGGGGACAAGGTGATGCCCGGCTACCACCTCGCGCAGGACAGCAACCCTCTCCTGGGCTGGCGGGCGATCCGTTTCTGCCTCGCCCGGCCCGAGGTGCTGAAGACGCAGCTGCGCGCGCTGCTACGGGCCTCCGTGCATGGCTCCCTTCGGATCATGTTTCCCCTCATCTCGGGACCGGGTGAGCTCGACCGGATCGCCGAGATCATGGCGGAGGTGAAGGGCGACCTCACCCGCGAAGGGCGGCCCTTCCGCCCCGACGTGCCGACGGGAATCATGATCGAGGTTCCTTCCGCGGCCGTGACATCGGACATCCTCGCGCCGCGCGCGGATTTCTTCTCGATCGGCACCAACGACCTCATCCAGTACACCCTCGCGGTGGACCGGGGCAACGAGAAGGTCGCCTACCTGTACGAGCCATTCCACCCGGGGGTGCTCCGTCTGATCCGCATGACGATCGAGAACGCGCACGCGAACGGCATCCCGGTCGGCATGTGCGGCGAGCTCGCCGGTGACCCCCTGGCCACCGTCGTCCTGCTCGGGCTCGGCCTCGACAGCTTCTCCATGGGACCGATCGGGATCCCGCTCATCAAGCGGATCGTCCGTTCCGTGGGCAGCCTGGAGGCCGAGGCGTTCGTCCGCACGCTCACCCCGATGAAGTCCGGCCGGGAGATCGAGCACGCGGTGCGTGGCTGGATGGAGGAGCGGCTTGACTTCGCCTCGTGGTGACCTTCCGAAGATCGCCATCCTCGGCCGGCCCAACGTCGGCAAGTCGACCCTTTTCAACGTGCTCATCGGCCGGCGGAGGGCGATCACGCACTCCGACCCCGGGGTCACCCGCGATCCCGTCGAGGCGGAATGCAGCATGGGAGGGGGGCGCGTGCGGCTAGTCGACACCGGCGGGTACACGAATGACGGCGAAACCCTCGCGGGCGTCGTGACCCGGCGGACGCTGAAGGTGGCGCGGGAGTCGGACCTTCTGCTCCTCGTGCTGGACGCCGTGGAATCCACGCCCCTGGACGAGGAGTTCCTCCGGATCATGCGGCCTTTTGCCGACAAGGTCCTCCTGGTGGTCAACAAGGTGGACTCCCCGGACCGCGACCCCTCCGTCTGGAATGCCTACGCGCACGGATTCCCGAACGTCGTCGGTGTTTCCGCGGCGCACGGCAGGAGCATCGATCGCCTCAAGGAGACCGCCGCGGCGCTTCTCGAGGAGCGCCGGGAGGAACCCGGGGGGCTCCCGCCCGCGCGGCGCGCGGCAGGCGGCGCGCCGGAAGACACGGTCATTCGCATCGCGATCCTCGGCACGCCCAATACGGGCAAGTCCAGTCTCGCGAATCGCATCCTCGGCGAGGAACGCTCGATCGTGTCCGCCGTTCCGGGCACGACGCGGGACGTCGTCGAGGGAACCTTCACCCACAAGGGCCGAAGCCTGCGGATCCTGGACACCGCCGGCATCCGGCGCAAGAGCAGGGTGACCGATCCCGTCGAGTACTACTCCGTGAACCGCGCCATCGAGAGCATCGGCCGTGCCGATGTCGTGTTCCTCATGATGGACGCCTCCCGGGGAATCGTTGACCAGGACAAGAAGATCGCCGCCCAGGCCGTGAAGGAGGGCCGGGGCGTGGTGCTCGTCCCGGGCAAGTGGGATCTCCAAAAGGACACGGCGAAGCTCCGCGAGGCGGTGCGCGAGCTCGTGCGGTTTCAGTTCCCCGTGCTCGGCTTCGCGCCGATCGTGCCCGTGTCCGCGCTGACCGGCTACGGCGTGCGCGCCCTGCTGGACACGGCGCTCGCCGCCTGGGAGCAGCTGCACGTGCGGGTGAGCACCGGCCGGCTGAACCAGGCCCTGGAGTCGTGGCTCTCGCACTACAAGCTTCCCGTGCGGGGGAAGAACTACAAGATCCGCTTCATGACCCAGGTGAGTGCGAACCCGGTGCGGTTCGTGGCCTTCGTCAACCGGAAGTCCGGCTTTCCGATGGGCTACGCGCAGTACCTGGAGAACTGCATCCGCCGGGACCTCGGGTTCACCCTCGTGCCCGTGTCCGTCGAGTTCACACAGAGCAGGAAGACGGCTCGATGAGGGCGTGGAGCATCGGCGAAGTGGCGCGGCTCCTCGGGGTCAAGCCGCTCGTGCTGCGCTACTGGGAAAGCGAGCTCCCGCTCCTCTCCCCGAAGAAGGGGCTCAGCGGACGCCGCGAGTATTCGGCCAACGAGGTCCGGTTGTTGATGCGCTTCCGCCACCTGCTGTACGACCGTAAGTTCACGATCGAAGGCGCAAAGAAGCAGATGTGGGAAGACCTTGGCTCCGTGGACCCCGACATTTCCGCACGGTTCGCCCGCATCCGCTCGGACCTGATCGAGGCCCTGATGACCACGCGCCGTGGCGCGGCGATCCGACACGAGGGAGATGCAATGGCGCACGGTGACGTACGGGACA
This sequence comes from Spirochaetia bacterium, assembly GCA_052144915.1. Taxonomy (GTDB): domain Bacteria; phylum Spirochaetota; class Spirochaetia; order SZUA-6; family Fen-1364; genus Fen-1364. The sequence goes on along the minus strand of JBKQPS010000112.1, from coordinate 2,825 downwards.
GGATGGAGGAAATGGGCCAGGAGCACCTCTTTGCCTTCTGGGAGAAGCGGCCCGAGGCCATGCGGCAGCGGTTGATCGACGACTTGTCGTCGCTGAACCTGGCGACAGTGCAGGAGCTGCGGCGGTTCATCGCGGAGCAGGGGCGGGGGGCAGGTGCGATTTCGAAGACGGAGCTTGCACCTGCTCCCTACATTCCCCTTTCTGAGAGCAGGGTCGATGCGGCGGCTCGCGAAGCGGGCGCCGAGGAGATCCGCCGGGGGAGGACCGCGTTTCTGACGGTCGCCGGGGGACAGGGTACACGGCTCGGATTCGAGGGTCCCAAAGGCATGTTCCCGGTCACGCCGCTGCGAAAGCTCACCCTTTTCGCCCTCTTTGCGGAAAAGCTCCTCGCCGCCCGCCGCTGGTACGGCGCCGATATTCCCTGGCTTATCATGACCGGTCCCCAGAACCACGAGGCCACGCGGGAGTACTTTGAATCGCAGGAGTGGTTCGGCCTGGGACGCGAGACGGTCCACCTCTTCCTGCAGGGCAGTCTTCCCTCCTTTTCCCCGGAAGGCCGCCTGCTGATGGCCCCGGATGGCGGTCTTCTCTTCAATCCGAACGGACATGGCGGCGTCATCGAGGCGCTGAGGGATTCCGGCTGCCTGGCGGCGATGAGGAAGCAGCGCGTCGAGCACCTGTTCTATTTCCAGGTGGACAATCCGCTGGTCCACGTCCCCGACCCCGTCTTTCTCGGTTTCCACTGCCGTGCCCGTGCGCGCGTTTCCGCCAAGGTGGTGGAAAAGGCGTACCCTGAAGAGAAGCTGGGTATCATCGTCGAGTCGGACGGCAGGAAGACCGTGATCGAGTACTCGGACCTGGACGAGGAGCGGATGCACGCGCGGGGCGCGGACGGACGGCTGTACTACGGGCAGGGTTCCATTGCCATCCATATACTCGACGTGCCGTTCCTGGAAAGTCCGGCGCTGCAGATGCCCTGTCACATGGCCCGCAAAAAGGCAAAGACGCTCAATCCGACGGCAGAGGGGACCGAAATTCAGGAGAGGGACACCGTGAAAATGGAGAGGTTCGTTTTCGACGCGATCCCCCTGGCCGACCGCGCGCTCTTCTTCGAGACGGACCGCGCCGAGGAGTTCGCGCCGCTGAAAAACCGCGAAGGGCAGGACTCGATCGCCACCTGCCTCCATGGTCAGCGGGAGCAGGCGGCGCGATGGCTGAAAGCCGTCGGGGTGGAGGTGCCGAGGGACGCGGAGGGCCGGCCGCGTTACGCAATCGAAATCAGCCCGCTCTTTGCGCTGGACCCCCAGGTGCTTGCGGCGCGGCGGGGCATTCTGAAGGATCGCATCGATGAGGATACCGTTCTGGCGTGATTTCGCAATTTGGCTCGCGGTGACGGCTCTCGCCGGAGTTTCCGCATTCGCGAGCGCGGAGATAGGCGCACCGGCCGCGTACGGGGTGCCACCCGAGAACTGGGAAGCGCGGAGCCGGTTGTCGGACACGATTTTCGCTCCGATCCACGAGGCGGCAGCCGCCGGCCGGCAGATCATCGCGCAGTCCGCGGGGGCGGCGACGGTTCGATTCCAGCTCGACGAGCAGTCCGGGGCGCTGTACTTCGTCTTTGCGAACCGGACCGGGGCGGACTATCCCGTGGACGGGGCGGGGACGTTCATCATCAAGCGAAGCCTCCGGGACGGCAGCTTTCTCCAGGCGAAGATCTTCGTCCAGGACGGCCCCGGAACCTACCTGCGCCTCTTTCCCCAGGGCGAGCGCACCTTCATGGATGTCTACCTCTTCGGCGAGCCCTTCCAGACACGGATCGCCCTGCCCGTGTCCTTCGACCGGCTGCTCACCTCGCCTCTCTCCTCGATCGTGGAGTGGAGCGCCGCGGTGGTGAACTGGCCCCTGGTTCTCGCACCCCCGCCGGGCCTGGCCGACCGGAGGATCATGGAGATGGTCCGGGTCCTGACGTCCCGGCTCCCCGGACTCCGCGACATGGACGACGGCGCCATGGACGGGGCCGGCCGGATGGTGTACATCGCTTCGGGTGCCTCCGCGGGCAGAGGCGGGTTCAACTGCTCGGGATTCGCCAAGTGGGTCGTGGACTCGCTCTATGCGCCTCTTGCCGGCAAGATGATGGATATCGCGCCGTTGAAGTCGCGCGACGCGGCACGGAGCAACGCCTGGAGCGCGCGCTTCGAGGAGGAGCTGGATCCGTATTTCGGCCTGGACTGGAGCCGGGGGCTCGCTCGCACCGTTGCGGAGGCGCAGACGGGAATCGCGCCGACGGATGCGCAGATCGACGTGCGGGACTCTGACCACGTCCCCTACGTCAAGGACGTCGGGTATCCCGTGCCGAAGCTCCAGTATCTCCTGTACCTTCTCAGCCGCGGCGAGCCCGGTTTTTTCTACGTGGGCTCGGTGAACGCGCCCTCGAGGCTCGCCGTCTCCGAGGGCACTCCGACGCTGCGCCAGCACCATCACGTGGTCGTCCTGTTCCCGTATGTCGACGCCGACGGCGTATTCCAGGTTGCCGTGATGGAAAGGAACAAGAGGACCAGTCTCGCCTCGCTCACCCGGCGCTACGGAGCGGAATACATCCACCTGGTCAGGATCGACTCCGCGGGGCCGTTCGAACCCCCGAGAATTGAATAACATCCGGCCGAGGGGTACGCTTTCTCCAGGATGATATCCTTCATAGTCTGTGTTCTCCTCCTGCTGGGCGGCGCCGAACAGGCAGCGGCTGCCCCGGCGGAAAACGACCTGTACGCGGAAGCGGAGAGTCGGTACGCGGGCCGGAACTACGCGGCGGCGCTGGAGAGCTACGA
>JBKQPS010000111.1:0-8141 GCA_052144915.1 Spirochaetia bacterium | reverse complement strand
GGTGGAACCCGGTGTGGATGATGAGGATGTCTCCCTCCTTCACCTCCACCCGCTCCTCGACCATTTTCGACGTGTACACGTCGTAGTCCCCGCAGACGTCGGAGAGGTCGACGACCGCCCCGTCGTGGACCAGGAAATCCATGTCGAGGCTCGCGATGTCCTTGCCGGGGGTGTAGAAATGGATCTCGCCGTCGAGGTGCGTCCCCACGTGGTTGGAGTGCGTGACCACCTGGCCGTTGGCGCCGTTGGGCGCGAGACGCTTGAAGTACTGGACCTGCAGCGGGATGTAGGTCGGCCAGGGCGGCGTGCCGATGCCGAGGGGAACGGTCAGATCGATGATTTTCATGGGATTCCTCCTTGCTCACTCTGCGTAGGCCTCCGCGAAGGCGGCCAATGCGTCCTTGAAGCAATTCTCGGGCGGCTTCACCAGGCCGGCGCCCACCATGCCGACGCCGGGCTCCTTGTGGGCGATGCCCGTGTTGATGGCGGGCAGGATGCCCGTCTCGACGACCTTGCGAAGGTCGATCGCCGTGGGTGTGCCGCGGAAATCCAGGATGGGAATGCGGTAGACGTCGTTCTCGGTCACCGTGATCTCGTACATGCGGCGCGTGACCGCCACGGCGTCCTTGGGGCTGCCCCCGACGAACTGCACGATCGCGGGAGCGGCCGCCATTGCGAAGCCGCCGATGCCGGCCGTCTCAGTGATGACGGAATCGCCGAGGTCCGGAGCCGCGTCAGCGGGTCCGAAGCCCGGGAGGTACAGGCCCTCCACCATGGAGGCCGGGCCGGTGAACCAGCGGTCGCCGAGCCCCGAGATCCGGATGCCGAAATCCGTGCCGTTGCGCGCCATGGTGGTGATGACCGAGCTTCCCGCAATGCCCGCCGCGGCATCCACCGTGCACTTGCAGGCCGGCATCGAGAGGTTGAGGAAGAAGTGGTCGTTGGCGTGCATGAACGAGAGGATCTTCGCGATCTTCTCCGGTTCCTCGCCCAGGCGCACGAGGAACGGGGCGAACTCCCGGATGATGAGCGAGGTGCCGGCCCGGTTGCGGTTGTGCCCCTCGTCCCCCATCTGCAGGACCTGGGCGATGATGTTCTTCATGTCCAGGGGTCCGTGGAGGGCGAGGACCTTCTTCATGACCGGCGCGAGGTCGGTCTCGATCCACCGCAGGCGCGTGAGCACTTCCTCGGAGAAGGCGCCGTAGCGGAGCACCTTGCCCAGGCCCTCGTTGAACGTGCAGTAGGAGCGGTTGCCGAAGGTGGTGTTTTCGAAGATCCAGACAGGCATCCGCGCCGTGACGACGCCCGCCATCGGGCCCACCGAATTGTGGTGGTGGCAGGGCTCGAATGCGATCTCCCCCGAAGAAGCGAGCTTCTCCGCCTGGCCGCGGTCCTTCGCCAGCCCTTCGTAGATGAGGCCCCCGATCACGGCGCCGCGCACCGGGCCGCACATGCGCTGCCAGGTCACGGGGGGACCAGCGTGGAGGATGGTCTTCTTCGTCATGCCGGGGATGACCTCGGCCGCGATTCCCACGCCGACGAGGGTCGGCTTTCCCTTGAGGATGCGGGACGCTGCCTCCTGGTTCGCCGCCTCCACGTCGACCTTCGTCCCGGCGGCAAGGCGGTCCAGGATCGCGATCATACGCTCGTCGCCGCCCGCGGGGGGCTTCCAGTTGACCTGGATCACCGCCACGCCATTTGCGCGGAGATTCTCGGCGAAGGACTCGAGCCCGAGGTTGACCGCCTTGATTTCCTTTCCGAAGAGATCAAGGACGGGATCCACGTGCGAGGTACCGCTCTTCGTTCCGCTTTTCGCGCCGATCATCTGGACGCCACCTTTTCCAGGATCTTCGCCGCCAGTACCGCGGCGCGATAGTTCGAAGGCATGACGACGCAGCCCGCGGCCTCGAGCTTGGCCACCTGGCCGGCGTAGCCCTGGAAATCGCCCGGGCTACCCGTGACTGACGCGATGACGGGCAGGTAACCGCCTTTCGCCTCGGCCGCGCGGCGCGCCTCCCGCAGGAAGGGCACCATGGCCCCCGCGGGATCCTCGTGCGACCCGTATCCCAGGACCACGTCGACGAGGACGACCGCGATCGAGGGGTCTCCCGTCTCCGCGGCAATGCGCTCGGTGCGCGTGCTCGGGTCGATCATCGGGTGCGGTCGGCCCACCGTGAAAGTGTCGTCGCCGAGATCGACGATCGTGTGCCCGATGGACATCCGCGGGTCCTTCAGGACAAAGGCCGGATCGGTCTGGTTGTTCGAATGCACCGCGCCGGTCAAGCGGTGGAGAATGATCATCGCCTCGTCGGCAAGCGTGCCGCCGGTGAAGTACCCGCGCAGCCAGCGCTGGGACTTTGCCATCCGCTTCGTCTCGCGTTCGACGATCGCGGCAAGCGCGGCCTCGTCCCCTCCCCGCTCCGCGCTGCTCAGCGGAGTGCCGCGCGCGCGGGCGACGGCCTCCGCAGCGGCATCCTCGAGACTCGTCACGAGTCGGACATTGGACGGCAGCGTGCCCGACCGCGACGGGTCCAGGCCGATGAACAGCACGACGGCCGGTTTCCCGGCCGAGCTGAGGGCCGCGATCACTTTCCCGGCAACTTCCGGGGCGGGTGGCTTGGACACGAGGACCAGCACCGAGGTCGCGGGATCCCGGGACAGCGCCTCGATGCCCATGAGCATCGCGGTTCCTCCCACGCGCGCGTTCTTGAGGTCCCTCCCGCCCGTGCCGATGGCCTGGCTGATGCCCGATCCGTATCGATCGACGAGGCAGGTCACTTCCTGCAGGCCGGTACCGGATGCGGCGACGACGCCCACCGGTCCGCGTTTCACGACATTTGCGAAGCACAGCGGGGCGCCGTTGATGATCGCGGTTCCGCAGTCGGGTCCCATCACGAGAAGGCCCTTCGACCGCGCCAGTTTCTTGAGGGCGATCTCTTCCTCGAGGCCCACGTTGTCGGAGAAGAGCATGACGTGGAGGCCGCGTTCCAGCGCCTTGCGCGCTTCACGCGCCGCGTAGGCTCCGGGAAGAGAGATGATCGCCAGGTTGGCGTCGGGCATCTCTTCGACCGCCCCGTCGATGCTGGCCGGCCGCGGCGCGCCGCCCGCGGAACCCGAGCTCGTCCGCTTTCGCGCCAGCAGATCGGCGGCTGCCTTGAAGGCCGCCTCGACGGCCGGCTCTTCGGTGCAATCCACGGCCATCAGCAGGTCGTTGGGACTGGCACCAGAGAGCTCGGAGGATGCATAGCCTTGAGAGGCGAGAAGCTCCAGGTTCATCGGCGTTCCCATCGCGACCACCGCGTCCGACACGCCCGGATGCGCCTTGAGCTGCTTGCTCAACGACATGAGAAAGACTGAATCGAAGTACGAATCCTTCCGGACCATCGCCTTCTTCACAGTGCACTCCTCGATCGAAACGTCTTGGACCTGGATTTACCGCGACTTGTAGTTCACGATGTATGTGGCATTATATACTCGATTGTATACAAGTCAAGAACAATCGTGCATAAAATAGCGATTTCGGGGAAGCTTTTGATACTATTGAGAAATTTCGGGTTTCAGGACGCCCAATTCGGCCTGCCGCCTGACGGCGATGATCTCGCCAAGGATCGCGACGGCCAGCTCCTCGGGGGTCTCCGCCTTGATAGCAATCCCGATGGGCGCATGCAAGCCGTCGATCTTCTCCTGCGGGAAACCGTCGTTCCGGAGCTGCTCGCGAAACAGCTTCACCTTGCGCGCGCTCCCCATGAGCCCCGCGTAGCGATACGTGCGGGTGAGCACCGCGCGAACGCACTCGAGGTCCGTGAGGTGGCCGCGCGTGACCATCACCACGTAGGTGGCCGAATCGAAGGAAAAGCTCCGCACGATCTCCGTGAAGGTCCCCCCGAGGGTCTGAACCTCGGGCGGAAATCTCTCCGCCGAACGAAAGTCCGGCCTGTCATCGCCCACGCTGACCCGAAAACCAAGGCGCGCGGCCTGGCGCGCGATCGCCTGGCCCACGTATCCGCCGCCGAGAATCAGGAGTTTCTCTTCCGGAAATACGGGGTCGAAAAAGAGCCCCTCTGCCTCGCGAAAGGCGGGGACGCCGCTCTGGAGGGACTTCGCGGCGCTCTTCCCGGCCGCGGCACGAAGCGAATTGTAGAGGGGCGCGCCATTCTCATCGAGCACTGCAACCGTCACGGAGAGGGACTTCCCCCCCGCGGTCCCGTCCAGCGTCTTGACGAACAGGGTCCGTTCCCCCCGCTGCAGCCGGGCCGCCGCGATCCGGTAGGGTTCCCGATCCGCGATGTACTCGACGAGCAGCAGGCAGGAGCCTCCGCAGATCATGTCCTGCCCCTCGACTTCCAGCCCCTGGAACTCGAGGGTAACCGTGTCCACGCGTTTCTGCTCGATGCATTCGCGCGCGATCGCGATGGCGCGGGCTTCGCCTTTTCCCCCTCCCACGGTCCCCAGGGAATCGGCGCCACGGCGCACGAGCATCTTCGATCCCGCGTGCCGCGGCACGGAGCCGCGGACCTCCATGACCGTGATCAACGCCGATTCCTCGCTGCCTTCCGAGATCGCCGGGACGATTCCGTCGCTCATTTCACTCGACCTGCATAGCGCGGCTCCCGCAGCTCAGGGCACGATCCGCGTGCCGGTTTTCCCCTGCAGCGCGCTGCCGATGCTCGCGGGAGTGGTGATCAGCGCCTGCGCGCCGCCGGCCTCGAGGTACCAGACGACCGCCTGGATCTTGGGGGCCATCGATCCACCGGCGAAATGCGTCCCCTCGGCGAGCCAGCCCTTCGCCTCGGCGAGCGTCATGCGGTCGATCCACTTCTGTGCCGGGGTCCCGAAATTGATCGCGACCTTTTCCACCGCCGTCGCGATGAGGAAGAGATCCGCCTTGATCTCCCGGGCGAGCAGGCTGCTGGCGTAGTCCTTGTCGATCACCGCGGCACACCCGCGATACTCGCCCTTGCCCACGTCGATGACCGGGATGCCCCCGCCGCCCACGGTGATCACCACGATTCCCCGGTCGAGCATTGCCTTCACGGAGTCCAGCTCCACGATTTCCGCGGGCTTGGGGGAGGGAACCACCCGCCGCCATCCACGGCCGGCGTCCTCCACCACGGCCCAGCCCGCCTGGCGGCGGCGCTCGGCTTCTTCGGCGTCCATGAAGCCGCCGATGGGTTTGCTGGGCCGGGCAAATGCCGGGTCAGCGCCGTCCACGAGCACCTGGGTGATGATGGTGGCGACGTTCTTCTTCACGTTGCGGTGGAAGAGCTCGTTCTGCAGCGCCTGCTGCAGCTCGTAGCCGATGGCCCCCTGCGTATCGGCGCCGCAGACGTCCAGGGGAACCTCGTGCATCCCCTCGACCTTGTGGGCGATCTCCGATCGGCGCAGGATGAAGCCGACCTGCGGACCGTTGCCATGACCGATCGCCAGGTCCCAGCCTGCCTCGATCATGTCGGCCAGGTGCCGGGCCGTATCCCGGAGGGCCTCTTCCTGGTCCTCCACCGTCAGGTGCTGCGCATCGCGGATCAGGGAGTTGCCCCCGATCGCGACAACGGCAATCTTTCGTTCTCTCCCCATTCTCTTTTCCTTCTCCAAGGCGATCATAACACGCTTTGCAAGCCTACTTCCTGATAAGCGACCTCTCCGCCCAGGGAATGAACAAGGTTATCCCCACGCTGGCACTGAAAGTCAACTGCAAAGCGTTGTTCGGCACATTGTTGGTCGGGCTGCCGGTCGAATCGGTAATCCCCACGGGGATGTTCAGATTCGGGTTCAGCACGAAATCGAGAGCGTAACGTTCACTGACGAAGTAGTACACCCCCAGGGTCGGTGTGAGCCTGAGGTTGAACTGCCAGCTGCCGCCGTTGAACATCTTGATGCCGTTGTCGTAGGGGCCGGGGAGGTACTGGTTCAGAGCGGGCCCCACGGCGAACCCCAGGGCGAACACGAGCGGATAATTCGGATTGTAGAGCCAGCTGCGGGGATCGATCCGGAAACCTCCGCCGGGGAGCCGTACGATCAGGTGATCCGGATCGAACATGGGATACCAGGTGAACCCCAGGCTCAGCCCGTAGGTGAGGCTCGGAATGTGGTTACCGCTGTCCGTGTAGTTGCTCGCATAGGAGAATGACGGCGAAATGGAAAAGGCGAAAAAATCGATCAGATAGAAGGTTGCGGTCGGGCTGATGGTGATGGTGAGGTGGTTGTATTGATTCGAGGAGCTGGAGGGGTCTCCCACATCATCCGTCAACGATCCGCTCCCGGTGAATGCAATGCCTCCCGCCATGAAATTGTCCGCGATATCCGCGAAGGACGGTGGACCGAAGGCAAGGCCCAGGGACAGAGCGAGCCAGCAGTATCTCTTCATTGGGACCCCCTCGAGGTTTTCGCTGACGGTTGTCTTGCTATTTTGACAGGGCGTGCGAAATCGTGCAAGAATCGACGCGAAGATATGACGGCTTCGCACACGGCACGAAAAAGCCGCGCGATCGCGTTCCTTGCGCTCATCGGCCTCGGCGGCTGCCTCGGCGCACCTTCCGTACGGGCACCGTCGGAGCCATCTTCGCCTTCACTTTACGCTGCCGGTTCCTACGACGACGGCCAGAAGAGGATTCCCTGCTACTGGGTGGAAGCAAGGCGGATCGATCTCCCCGGTGACGGCTCCCACGACGCGCAGGCCAATTGCGTGTTCGTCCCCGACTGGGGGGCTGTCTACGCGGCCGGATATTATTCGGACGGGAAGAGGCGCATCCCCTGTCGATGGTTGGGAACATTGCGGACAGATCTGCCCGGCAGCGCCGGGGGAGAGGTGGTTTCTGTCTTCGTGTCCTCCAGGGGGTGGCCCTATGCCGCGGGATTTTACCTGGGCAATGGAGGCACGAAACAAATACCCTGCTACTGGGCGGGAACAACGAGGTTCGACCTCCCGAGCGGGTCCGCGGGCTCCGCGCTGGCGATCACCGCCGTCGGAACGAAGGTCTATACGGCGGGCTACTACCAGGACCGAACGAGGCTTATTCCCTGCTACTGGGTGGGAAACACCCGCACGGATCTTCCCTTCAGCGCGCAAGGCGGGCAAGCGACCTCGATTTTCGTCTCGGGGGCAGTGGTCTACACGGCAGGGTCCGACGGCGGAGCCCCCTGCTACTGGGCGGGGACCGCGGAGACCCTCCTTCCCGGGCGCGGGTTTGCGACATCGATTCTCGTCGCAGGAGGGAAAGTCTTCACCGCGGGGGAATCCGCGGCCGGTGGAGCCTGCTACTGGGTCGGCACCACGGAGACGGACCTTTCCCGCGACAGCCCACCGGGGAGCTCTGTCGTCTATTCGATCCTCGTCACCGGCGACGCCGTGCGAGCGTCCGGAACACGCGAGAGCGGCTCGGTCGAAGTCCCCTGTTCCTGGGCGGATTCCCAGCGAACGGATTTCCCGGACACTGCGAAAGGCGCGAAGATCAGCTCGACGTTCCTGAAGGAATGATGGGCCCGCCTTGTCGGAGGGCGGGTCATCGCGTATGCTTCCCACCGGATCATGAATGTCAAGGGCGACCTGAAGCTGGAGATCGACGAGCAGGGCCTCGAAGTGCGCGCGCTGATCGTGCCGAGCGAGACCGGCGAAGAGCTCTCGGCAGAGAGCCTGCTCGCGGCCCTCGACAAGAAGACCGGGAATGGCCATTGTTTATAGTGCTCATCATCGTATTCGTTCAACCCTTTTCCTGTTGCATCCATATCGAATCTTTCTGTGAGGCTTTCCCAGCGCACAAATAAATGCGCTTTTGTTGCCACGAGTTTTACCGGATAACCCAGACGGCGCCCCAAAGCCACATAAAGCACTGGCATCGAACTACAGGTGCCCATGTGTGATGGGCCGAGCATTCCGTGAATAAAGATGTCGTGCGAGTCGGCGGCAAAGTGGTCATCGGAGCGAAAAGCCGTTGGCGACTCTATCCATTTGGGGTTGTAACGGACTCCATAATCTTCATTGAGAACAACCGCTATCATCAACATCCGGTAAAAGTTCTCCGAGTTGTAGTAATAAGCCGGGTTATCACGGAAATGATGGATGTTTCGGTCAGTTTCGGATTTGACGTGCTGTGCCCATTGATCAAGTGTGGCCAGAGTTTGTTCGACATTCAAACCTTCCGCGC
>JBKQPS010000110.1:0-5877 GCA_052144915.1 Spirochaetia bacterium | reverse complement strand
GTTCATTTCGTACGCGGCGAAGAGCAGGCCGACGAGGGTGCCGAGGTGGTGATTGCTCACGGCTCCGGGGAAGGTGCGCCGCTCCACGGCTTCCACGCACAAGACGTTCTTCGGCACGCAGCGAGGGATCGTGGCTGCGGACATTCCCGAGGAGGATACCGGCTTCGGGTTGTGGGAAGCAGTGGAGCGGCGCACCTTCCCCGGAGCCGTGAGCAATCACCACCTCGGCACCCTCGTCGGCCTGCTCTTCGCCGCGTACGAAATGAACACCTTCCGCGATTCCTTCCAGGTCCAGGTATTGTCAAACGCCAAGGCCCTTGCGCGGGCACTGCACGAAGAAGGGCTCGGGGTGGCCGGCGATCCGGGACTCGGCTACACGGAGACGCACCAGGTCGTCGTGGAGATCGGTTACGCGCAGGGTGTCGAGGCAGCCCGGCGCCTGGAAGAGAACAACATCATCGTGAACTACCAGGCCTCACCGCGGGAAGAAGGCTTTACGGCAGCCGGTTCCCTGCGCCTCGGCGTGGCCGAGATGACCCGGTTCGGCATGAAGGAGAAAGATTTCCGCGAGCTCGCCGGGCTCATCTCCGGGGTGGTGCGGGAGCACCGCGCCGTGCGGGACGAGGTCGTCCGCTTGCGAAGCCGTTTCCTCGAGATGCGCTACTGCTTCTCCCCCGTGGAACTGGAAGGCGCACTCGAGCAGATGCGAGGGTTGGCCTGACGCGCGCTTTGCGCGTGGCGGGCCACACGTGAACGCGACGGCGGCGTTTGAGCCCGACGGAGATTTGAATATATTTTCGGTGGAGAGGCCCCGGTGAGACAATTCCGCATTGCATACTCGGATGACGATCTTCTCTTCCTCGTGACAACTCTCATGCCGGAGACAAACGACAAACAGCGGATTGTACGGATCCTTCGCGAGGACGAGGAAATCCTTGAAGGAATGCTCGCCGACGAAAAAATCCAGCATCGGTTCTTCGACGACCCGCTGCCTCTTCTGCGGGTGTCCCCCGCGCTCTTTTTTTCCATACTGCTTGCAAGAGTAAAGATGGACCTGGAAAGGCAGCCATGGACGCTGGAACGCACAAGCAGGTTCTCCACGGCGCTGTTCGACTCGCCGCAAGTCGTCGAGCTCCTCTCCAACAAGGATGTACGGGACTACCTCACCGCCCTCCTGGTTTCCTTTGTCCGAATCAACAGCTTCGCGACGACCATCCGCGTTCACAAGGGTGTCTGGCGGAGGGTTCGCTTCAGCGATTTTGACATCGACAGCTTGCTGCGTTACGGCAGCGGCCTGGAGGAATCAAAGAGGTTTCCCGCATACAAGAGGATCGCCGATATCTGCCTCTTTACTCTCGGCATATTCAGTCCGCCGCAAGGCGCCCCGCACGACGCACTGCCGACGCTGAAAGAAGGCCTCCGCATGGCACAGAGGCGCAATCGGGAAGACTACATCGCGCAGGGAGTAACCTTTTATCGGCTGGCGTCACTGCACAAGGAAGCCGCGTCGCGCAAGCTGACCGAGGTGCTTTCACTCCTCTCGGAAAAAATCGCTCTCGCGGCGAAGCCACTGACAGTCATGTCGGCGAGGTACCTCACCCCGTTCAAAGACAAGGTATTTCTACAAGAGTAGCGCTGCCCGAGCGGGGAATCGTACGCATATCGAGAAAGGCCAAAGGCATCACGCTGTTCGCGCAAATCGATTACCGCGTGATCCTTTCATGACTCTCGAACTTTTCGACTCTTGCACGCATTTCGCGAAGCAGGTTTTGCCAGTCCACCAGGGGAGTCATCACGCCTTCGGTCATGTGAGTCGCCACGCCCGGGATAGGGGAAACGCACATGCCCCGGCCCCGGAAGAAGACGTGGCTGTACATGTGACGGCTGAGGTAGAAGTCTCGGGGCGGCATCGACGACTGACGGATGATCTTTTCATTGCGCCTGATAGTGCCGGCTTCAGCCAGGAAGGTATGCGTGGTGTCGCTGATCTGCCGCCAGTGGTTGAGACGGGTGACGAAGAGCAGGCTGAACTGGCGCCTTGTCGGCTCGTAGCGGTCGGGATAGTCGGCCGAATGGATGATGAGCGGCGCCTTGTTGGCGTTGCGAAACAGGAGCTTCATGAACCACCGGTGGGGTTCAAAACGGAGAACTTCCGCACCGCTCCGGACAAGCTCATCGATCCACACAAAGGCCTCCGGGCGATGCAGATAGTCGTCTTCGCAGAAGTAAACCCACTCACCGTCAGGGATCGACAGCGCGAGGGAAAGGGACTGCCGAATGGATTCGCCGCTGTCGCAATCCCTCAAATGAACCGTGATTGCCGGGTCTCGATCGGCAAAGCGTCCGAAGAAGGTCGTCAAATCTTCTGAAAGCCTGTCCCCCAGGACGTGGATCGAGTGAGGAAACGCCTTCACGGCTTCATGCAGGCTCAGGAAGCAGGTTTTGATCACCGTCCGTACGTCCAGCCCGAACGGACGAGGCACTCCGCGGACGGCCTCGGTCGTGCGGAAAATGACGTTATACTTCGGACCTTCGGCCATGGAGGTTCCTTTCGATGCTGATTCTCGACTGTCCAGGATCCCGCGGCCTTTGATCCTTGGGTTGAAAGCTCTTCTGCGACGCCCAAGCCCCAATCAACGTCCCATCGACTGTGAAGTGCTCATCGGATAGCAGGCCTTTCTCCCCGGCCTGGTCTCGGATCTGGCGAAAGAACTCCGTGGCCACCTCGGAGCCGATCAATCGAGCTCGGTTCTTGGCGAATGTGGAATGATCCCACACTTTATCGTCCATCGACATGCCAACAAACCAGCGAAACAGCATGTTGTAGTCCAGCTGCTCCATCAGCATCCTCTCGTCGCGTATGGAGTACAAAACCTGCAACAAGAGCGCCCGGAGAAGTTTCTCGGGAGGCACAGAGGGCCTTCCTCGTGCCGAATACATGCACTGAAGGGCATCGGACAGATTGTCCAAAGCAGCGCTGACCATTTTCCTGATAGGGCGCAGCGGATGATCGGCAGGCACTCGCGCGTCCGCCGAGACATAGCTGAACGCCCGACCCTGCTCCTGATTTTCTCCTCGCATCGATTCCCTCCTCGTTTTTGACTGAGGAGACATTAGCGGATTGCCTCTCCCATGGCAACGGAATCTTTTTCGACAACCTGCCAGACCCTGAAACGGGTCACCGCTCTTCTCAGTACGTTGACTTGCCCTTCGGACGCCGCGCGATCACACTGGAACCATGAAAGCGCCCCGCCTCCAATCCGTGATCCAGCGAATGCTCCTTGCCGCCGAACGGTACCGGGAGCACGAGCTTGCAAATCACGCTGCCGCCGGCGCGTATGGGTTCCTGCTCTCTGTCGCACCGGCGATTCTCCTCGCTCTCAGCTTGACGTCGACGCTCTTTGGCGGCAATCCGCGGGTCGTTGCGGAGATCAACCGACTGGTCGCACGATTTCTGGGACCACTCAGCAGCGCCGTCACTTCGGGTGCTGTTTTCGGCCACCGGCTGAGCTTTCTGGCAGACGCAATCGGCCTGGTGAGCCTGGCGTGGGCCGCGAGACTTTTCGCCGTCACCGTGCAGCGCGGCATCCGCGTCGTCTGGGCTGCGACCGGAAAGAAAACCCTGGTGCAGGAAAACGCAATGAGCTTTCTCATCGAACTGGTCACTCTCATCGCGATGGTCGCGCTGATCGCGGCCGGCGAAGGCGCACGTATTGCCGCACGCGCGGTAAGAGGTGTTGAAGGAGTTGGCGCGGCGCGGGCAATCGTGGAGATCGAACGCGCGGCGCCCGCCCTGGCCCTTTTCGTCTTCACCGGCTGGAGCTACATGGCCATACCGGCGAAGCGGCCGAATCCAAAGACGGCGTGGGGATCGGCAGCGCTCTGTTTCGTATTCTTTCTGGTTGTGACAGAGGTGTTCAGACTATTCATCAGCGCGGCGCGATACGAGCTTCTGTACGGAGTGCTGGGAAATCTCATTCTTCTTCTTGTCAACGTGTTCGCGTTCTTCAGCCTGTATTTCTATTTCGCCGAGCTCGTCTACGTCGCAGACCAGTTCGACGCCCTTCTTTTCGGCCGCTTCCACAGACTTGCCCGGGCCAGGCGCGCGGGTGGCGAGGTGCCGAGGCTCGAGCGTGCCCTCTTCATGGAGCCGGCTCGGCTCCTGCGCTCCTATGGACGCACTCTCCGAAAAGGCGAAGTGCTTTTCTCGGCGGGAGATCGGGAGCGAAGCGCCTACTTCGTTTATTACGGAAGAATCGGGATCTACATACCGTCCTCCGGCCTCGAGAGCTCCATTGCGTCGATGGGTCCGGGCGAGGTCTTCGG
The DNA here is from genome assembly GCA_052144915.1 of Spirochaetia bacterium. Taxonomy (GTDB): domain Bacteria; phylum Spirochaetota; class Spirochaetia; order SZUA-6; family Fen-1364; genus Fen-1364. Next base: position 1,551 of record JBKQPS010000110.1, on the reverse strand, counting down.
CGAGATGGCGTACATCCTCGGGGAAGACCGCACGGCGACGGCTCAGGCCGAGGAGGAGTCAGCGGTTCTCCAGCTGCCGCCCTCCATTTTCGAGCAGTATCTCGCCTCGCATCCGGATGCAGCCCGCAACCTCATCGGTTCGCTGTCCGAACGGCTCCGGACCACGGACACACGCATTCACTCCCAAGCAAAGGCTGCCGGAATTGACGACGCCACGGGGAAAAAGGAAACCGCGCCATAGAGTCGGCGCGCGATGGAGCGCTCGTTCAGTGCGGAACGGCCCGCCCGCCTCGGTCCCTCGTTAGGGACCTACGGACGGCTGCCGCCCGCAGCCGGAGGATTTTTCCCCGCCGCCGACCGGGACATCCGCTCATACATTCCTATCAACAAGGAGTCGAAGGTTCGATCAGGCAACATCCTGCGCATGAACATCGTCGTGCCGGCCATGCTCCCCACAACGTATCGAGTGCGTGGCCTCCTCGCGGTTGCGGCGCGCAGGATGGTCCGCCCGATGACGGACGGTGGCGAAGCGCGCCGGGAGAGCATGGGAGCGTCCAGCAGGGACGCGTATCGCCGGGCCTGGGCCGAATAGGCGCCGCCGCGGGAGGCCTCCAGCAGATGTTCCACGGTGATGCGAGACCATTCGGTCCGTATGGCTCCCGGCTCGATCACGACGACCTGGATGTCGAATGGCGCCAGCTCCATGCGAAGAGAATCGCTGAAGCCTTCCACCGCGAACTTTGCCGCGTGGTACCAGGCGCCCAGGGGCTCGCCAAACTTGCCGCCCATGGAGGAGACGTTGATGATCCGTCCCGACCGCGCCTCCCGCATCCCCGGAATCACAAGCTGGGACAGCCGCGCAAGTGCAAAAAGGTTTACCTCGATTTGGCGGCGAGCCTCGCTCAAGGGGACGTCTTCCACGGCGCCGTAGGAGCCATAGCCGGCGTTGTTGACGAGGACGTCCAGTCTGCCGTGCTCTTTCTGGATCCTCCGTACCCCTCCGAGAATGGATGCGTCCTCGGTAAGGTCCATTTCCAGCACTGTCATTCCTGCTTCCGCGAGGGGACGCATCTTCTGCACTCTGCGCGCCGCGGCATAGACCATGAACCCGGCCTTGTGCATTTCCTGAGCGGTCGACTCTCCTATTCCGGATGACGCGCCGGTGACAAGCGCGACCTTTCTTTCCATTCCAGCTCCCTCCCCCGGCGGGTCGGCCAAGATCGAGACCATATATGCGGTTCAGAACGCGGGCAGAATCTCGCGGCGTCTTCTTCCCTGATCAGGCAAGGTCGTAGCGATCAAGGTTCATCACCTTGCTCCAGGCTGCGACAAAGTCCTTCACGAATTTCTCCTTGGAGTCGTCACATGCATAGACTTCGGCGATGGCCCGGAGCTGGGAGTTCGAACCGAAGACGAGATCGACGCGCGTGCCGGTCCACTTGACTTCACCCGTCTTGCGATCGCGCCCCTCGAACAAGTCCTTCGCGTCCGATACCGCTTTCCACTCCGTACCCATGTCAAGCAAGTTCACGAAGAAGTCGTTGGTCAGCG
>JBKQPS010000109.1:0-8948 GCA_052144915.1 Spirochaetia bacterium | reverse complement strand
TTCGCCCCCACGTCGATTCCGCGGGTCGGCTCGTCGAAAATCAGGATGTCGCAGTTGCGGATCAGCCATATCGCCACCACGACCTTCAGCTGGTTGCCTCCCGAGAGGTATCGCAGCACCTGTTCCAACGATGGCGTCCTGATATACAGTCTTCGAACGTACTCTTCCGTGGCCTGTCGCACCTTTCGCGCATTGATGAACAGGCCGCGCTGGAAGCGGTCATAGGTGGCCATCGCCAGGTTGTCTCTCACGCTCAGGTTGACCGCCAGGCCGAAGCGTTTGCGGTCTTCCGACAGGTACCCGATCCCGTTTGCCACCGCGTCTTCCGGCGAACGGATGAAAGCGCGGCGCCCACGGATCTCGATCGTGCCGCTCTCAATCGGGTCCGCGCCGAAGATCGCCCGGGCGGTCTCGGTCCTGCCGGACCCCATCAGCCCGGCGATCCCCAGGATCTCTCCCTCTCGGAGATCGAAGCTGACATCCCTCACCAGCCTCCCCGCGTTGAGCCGGCTCACCCGGAGAACGACCGTCGCCTCCGCGGGGACGCTGCTTTTGGTCTTCGGCTGCTCATAGATGACGCGGCCGACCATCATGTTGATGATCTGCTGCTTCGTCACCTCCGAGGTCGGCTTCGTGTCCACGCGCTCGCCATCACGCAGCACGGTCACGCGGTCCGCGATCCGGTGGATTTCGTCGAGTCGGTGCGAAATGTGGATCATTCCCACGCCTCGGCTCGCCAGGTCACGCATGATGGTGAACAGCTCGTCTATTTCCGCGTCTGTCAGGGCCGCCGTCGGCTCATCCAGGATCAGGATTCGGAGGCTGTGCGAGACCGCCTTCGCGATTTCCACCATCTGCTGTTTGCCGACGGACAGCCGTCCGAGATTTTCGTTGGGATCGATGTTCATCTTGAGCCGGCGGAACAGCTCTTCCGCGCGCCGGGACTGCTCGCGCTTGTCCAGGAGGATGCCATTGAGCCGGGTGGATTCACGGCCGATGAAAATGTTCTGTGCCACCGTGAGGTGGTACATCATGTTCAGCTCCTGGTGGATGATCCCGATGCCCATCTCCAGGGCATGCTTGGGGTCCCGGGGGTTGAACGGGTGGCCGAGATAGCGGATTTCGCCGGAGTCTTTCGGGTTGATGCCAACGAAAACCTTCATGAGCGTCGACTTGCCGGCGCCGTTCTCCCCTACCAGCGCGTGGATCTCCGCCTCGTCGAGGTCGAAATCCACCTGCCGCAGGGCATGCACCCCGGTGAAGCGTTTGTCGATTTTGCGCATGGAGAGTATCTGGCGGCCCACTATTGCTGCTCCTGGTGCATGAAGATCATTGCACGACTTCCGCTTCCGGTAAAGAGCGAAAAATCGATTGCACCTTCATGGCGTCTTCACGCATCGAGGATCCTCCGACTTTCTCTGTGACATATATATGGTAAGAAAAACGCTCGCGCGGAGTCAAGTTGCGCCCTGCGGCCGTTACGCGCTGCGGCCGTTACGCGCTGTGGCCGTCGCCGCGGCTGCCCGCCCGTGCCCCGCTACCGGTCCAGCAGGGCCGCGATCGCCGGGTCTCCGGCATTGGACCGGTCGTACCAGTGGAACCCCGTGTCGATGCGGTGGGGAACCCTTTGTCCCGCGAGCACTTCCACCGCAGCTTCCACCGCCTTGTATCCGAGTCGAAAGGGGTCCTCCGTGACCGCTCCCGCCATCAACGAACCACGGACGGCATCGGCTTCTGCCTTGCCCGAGCCGAACCCGACCACCACCACGTCGCCGACCCGGCCCAGCTCCTGGACCGCCTTCACGATACCGAGCGCCGAACCGTCGTCGGACCCGAAGAAGCCCGCGATGCTTGGGTCGGACTGGATCATTGCTTTCGCGAGGTCCCGGGATTTCAACGGGTCTGCCCCGCCGTACCGCGGGCCGACAATCCTGATGCCGGGGTACCTCTTGCTCATTGCGCTGATGAATCCGTCGCGGCGGTCGATGTCCTCCCGGCGGCCCGGGTCACCGACGATGAGGCCGACCTCGCCGACACCCCCGATGAGCGCCGCAAGCTTCGCGGCCGCCAGCGCGGCCGCGGCCGCATTGTCGGTCGCCGCGGTGGCCGCGGGGACGAACCCGTTCACCCCGGCATCGAAGCCGATCACCGGTATCTTCCTTTTTTTCGCCTCCTGCAGCAGCGGCACGACCGCGGCGCTGTCCAGCGCATCGATGCACACTGCGGAGGGATGGTTCGCCAGGGCGGCGCGGAGCTGGTCGACCTGCTGGACCGCGGACTCGTCCTCGGGCCCGTCGAAGGTGACGCTCACCGCGTAGTCCCGGGCGGCCTTCATGGCGCCCTGCATGACGAGCTGCCAGAACGGTTCCCGTGTGCCCTTCGCGATGACGGCGATGGACAGAGGCGCGGCGGCGGGTGAGGAAACGCCGAGGGCCAGAACAAGGGCGGGTACCAGGACCCCCGCTCTCAGCGCCCGGGTGCCCATGTGCGCGCAGTCTCGCGGACCCGCTCGATCATGCGCCGCACGTCGTCCATGGAGGAATCGGGATTCATGAACGTCGCGCGGAGGAACCGCCTGCCCTGGAGCTCAGCGGTGGAAAGGTGGAAGGATCCTTCGGCGATGAGGGCATCGCGCACGGCGAATTGCGCGGCATCGCTGCCCCGGAGCCGAAAACAGAGGATGTTCGTCTGCGGCGGGTACGGCGACTCGAAATCGGGGAGACCCGAGATCCAGGCGTGCGCGTCCCATGCAAGGGCGAACTGCCGATCCACGTATTCCGCAAGCCCTTTTTCCCCGAGCGCGGCGAGCACGGCGAAAAACCGCAGTCCCAGTCCCGCCTTGGTGCACTCCACGGTCCGGTGGATGAAATCCACGCCGGGCTGCGCCTTGTCGTGGAACAGGTAGCTCGCCTCCTGCTGGAACGCCTCGTCGAGACGACGGGCGTCGCGGAGGAGAACGGCGGCGCAGAGGTTCGGCGTACGCATGAGCTTGTGCGCGTCCCACGCGAGGGAGTCCGCCAGCTCGACGCCGTCCAGGAGGGAACGGTGCCGGGCGCTGAGGAGGGCGCTGGCCCCGTGCGCGCCGTCGACGTGCAGCCAGACCCCCCGCTCCCGGCAGATCGTCCCGATTTTCCGCAGGTCGTCGTACAGCCCCAGGGCCGTGCTGCACGCGTTGGCCACCAGCGCCATGGGTCTTCGCCGGTCGCCGCGCACCCTTTCCAGGCAGGAGGCGATGCGGTCCGGGATGATCCGCCCCTCCGCGTCCACCTCCAGCGGGTAGATGGCGGCGCTGCCGAGGCCGAGGATTCCCGCCGCCCGGGCGATCGAATAGTGAGATTCAAACGGGACCAGGAGGGCGAGGTCCCCCGGCGTGCCGCGCTCCCAAGCCTCCGGGGAAATTGCGCTCCGCGCTGCCAGGAGAGCTGTCAGGTTCGCCAGCGACCCGCCGTGCGTCAGAACGCCGCCGGCGTGCGGCTCGGCGGACGCCGCGTCCCTCGGCAAGGGCATCGGGGTCCAGCCGATCTTTCCGATCATCCAGTTGAGAACCCAGAACTCGATGGCGGCGGCGGGAGGCCCCATCTCGTAGATGGCCATGGCGTTGTTCGTGAACCCATCCACCAGTGAGCCCAGCGCGCCCGCCGGGTGCGGCACGGCCACCTGGTGCGCCATGTAGCCGGGGTGGTGGAGCCGGGTCGCCGACGCGAGGTACCGATCCAGGAATGCCGCCAGGCGCCGCCCGCTCAGGCCGCCGCGCCGCGCATGCCCGTCGAGGTCCAGCCCGGCAACCAGGTCCTCGATCGGCTGCTGGGTGACCACCCTGCCGCGGCGCCGCACGGAGTCCCGCAGGAAACGGTCCAACGCGCGAGAGACGATGCGGGCGTCGGAAAGAAAGCTCACCTGTGCTCCCCGACGTGCGGCTCGTGGTCGGGACAATACGTGTGGGAATACATCACGCCGGTCTTGCGCTCCACGTAGTCGGCGAGCGTCGTCCATTCGTCGCGGCCGCCGACGGTGACCCGGATCTTTCTGCACACGGAGCACACCGGGAGAATGAGCCCCGCCTGCCGGGAAAACTCCTGCAGGAGGATGAGCTCCGTGACGTCCCGCGCCACTCCCTGGGTTCCCAGGGGCTCTTCGGACGGAGCCTGGCCCGCGGGAGCGCGGCGGCCGAGCCCCACGGAGTCCAGGCTCACGTAGACGAAGTCCAGGTCGTAGCGGCGCGAGACGCCGTCACGCGTGAGCAGGCGAAGCCGCAGGTTGCGCGTGGCGCGGTCCGCGTGGCGCCTCTCCCGCAGCGGCCAGTACGCCTGCTGCCGGTCCTCGGGATGGACGAGGTCGATCAGCTCCTTGCCGATGAGGTCCCGCTTGGAGTACCCCAGGAGGGTCTCCACCGTGTCGTTGATGAAGAGCAGCTTCGCACTCGCGTCCAGCACATATACGAGATCGGGGGAGTTTTCCACCAGGCCCCGGTAGAGCACGTCCATGCGGTCCAGCTGCTCCTGGAGCTGGGTCTTGAGGGTCACGTCGCGGAAGATGAGGAGAAAGCCGGTCCGGCCGTCGGGGAAGCTCCGGGCCACGGAGGTCACCTCCACGGGCACTTCCCAGCCGAAGCTCGTCTGGAGCTTCAGGCCCAGTCCGGGGAGCACGGAGCCGAAGCGCTGGACGTCCAGGATCCCCCCGATGAGCTCCCGGTGAGGGGGGGTGACGACCGAGTCGATGTGATAACCGATGACATCCTCGCGGGGAAAACCGGTGATTTCCTCACCGGCCCGGTTCCAGGAGACGATGATGCCGTCGGGGTCACACAGCACGACGACTTCCTGCAGCTCGTCCGGCCGCAGCGGCGTCTCTGAATTGTCCGGGGGGGTGTCCATCCCGCCTAGGATATCACGTGAGGGCGGGACGGGGAAGAAGCCCCGCCGTCTGCACGATCTCCCTCACCTTCTGTTCCCACTCGATGGCCATGATGTGGATGCCGGCAACGCCCTCGATCCCGCGCAGCTGCTCGATGGTCTCCGCGCAGATCGCGAGGCCCGTTTCCGCGCCCTTGCCCTTGGGGGCGTCATTCATCCTCTGCACGATGCGCGGCGGGATGATGACGCCGGGCACGTTCTGGGCCATGTAGCGGGCCATGCCGGCCGACTTCAGGGGGGTGACACCCGCGAGGATCCGGCACCGCGTGTGCACGCCCAGGTCGCGCACCGCCTTCATCCACTCCGCGAACATCGCCACGTCGAACACGCACTGGGTCTGCACGAAGTCCGCGCCGGCCTGCACCTTCTTCGCCAGGCGCAGCGCGCGGAACTCGTAGGGCTTCGCGAAGGGATTCGCCGCGGCGCCGATGAACAGGGGCACGGTGCCCGCGATTTCCTCCTCGCTGCCGAGGATCCTGCGCTCGTCGCGCATCCTCTTCACCATTGCGACCAGCTGAACCGAGTCGACGTCGTACACCTTTTTCGCGCCGGTCTGGTTGCCGAACCCCTGGTGATCGCCCGTGAGGCACGTGAGGTTGCGGACACCCAGCGCCGCGGCGCCGAAGATGTCGCTCTGGATGGCGATGCGGTTGCGGTCCCGGCAGACCATCTGCATGACCGGTTCGATGCCCATCTGCACGAGGAGGGCGGAGACGGCCGCGCTGGACATGCGCACGACGGCGGTCTGGTTGTCGGTCACGTTCACCGCGTCCACGGCGTCGCGCAGCAGCTCCGCCTTCGCGTGGACGATCTCCACGTCCGAGCCGGCGGGGGGGCCGAGCTCGGCCGTCACGGCGAAATGCCCCGCGTCCAGCACTTTTTCCAGCCTGCTTCCCGACTTCATCGTTTCCCCGCCTCCCGGGCCGCCTCCGGGTACCGTCCCTCGTAGTCCTTCTGCACGAGGACACGGGGCCCGCGGTCCACCCACTCCATGGGCGGACGCACCACCAGCATCTGGGAGAGCCGTCCCTGCGCCTTCAGCCTCTCGTGGATATCGTTCCAGGCGCAGTGGATCCCGTCGGCAAGCTCGCAGGAGCCGTCTTCCCGAGTCCCGCCGCAGGGCCCGTTGAGAACCCCCTTGGAGCAGCGGGTGACCGGGCAGATTCCGCCCGTGTTGCCCAGCACGCAGCTCCCGCAGGAACGGCAGCGCTCCTCGTAGAAGCCCACGTCCCGGTCCACCCCCAGGAACATCGTGTCCAGGGCCGGGAACATCGGAATGGTCGGGAACGCATCTGCCATGAGCCCCGCCCCGGCGCCGCAGGCCATGGAGAGAAGGCAGTCCGCGTTCTGCGACCGGTCTTCCATCTCCTCGAGAAGCTCGGGATTGCACTGGCGCTCGACGGTGAAAGTGTCGTACTGCTGCGGGACCGGCGCCGCGCGGGCGCACGCGGCGAGCTCGTCGGCCAGGGCGATCGCTTCGCGCTGGCCACCGGCGAGGCACACCGACGTGCAGCCGCCGCACCCGACCACGAGCACACGCGGGTAGCTTTTCACCGTCTCGAATATCTGCTGCAGCGGTTTCCGTGTTTCCTTGACCATGGTATATCCTCCCTCGCCCGCTCTACTGGTGGCATTCGCCGCAGGCGCGCGGACCGGTCGCCCGGCCCGCCTTTTCCTCTTTGTCGTGGCAGGTGACGCACAGTGTGTGGAACGCCGGCTGCAGCGACCTCGCGGTCGTGTGGCACGTCTCGCATGCAACGGAAGTGTCTCCCGCGTGATGGCAGTCGGTGCAGCTCACCCCTTTCGGGCTCATGTGGTGGCCGTGGGTGAAACGAACGGGCGGACGGCTCAGGGACCCGAACACTTCCGTCTTGGACAGAATGATGACGTCCGGAGGATCGGCGAACAGGGCCGCGGATGACGCGAGCATGACCCCCGCGGCGCAGAGCGCCCCGATTCTCCGTCTCATGCATTTCTCCTCGTGGTGTGCCAGCGCTCCACGCCCTTTTCCCGGCAGGCGCCGCGCGCGGCGGCGATGAGCGAAGGAATGCTGATGCCGATAGGGCACTGGCAGCGCGTGCACAGCACGCACTTGTCCCACACGAGCTCGCGGATGTCCTCGTACTCCTCGTCCGACAGCCGCCCACGGCTCCGCCAGATCCGCCCGATCGAGTTGACCGCCTTGTAGGACGGGACGAAGGTGGGATCCCCGCCGCTCTGGCGGAACTTGAAGCAGCTCTCGGCGCACAGCGCGCAGTGCGCGCAGGCCTGGAGGGAGAGGCGGATCATGTCTTTCCTGCCGTCGACGATGCGATTGATCCGCGCAAGTGTTTTCGCGTCCGTGTTCGTGCGCCTCATCTCACCACCTGCGGTTGCCCGGCCGCCACGCGTATTCCCCCGCCAGAAAGAACCGGGAGAGGATGAGGAACGGCATGTGCCCGAGCTTCGTGAAGGGAATCGCCCCGATGAGGATTTCCCCGAGGATCATGTGCGTCACCAGCACCGTGCGGTAGTCCAGCCAGTGATGGTACGCCATGTACGCAGTGACGAAGGGCGCGGCAACCAGCAGGACGACCGCATAGTCGCGGAGCGTGGAAAGAGCGCGCACCCGGGGATCGAGGATCCTGCGCAGGAGGAAGAACGCCCCGAGCGCCAGGAGCCCGGCCGCCAGCTTGTCCGCCAGCGGCCCGGGAAGCGTCGACATGCCGACACCGAAGCGCCGGAGGAGCAGGATGTTGTGCGCCGGCAGGAGCAGGGGGACCAGGAAAAGCCCGAGGTGGAACACGAGGCTCACCGCCCCCACCGCCGGGTGAGCGGCGAACACCGTCTGACGGACCCATCGACGCAGGCGCAGCAGGAGCATCCCGACACCGGGCACGGTGCGCGAGAGAAAGGCCATGTCCTGGGACACGGCGCGCGCCGTTGCGCCCCGCGAGCCGCCGGCGGGCAGGACGTTCGCCTCGCGAGCGGGACGCGTCAGCCGCCGAAAGAGCAGGATACGCCAGGCGAATCCTGCGGCAAACGCGGCCCAGGCAAGGATGAAGAGCGGTTCCATTGCGATGTCGTACAGGTCGATGCGAATCCTGGCCGACGGGCGCGGGTGCGCCACGGGTGCGGCGGGGGCAGTGCCGGGCGCGGGTGCCGCGGCCGCGGCGCTGGGCGCGGTTGTCGCCTGCGACGCGGAAGAGGTGGCGTCTGTTGCCTGTGGGTAGGCGGCGGCGCTCGATAGCAACGCGAATGCAATCGCGCCCGCGAGTATCCAAGGTGAACGGAACATCACAGGTTGATCCTGACTCTTGGGTGTGCCTGGAAGGACAATACTGATATATCACACCTGCCGGATCGCCGCAAGCCCAGTCAAGAGCCCAGCCAAGAGCCAGCCCCAGAGCCGCAAGCACGGTCCTTGACCTCGCGGGCCGTGCACTGTAGAAAGAAGGACACCGTAGCCATGTTAACCACACTCGACCCCGCCACGCGACGCCTCTACGCTCTGCTCCTCGCCGGGTTCGTCCTCTTCGGGGTGATCTTCACCGTTGCCGGCTCGGCGCTCCCCCAGATCATCCGAACATTCGGATGGTCTTACACGGAGACGGGGCTGGTCCTAGCCGCGAGCTCCGCGGGGTATCTCCTCTCCTCATTCCTGAACGGCTTCCTGGTCCAGCGGTTTCCCCCCCGGTCCATCATGCTGATCGGCCTGGGAATAGGGGCCCTCAGTTTGTCCCTGTTCGTCCGGTGGCCCTCCCCATTGCTCAACTTCGTGCTGAATCTCGGAATCGGCCTCTGCCAGGGATCCCTGGAGGTGGTGACCAATCTCGAGGTCATCCACATGGAGCAGAAGGGCCAGAGCAGGCTCATGAACTTCATCCACGCGTCATTCTGCGTGGGAGCTATCATCGGGCCGGCCGGGGTGGGATACATATTGCGGGAGGGAATACCCCTCGTCTCGATCTTCATCGCCGCGGCCGCCCTCTCCGCGCTCCTCGCGGTCGCCGCCGCCTTCACGCGTTTCCCGCGCGTGCAGGCGGCGCCCGAGGA
>JBKQPS010000108.1:0-3629 GCA_052144915.1 Spirochaetia bacterium | reverse complement strand
GTCGCGATCATGACGGTGTACGCGGGCACCTTGAGAATGTACCAGACCTTGTGCACGCCCTCGCCGGTCATGTCTCCCGGGGCCTTGTCCTGTGCCCAGTAGTACAGCGGCCATCCCTTGTAGGTCGAGTGCTTGGTCCCGTCGGTGCGGGTGATCGTGTCGAAATCTGACGCCGTGAGTGGATCCGACACCGTCACCGTCTCCGCGTAGAAGACGGGCCACGCGTCCGCGCACCCACCGTAGCAGGCGCTCTGGCCGTTGGTGTCCAGGGTGAAGTAGTACAGGGTCATGCCGTTGTCGTCAGTGAGATAGCTGACCCCCTTGGGGTCGGTCTTGACCTGGATCGTGTTGGACTGCGCCACCGCGAAGCTTGCCGATGCGGCGAGAATGGCGACTGCGAGGATGAGCGTTACAATCAGCCGTTTCATTGCCTCTCCTTGTGCGAGAATTTATCGATCCAGGTTTGAATAGTCTACTATTTTAGTCAGGTATTCGAATTGCGCGGGCGGGCGCCGCCGAACATGTTCCTGGCGCCGAAGAGGCGGTGATCCAGGGAAAGCGTCCGGGCAGGGAAAACGAGCATCACGATGGTAGGGATGGCAAGGAGGAAATCCCGCAACATTGTGAGCGGACCGACCGCGGTCTGCATGAAGGTGGTGCCGAAGCACCCGCAGTCCAGGCTGATGCCCCGGGCCCATGCCGATGCCTGGGCGCCAAGGAATACGGCAAACATCAGCGTGCCCACGAACGCTGTTCCCCGCACAAACAGCCCTGCGGCGAGATAGAGGCCTATCGCCAGTTCAAAAAACGGCAGTATGTACGCAAACGGACCAGTCAGGACGTCGGGAAGAATTCCATAGCGCTGGACCAGCACCTGGAAGGCCTGCATCTCTGGTATCTTTGCCGATCCCGAGGCGATCCACACGGCAGCGGCGGCCAGCCGGACCGCGAATCCCAGCCAGGTGACCGCCTTACTTTCCCGCGGCATCGTGCAGCTTCTGGGAGAGGAGCATGTCGGGCTGCTCGCGGTCGTTTCTCCAGGCCACCCGGCCCTTGCCGTCGATGATGTAGAACGTCGGGTACAGCGCCACGCCATACGCGCGGGTGACGGGGCCGGCCCCGCCGGACTGTTTGTAGCTCCCCGCGGGTGTGCCCGGGTCCAGCAGCGTGGGCCAGGGCAGGTGGAAGAATCGGTCGAAGGCGTAGAGGCTCGCCGGGTCCTCGCTGTCGGCATTCACGGAGATCACCGCGAAGTCCGACGTGGGCAGGGACGGATACAGCCGCGTGATGTGCTGGGCCTCTGCCTGGCAGTGCGGACACCACGTGGCAAAGAACTCCAGCAGGACAGTCTTGCCCCGGTAGTCGGAGAGACGAACCTTCTGGCCCGTGGCGGTCGGCAGGGTGAAGTCCGGAGCCACGGCCCCGACAGGGAGCATGGATTTGCTCGGTGCCATCAGTGCGGTGTCCGGTGGGAGGTTTTCAACTACTCCCGCGTCAGCCTCGGTGGTCTGCCGAAATCCCAGCGCGTCCGCCGCCGCCTCGAGGGAAGCCGCCGCGGTCGGACCTGGGGAGGCGGCGAGCTCCGCGTGCGCCGACGGAGTCGTGGACAACGCGGGGGGCGGCGCTGTCCGCATCGTCATCACGACGGCAACAGCGATTCCTGCCACAACGATGCCGGCGGTCGCCAGGAGCAGAGTGCGTCGGAGTGAGCTCATGTGGCCCGCCTACTTCCGGATGTCCCCGTTGCCGCGGATCACCCACTTGAAGGTCGTCAGCTCCTTCAAACCCATGGGGCCGCGCGCGTGCAGCTTGTCCGTGCTGATGCCCAGCTCCGCGCCCAGACCGAAGATCCCGCCATCGTTCAGCCGGGTGGAAGCGTTCACCGTCACGACGGCCGAGTCGACAAGGCTCACGAACCGCTCGATGTTGCGCGCATCGCCGGAGCAGATGCCGTCGGTGTGCCGGGATCCGTACTTTTCGATGTGCGCCGCCGCCTCTTCCAGCCCTTTCACCACTTTCACCGTGAGGATCAGGTCGAGGTACTCCTCGTACCATTCCTCCTCGGTTGCCGGCCTGATTCCCGGCAGGATCGCGCACGCCCGCGCGTCACCGCGGAACTCGACCTCGGGCATCTTCTGGCGCACCATGGGCAGGAAGCGCGCCGCCACGGACTCCTGCACCAGGAGCTTTTCCAGCGCGTTGCAGGTTCCCGGTCTCTGCACCTTGGAGTTGGTCACGACCTCCGCCGCCATGAACAGGTCCGCGGTGTCGTCCACGTAGATGTGGCACACGCCCTTGTAATGCTTGATCACCGGCACGGTCGCATTGTCGGTCACCCGCCGGATGAGAGACTCCCGGCCCCGGGGCACCACCAGGTCGATGAGCCCTGACTGCTTCACGAGGTGGTCGATGGCCTCGTGCTCCGTCCTCTCCACGTACTGCACCGCGTCCCCGTCCACCCCGGCGCGCGCGAGGGCGTCACGGATGCACTGCACGAGAATCTTGCTGGACTCCAGGGCTTCGCTGCCGCCCCGGAGGATCGCCGCGTTTCCCGACTTCAGGCACAAAGCCGCGGCATCCACGGTGACATTCGGCCGGGACTCGTAGATCATGGCGATCACGCCAATGGGCGTGCGCACCCGCTCGAGCAGGAATCCCGCGGGGCGGCGCACCCCAGTGACCTCACCGACGGGATCCTCCAGCGCGGCGATCTCCCGCAGGGAGGAGACGATCTCGTCGATGCGCTTATCGGTGAGCGTGAGCCGTTCCGTCATCGCCGAGGTGAGGTTTGATTTCCTGCCGCGCTCGACGTCCTTCGCATTCGCCGCCTTGATCTCGGCCCGCCGCGCGTCGATGGACTGCGCGATCAGCTCCAGGGCCTGGTTCTTGGCCGCGGCGTTCAGGGTTCGAAGACCGACGGACGCGTTCCGCGCCGCGCGGGCAATCGTGACGATGTAGTCATGCAGGTCGCTCATGTCGTGCCTTTCGCGACGATGACGAGGTTGTCGCGGTGGACCACCTCGTCGAAATATGCCTCGGCGCCGAGCACCTCGGGGATCTTCTTCGTGTTCATGCCGCGGATCTTCTCCAGCTCCTCGCTGGAGAAGTTGCTCAGGCCGCGCGCCAGCTCGAGGCCCTCCTCGTCCAGGATCGAGACCACGCTTCCCATGGGGAAGGCGCCGCGGATGCTCGTTACCCCTGCCGGGAGGAGCGACCTCCCCTGCTTGAGCAGCGCGCGCTCGGCTCCGCGGTCGACGACGATCGCACCGTCCGTGCGCGGGTTGAACGCCATCCACTTCTTGCGGCCCTTCATGCGGCGCGCGGTGGGGACGAACCACGTGCCGATCTCCCGTCCCTCCAGTATCCCGCCCAGGTCCAGGCCGTCTCCGCGCGCGATCACCACCCCCACCCCGCTGCGCGTGGCGATGTCCGCGGCGCGGATCTTCGACTCCATGCCCCCGGAAGAGAACGAGGAGCCCTTGCCTTCGGCTCCGGCGAGCACCGCGTCTGTCACCCGTTCCACGGTGCGCAGCACGCGCGCCTCCGTGTGCGTCTTGGGGTTCATGTCAAAGACGCCGTCGGTGTCGGTGAGCATCACCAGGAGGTCCGCGTCCAGCATGTTCGCAATG
>JBKQPS010000107.1:0-6308 GCA_052144915.1 Spirochaetia bacterium | reverse complement strand
GTCGCGACGTGCTGGTCCCCTCTTTCACGAACGCCCTCTGCCAGTTCGGGGTCTGGGCGCTGACCTTCGGATTCATGCCCCTGCTGGCGCGCCAGGCAGGGGCGAGCGCGGTCGCGACGAGCCTCATCATCACACTGAACATCGCCGCAAACACGGCGGCGAACCTCCTCGCGACCCTCGTCGCGCACCGCGGGCACAGACGGCTGATCCTCTACGGAAGCTTTGCCGCTTTCGCGGGAGGAGCGGTGCTGCCCGCCCTCGGCCAGTCCGTCCCCTTCCTCTTCGTCTCCACCGTGGTCATGGGCCTGGCGAACGGACTATTCTTCCCGATCCTCCTCGGGCTCTCGATCCAGAGAGTGGACGCGGCGCACCGCAGCACGGCAATGGGCATCCACCAGTCCGTGTATGCGATCGGGATGTTCACCGGCCCCTGGATCGGCGGCGTCCTCGCCGACGCGGTGGGGATCCGGGGGATGTTCGCCATCGTCGCTGCTTTCTCCCTTGCCGCGCCGAGCGCCCTCATCGCCCTCAACCGTCCTGTCACCCCCGGTGTCCCCGAGGAGGCGGCGGGGTAGCGCACGGCGCTCAGCGCGCCCGGCGGGCGTCGATGTCGCCGGGGTAGGAAAGCGCTTCGGCCCCGCGTTCCCCGGTCCGCACGCGAACGACATCCTCGACGGGATAGATGAAGATGATCCCGTCGCCTTCTTTCCCCGTGCGCGCAGCCTGCATGATCGCTTCCACGGTCCGTTCGACGTTGTGCTCGCTGAGAATGACGTTCAGCTGGATCTTCGGGAGCATGTCCTTGTGCAGGTACGTGTACCTCCACGAATGCTCTTGGCTGCCCAGGCGTCCATGGCCCCGAATTTCGAAGACATTCATGCCGACAATCCCGATCTCAGAGAGAGCCGTGCGCACCGCGTCCAACGCCTCTTCCCTGATGATGGCCTCGATCTTGCGAAACATATTTCCTCCTCGGTGGGCTCGCGGCCACTATCGCCGCTTCGCCGGGAGCAAGTCAACAAGCCCGCGCGGCCCTGTCCCGTGCGGTTCCCCCGTCCGGACTTTTCGGGTGTCGCCTCTCGAATAGTCGATCGTCCGGCCGATCGTCGCCGCGAGCCCCTGCATGCAGAGGCCGCAGGCGCCGGCCGGCTCGCTGACGCACCGTTTGCCGGGGTAGATCTCGTACATCCTCTTGCGGGCCAGGGGAGTGAAATTGGGCATGAGGACGTTCGCCCCGGCCCGCAGGCCTTCGCGCCGGTAGTCCTTTCCCATGCTGCCGAGGGCTGTTGTGGCGGGGAGATGACTGTAAAAGCTCCTTACCGCAGGTTCGAATCGAGAATACACTCACGATTGAAATGTGTCAACAGATAGGGCCGCCAAAGAGATGCAGGCCGCGTTCAGCCCAGGATGCCTTCGCCCTTCGTGATGCGGTACCTGCCGGCCCCGATCAGGAACACGACGAGCGCGCACAGGAAATAGAATGCCTCTGTTTCCAGCCCCCACGCCCCTGTCCGCTGGATCACGAACGCATTCCGGTGCGCTTCGAGGAGCACCGCCATGATCATGTTGAAAACGACCACCAGGGAGGCAATCCGCGTCCAGAGGCCGAGAATCATGAAAATCGGCGCGATCACTTCCCCCACGTAGACGCCGTAAGCCACGAACGTCGGAAGGTGGAAAGCGGTCAGCGCCCCGTCGAGGAACGACACGCCGCGGATGACCTTCGAAATCCCGTGAAAGAGGATGAGCCCGGCGGTCGTGAGGCGAAGAATGAGTTTTCCTGTGTCTTCCATGGCTTTTCTCTCACCGACAATATACGAAAGAAACGCCCGGGTGGTTCAAGGGGTTCGCGACAGCTCAGAAGGCGAACTTCACCCCCAGGCTGGTGATGAAATCCGGCCCCATCGACCCGACGCTCACAAAGAAACCCACACGCCGCCAGTACACCACGGAAAAGCCCGTCGACCAGTCGATGCTCCAGCTGTTCGATGGAAAAACTGACGAACCTCCGCTGAGCGGGCCGCTCACGGCACCGACGTCGTCGTAATAGCCCACGTCGAAGTACCCGTAGGGTCCATAGCCAACGGCGACGTCCCAGGTGAGGAACCGCCCCAGGAGAATATGCATCGTGCCCATTCCTGCCAGCCCCCACCAATCGGCGCCGACGTGGATCTGATCGTAGGGGTAGTAGAATGAGCCGACTGTCACGCCGAGAGGTGGAACACCGAGATTCCACGACGAGAGGCCGAAAGCGCCCTTCACCGCGAGACCCAGCGCGAATGGCACACGCTGGACCAGGTCGTATTCGAGTGACGTGGAAAAAATCAGGTCGGCCGAGGTGTTGCCCTGCACCGGAACGACAAAGTACGGGTTCTCGAGCCCGAAAGTGCTCGAGGCGGACCCGTACGAGAGGTCGAACGTCATCCACAACCCTGCACAGGAGGCTGGCAGCGCCCCCAGGAGGAAAAGGCCTATGACGAGAAGGGCCGCGCGGCTCGGCTCTCCCACGGATCGCTTCATGAGTGTTCTCCTCTCATGAAATCAAGGATATTCCCCGTCCCTCTCCATCTCAATAACTCCGGCTTAAACAGAGATTAAATATATGTTATCGGGGAGCAGGCGTGAAATCAACGCCGGCAAGGAATCGGAGCACATGACACCGAAACAGAGAGTCCATGCGGCCCTTCGGCGGCAGCCGGCCGACCGGGTGCCCGTCTTCATGTGGTTTCACCCGCAGACCGCCCGTCACCTCGGCCAGCTTCTCGGCATACCGGCCTCCGCGGTCGGCGCCGCCATGGGCGACGATGTGCGCATGACATGGGTGAACAACAACTGGGCGATGGAAGGGATCGTGCACGAGAAGAACGGGGAAAGTCACGTCGATCCATGGGGTGTTCGCTGGGTGAAGGAGGGCGCGTTCAACCAACCCGTGGGGTTCCCGCTCGCGGACGCATCGCGCGAGCAGATGCTCTCGTACGAGTTCCCCCGTGGGAAGGTCGATTTTCTCCTGCACCTCATGGATCCGCTGCTCGCCCAGAAGGAACAGTTCTTCATCGGGTGCGACGTGTCCCCGTGCGTCTTCGAGATGTACTGGAGGCTGCGGGGGCTGGAGAACGCCATCCTCGACATCGCCATGGACCAGGATCTCACCCGCGCGATGTTTCGAAAATGCGCGGATTTCGCCCTGCTGCTTTCGCGCCGCGCCTGCGCGGAGCTTCCCATCGACTGGCTGTGGTGCGGGGACGACGTGGCAGGGCAGTCGTCGATGGTCATGAGCCCCGCGACATGGCGGGAGCTTATCAAGCCGCTCATGGCAGAGATCTTTTCCGTGGGCAGGTCGCACGGCCTGTGGGTGGCCAATCACTGCTGCGGAGCTCTGCGCCCCATCATCCCCGACCTCGTGGAGATCGGCCTCGATGTGCTCAACCCGGTCCAGGCGGGCTGCCCGGGGATGGATCCGCTGGAGCTGAAACGGGAGTTCGGCGGGGTCCTGTCGTTCATGGGCGGCGTTGACACCCAGAACCTCCTGCCGTTCGGGAGCGCGAGCGAAGTGAGGCGGCAAACTGAAAAGCTGATCCAGGGAATGACGGCGGGCGGGGGAGGGTACATTCTCGCCGCCTCGCACACGATTCCCCCCGAGACACCGGATGAAAACATCTTCGCCCTCTACGAGGTGGCGGGAATACGCCGCGAGGAAATCCTGGACCGGGCCGCAGACATAAGGGCCGCGGCGTCGCGTTAAGCCGGAGGACCCTCACGCGTCATAGTGACCGGAAGAAACGTCCATCCCCTGGCCGGTCCAGTTGGTGTGGAAGAATTGGCCCCGGGGCCTGTCCAGGCGTTCGTAGGTGTGGGCGCCGAAGTAGTCCCGCTGGGCCTGCAGGAGATTGGCCGGGAGGCGCGCCGTGCGGTACCCGT
This sequence comes from Spirochaetia bacterium, assembly GCA_052144915.1. GTDB lineage: Bacteria > Spirochaetota > Spirochaetia > SZUA-6 > Fen-1364 > Fen-1364. The sequence goes on along the minus strand of JBKQPS010000107.1, from coordinate 2,390 downwards.
CGTAGAAGCTCAGCGCCGTGGAGAACGCGGGAATGGGGATCCCGTGCTCGAATGCCGCGCCGACCGTGCGGCGCCAGGAGTCCTGGCACCGGGAGATGACCCCCAGGAAATAGGGATCGCGCATGAGGTTGAACAGCGCCGGGTCCCGGTCGAAGGCCTCCTTGATCTTTCCCAGGAAGACGCTGCGGATGATGCAGCCGCCCCGCCACATCAGCGCGATCCCGCCGTAGTTCAGATTCCAGTGGTATTCCTTCGCCGCTTCGCCGAGCAGCATGTAGCCCTGCGCATAGGAGACGATCTTCGACGCGAGGAGCCCCTGCCGCAGGTCTTCGATCACTTTTTTCCTGTTCCCGCCGATACGGGCCCCGGGTCCCTTCAGGAGGCGTGAGGCGCTCATCCTCTCGTCCTTCATCGCGGACAGGCACCGGGCGAACACCGCCTCGCCGATGAGGGTGACGGGCATCCCCAGGTCGAGGGCCGAGACGCTTGTCCACTTGCCGGTCCCCTTCTGGCCGGCCGTGTCGAGGATCTTCTCCACCAGCGGCTGCCCGTCGTCGTCCTTGTGGGAGAGGATGTCCGCGGTGATCTGGATGAGGTAGCTGTCCAGCTCGCCGCGGTTCCAGTCAGCGAACACCTCCTGCATGTCGGAAGCGCTCATTCCCAGGCCGTCCCGCATGAACTGGTACGCCTCGCAGATGAGCTGCATGTCCCCGTACTCGATGCCGTTGTGGACCATCTTCACGAAGTGCCCGGCCCCGTCCTCGCCCACCCAGTCGCAGCAGGGCGCGCCGTCAGTCTTCGCCGCGATGGCCTGGAATATTTCCTTCACCAGCGGCCATGCCCGGGGATCCCCTCCCGGCATGAGCGAAGGCCCGTGGCGCGCGCCCTCTTCGCCGCCGGAAACCCCGGTCCCGATAAAGAGCAGTCCGCGCGCCGCCAGGGACTTCGCCCTGCGGATCGTGTCCGGGAAGTGCGAGTTGCCTCCGTCGATGACGCAGTCCCCCGGCTCCAGGTACGGCAGGAGCTGATCGATCGTCTGGTCGACAGCGTCTCCCGCCTTCACGAGGAGCATCACCCGGCGGGGTCTCTTCAGGCCACCCGCGAGCTCCTGCATACTGTGCGCTCCCCGGATGGTCGCCCGTCCGCGCGCCGCGGCGAGAAGGAACTGGTCCACGGTGGCAACAGTTCGGTTGAACACGATGACCGACCAGCCGTGATCGTTGATGTTCAGGACCAGGTTCTGGCCCATGACCGCGAGCCCGATCAGCCCGAAATCCGCGAGCTGTTCCATCGTCACTCCTCGTCAGTGAAAACGTGCGCGCGACGCCCAGAGACCTGTCGCGGGATTGGAGATGTAGAATATTCGCTCCCCGCCCGGAAGCTCGTTCCAACCGTCCTTCAGGATTCGCGGATCGTAGCGGACGCTCATCGTCGCCAGATCCCCGTAGCGAAAACCCGCCTTTTCCACTTCGGCCCTGGTGAGGCCGGATGGGCAGTAGGTAATGCGGAACCTCTCTTCCGATGAGCCGTGGATCAAATGGGCCGCCACGCTGAGGTTCTCCTGCAGATCACGGTTCTCTTTCACCAGCTGCAGGATCCGCGGCGTGGTGAAATAGCCGTAGTTGTGGATGAGGGAGTCGATACCCGGGTCCTCGCCGAACCGTCCCACCCCCGGGGCCAGCACGATGAGCTCCCCGCCGTCCGCGATGGCCATGCGCGTGCGGTAGATGGACTTGTTGCCCAGCCAGGTGCTCTTGAACTCCCCGGGGTCAAGGAAGACGACGACCTTCTCCAGGGGCTCGTCGAGGAGCTGGACGTTCACCTCGCGCGCGAGGGCTGCCGCCCGCGTGAACACCTCGCGGTCATCGCCGACGAACAGTCCCTTGAGGGCGAGACTGCCGTCGGGCTGCCGGCCGACGACGGTGAGCACGTGGACGATCGGGAAGCGGGTGGCAAAGCGTGCGGCCGCCTCGTCGAGAACCGCGCGGACCGGCGTTTCGGCGCGGCCCATCATCCTCTCCATGCCGTACACCGCGCCCAGGTAGTGGCTCTTGTTGATCCCCTCCGCGCCCCCGGCCCCGATGAAGATGTTCTTCATGTGACCCGCCATGCCCACCACCTCGTGGGGGACCACCTGCCCGATGGAGAGGATGAGGTCGTGGCCGCCGCGCGCGATGAGCCGATCGACCTGCGCCGGCCAGTCGAACGAGAGCTTTCCCTCGGAGACCCTGTTGATGAAATCGGCCGGCACCCGGCCGAGGGTTTCCACGTCCTGCTTCCAGCGGTGGACGCGGAACAACCCCGGGGGCAGGCGGCCGAACATCTCCTGCTTCTCCGCTTCCGTCACCGCGAAGTGGGTTCCGGTGGCGGGGAGCACATCGGTGAGCGCC
>JBKQPS010000106.1:0-2933 GCA_052144915.1 Spirochaetia bacterium | reverse complement strand
GGGCTTGGGCAAGTCCTCGATGCGGGTGATGCCCTGGGAGGGATCGGGGCGGTATTCGCCGGGTCCCGGCATGGTGAAACTCCTGGAGAAATGGTTCTACCAGGAACTACGACCTTTGATGGCGATTCGTTCACTCAATCCGCCCGGTAACCTTGCTATAGTCTCCGAAAATCAAGTAAAATCGCCAGAGTCCAGTAAGAACGCAAAACGCGCCAAGCCTGTCCGGCCGCAAAAGAAGCCGCTTTCCATTGAGGAACTCCACCGGCAGATGATGGCGCGCGGCCTCATCACCCGCCTCCCCGACCCCGCCCTGGACATCGACGACGACGATCCGGACGATCAGCCCGTCCTCATCGAGGGAGAGCCGCTGTCGGAAACCATCATCCGCGAGCGGCGCTGAGGTGGCATCGTCGTACTTCGTCGATTCCAGCGCCCTGGTCAAACGCCACGTCCAGGAGACCGGCACCTCCTGGGTTCGCGGCATCACGCGCCGCAGCCCATCCACCGTGATTTACATCGCCCGCATCACCGCCGTCGAAGTCACGTGCGCCGTCGCGCGCCGCCGCAAAGGAAAAACCCTCACGTCCCCGTGCGCATCGTCGATTCCCCGCCGCTTTCGCCAACACCTCGCCGGGCGTTATGTTGTTGCCGAGGTGACGGCCGCCATGCTGGACGACGCCATGCGGCTGGGGATCAAGCACGCGCTTCGCGCCTACCTGTCGGTAAGGAGGCAACCCACCATCCTATCTTTGGTATCGTTTGTTTAAATGTACCCTATCATCAATAACCGTCAATTTCTTCGGGACGGACGCCGAGCCGATCAGCGATGGCTTCCAGCGTCTTCGCGTGAGGTTTCTCCACCTCATTACGCTCGATGCGGGCGATCTCCTTCGAGGAAATCGGCGCGAAATCGCTTCGCTTCAAGCGCCGCTGCTTCCGCAGCCTCATCAGTGAAGCCCCGAACGTTCGCTCACTCTGCCGGCGCTGCTTCTTAAGCCGACGCCGGTAGGCAGGATCAAGCTCGTACAGGATAGCATCCGCCGATGCTTCGTAGTCGCCGAGGGCGACTGTCCGGCCATAGTCGGTAAGCTGGAGCCTGGTGAAATCGGGAGTCGTCCCATCCCCTGATTTCTGGAAGATCGCGAACGGCGCCACTACCGCCTCGATGTCGCCCCGCAGCAGAGTCAGGGTCTTCGCCTTGGGATCGACGCTTCCGCCAATAAACCGGTCGGAGGCGTCATCTCTCGTGATGACCTCGACCAGTTCCGCTTTAGGAAGCCACTGGAAACCATCCACCAAGCCGAAGACCGGATGAAACAGGCCGAGCAGAGCGGAGATGCTTTCCGAACGTGGCGGCGTCAGCGTAATCAAATGTGAGCCGCGAAGATCGGCACGGGTATCTACGGCCTTCTCCAGAAGCATATCCGTAGAATTACGTGTGAATGAAATCCACGTCATGCGCTTCGTTGGGCTGGTTACGGCCGCTTCCACTTCGGAGCGGTCATGGCAGACGAAGACGTGCGGCGGCAGCGGCTCTTTGAACAGCCCTTTCTGCGATCCCAGGAAAACAAATCTCTGTCCGGTATCAAGCATCGTTTTCATTCCCGTCCTCTCCATCCTCGGCGCTGGAAACCGGGTTCTCCGGATACTTCTCGTCCCAGGCTTCTATGAGCTGTTCCCAGTGTTCCTCGATGATTTGCATCACCGCAGGGTCGATGTCTTTGATCCGCCCGCCCGGCGGCACGAGCAACTGCCTGTCACGGAGGCCGAGCCGCCATTCGTCCGCCTTGTGCATGACCGTGACATGCGGCGGCTCGACGCGTTCCTTCTCCCGAATCTTCACTTTCCAGCCCTCGGCCTTGAGCTTCCTTGGCAATGGCACATCAAACGGCATCCCTGCCCTCCCCACATTATGTCCCATGTTTCAATCAAAGTAAATAGGACATTTCCCCATGATGGGCATATAAGTGAGATATACTGCACCTATTGGCCGGTCAGTGCAAGCTCAGCCATCACCCCACGCACGCAATACCAAGGGGGAGCTATCCGGCCCCATTACCGCTCCCGTTCGCGCCCGCAAGCTTTCGCCGGTAGTTGAAGAACGTCGCCCGGCAGCCTCCCCCCTGCTCTACGAACGCCTTGACCCGCGCCGCGGTACTGCCGTGGGCGGCGCTGGCCAGCAGCTCGGCAGCAAGCCGCTCCCGCTTGTTCTCGGCCTCGACCGCCAGGACGGCGGTCCAGTCCATGCCGGCAGCCTTGAGTTCTTTCGCTCGCACGTAATGCCGCATCGACGGCTCGCGAACCCGGTGCAGATTGGCGGCAAACCACTGGTAGATCTCCGGGTCGTCGAACCACGTCCCGGCCTTGCGGTGAACCTCTGCCGCGCCGGGCTGGAACAGGAGCACATGCCCCCGATCCTGGAGCGCCGCCACGTTCTTGTTGAGCGTTTTCCAGTCGTTAGAAATGATGACGACCCGGCTCTTGGTGGTGAACTCCCGCGGGATGTCCTGCTTCTCCAGGCTGCGCGCGTCCGAGTGCCAGGCCACGGATTTTTCCTCCTCGGTCTGGCACAGGCACTTGAGCAGGCGAACCCCGCTGCGGTCGGCGTAGAGGGCATCGACGTCGTCGATGACGACGAACTGGTCGCGGTGCCGGTAGAGCTTGATGTACATGCCGAACGGGGTGGCGTTGCCCTCGATCCAGCACGCCTTGCCGTTGAGGACGGCCCGGACGGAGCGGCTCTTGGCCAGGCCGCCGGAACCGACGAGGATCAACAGGTTGAAATGCCCCTGGGCGAAGGCGCGGAGATATACCTCTCGCGGCGCGGAATGAGACGTTTCCATGAGTCAAGGATTGTGTTACAACTCTCTGGTAGAAAGCAAGCGGTTATCCTGATTGTGACGTCACGCAAGGAGGAACACCATGGCCTGGTT
>JBKQPS010000105.1:0-24987 GCA_052144915.1 Spirochaetia bacterium | reverse complement strand
CTCCACGGATTCGGGGGACTTGCCTGTGTGTCTGGCGAAGTACGACACGATGAGCTTTTTAATCCGGATGAGCTCCCGGGCATGAATGCTGATGTCCACCGCTTGGCCGGACACCACGCCCAGGGCTGGTGGATGAGGATGCGCGAGGAGGGCAGGGCCATCCTCTTGCCCTTGGCGCCGCACGCGAGTAGCAGGGCCGCCAAGTAGGCAGCCCCCCCGAGACAGATGGTCTGTACGTTTGGCTTGATGTACTGGATCGTGTCATAGATAGCGAGACCCGCCGTCACCGCGCCACCCGGAGAGTCAATGTAGAGGTGGATGTCCCTCTCGGGGTCCTGGCTCTCGAGGAACAGGAGCTGGGCGACCACGAGATCAGCGTTCAGGTCGTAGATCTCTCCGTCGATGAAGACGATCCTGTCCTTGAGGAGACGGGAGTATATGTCGTAGGCCCGCTCTCCACGGCCGGTCTGCTCGATGACCATGGGGACAAGATCGATGTCCTTCTCATCCATAAAGCCGATGCCTCACCTTCTGCATAAGGGTACGATTCCCCTGCAACTTGTCCCGACTGCCCCGCGCGATAGCCATCACGGCGGCGGCCAACATCGCGCAGGCAGCAGTTTTTTTCACATACTGCCTGGAGAGTCGCTGACACCCCAAGACATAGACCCGGAGGGTGGCGGGCCGTTTGGCCGGCAGGCCCGTCACCAGGGAGGGGGGGGAAAAAAAGCGGAATCGCGCCCACCCGCGCCCGTAAGAAAGTATACCGATATTTCGCGCGCGGTGGCCAGCAAGTAGGAGTGGCGCATGACAATCTCTGGCGTGTGAAACCACGCGGATAGGCCGGCCAGTAGAAGGAGGCACAAGGTGGGAACGACGTGCTTATATTCCCCAATCGCCCGTGGGAAATGAAGCGCTCCTGTGGGTGATCGCTTTTCAACATCCATTTAGGCGCCTTCTCTTCATAGCTCCAATTCCGGACCCTTTCGTTCGCGTCCGCGACCGTTCTCTATCCCGTCGTCCGATCGGCCCAGCTCCTTCTTGAATCCCAACTCAGGCCCCTGTTCACGTTGCCTCTCCTGCTTGTGCTCGAGGTCCAGCTTCAAAATATCTCGCCGGCGCCACTCCTTCTCGATCTCCTCCAATGCGAACCAGCGCTTGACCAGTTCGGGGTTCTCCTTGCTCGCGATAGCCACCGCTTCCTGCACCTCCTCATCTTCCAGGCGTCGCGAAAGTTGATCGCGTTCGGCGACGCAATCCTGCTTCTCGGCTTTCACTGAATCACCTTCCGCATTCAGCTTCTTACGTTTCTTGCGAGTCGATAGTAACATCAAGATCCTGTGCGTCTTCACTTCTTCTTCGACCCTGCCCAATGTACACTTCGCATTCGCGGATCGACTTGCCCAGGACGGCGGCCCGATATCCCCATCGTGAGCATCACGTGCGCGTGCACGTTGTGCAGGTCGCCGCGGCGCCTCATGGATGGCCACGTCGGCCGACGGGCTCGGGTGTTGGAGGCGTTGAAGATGGGAAACCATCTTCACTCCGAGACGAATGAAAGGTGCTGAATGGAGCGCATCGGCCATTTCTTCTTAAGGATCAGCGTAATGACCTCAGAGGAGATCACAGAAGTCCTGGGGCTCCAGGCGGCTGGTGACAAGCGACCATTCGGTGAAATCGCCCTCTCGAAGGGATTTGTTGACGTCCAGGCAATCAAGGCCTACGAGGATTTCGCTCGCGGGGAAATAGAGGAGCTTCCCCCTGAGTGAATGCCCTTCAACACTTCGTTGACACAAAAAAGCGGTTCAACTTGAAAGAGGCTTGGCACCGTCGGTACATTCCCCGCTCGTAAGGAGCTGATGGCCATGAATGACGAGGACCTGCGTCTACTCTACGACTTCAACGCTTGGGCGAACCGCCGCACAATCGAAGCGTGTGCCTCACTGACTTCCGAACAGTTCATACGCGACCTCGCCTCGAGCTTCCGCTCAGTGCGCGACACAGTTGCGCACATTTACGGGGCGGAATGGCTATAGCTCGAACGCTGGCATGGGCGCATACCCAGCGGGGCAGAAGTTCGGCTACCAAGCCAAATGAGGACCGAATACTGATCGCGGCAGGGCGGGACAAAACATCCCATTTGACAATCTGAGATCTATGTGTTCTTATTCATTATCTCCAATCGTTCCATTTCGAACGTTGCAAAATCTGAAACCCTGAAGGATTGGAACGATGCAGCTCGAGCCGGCGATTCGAAACGATCTGATTGAGCTGATAGCCGCGAATTTCAAAACTGACGAAGTCAACGAGCTGGGAAGACTCGTGCTTGGCTGCTTCGATTCCAACGATGCGGCCGGGAAGCGTCACCACGTGTCCCTGTCCCCGCGAAAGAGCGCAGGCCTGCTGGTCGACAAATGCGCGCGCGGCGAGACGCTTGCCTCCCTCATCAAGCTCGTGGTCGAAGTGGACAACGGCGTGGTCCACGGGAGGCCCATCCAGGTCGGAGGCCTGGAGGAGTTTCTCGGAAAGCTCGTGCGCACCGGCATCCACTACGACTACAAGACGCGCAAGGTCACCACGTCGCGCCGCGACCCGCTGGACCTCCCCAACTGGGGGTGCCTGAAGGACGGACGCGAATACGATATCACTGTCGCCAGCCTCGACATCATGGGCAACTCGGCGAAGGTGCGGAAGCTCGGGACGCGCCGGATGGAGAAGCTGTACTTCACGCTGTGGAGCTTTCTCCGGGAAAAGCTCGCGCCCGCGGACGGAAGGATCTGGTCGTGGGCCGGGGACGGCGGAATGATCGCCTTCGCCCTGAGAGACCACCAGGCCCGCGCCGTGCGCTTCGCCATCGAGCTGCAGAGCACGGTGCCCGTGTTCAACCTGTCCGCTTCCGGGTCACCTGCCGGAGACGTTGCCCTGCGCCTTGCGCTGCATTGCGGACGGGTGAAGTTCTGCATCGAAACGGGTACAATCGTCTCCGATGTCATCAACTACGCGGCGCACCTCGAAAAGTCCTCGACCCTGCCGGGAACGGTCAGCATCTCGCGCTCCGTCTACGAGGCCCTTCCCCCCCGCATGGCTTCGATCTTCCGCTTCGCCGGCATATTCGAGGAGAGGGATTTCTTTCGTACGATCCGCCGGCTGGACAGCCTTCTCTGCGAGGAGCCTTCCGAAAGCCACGAACGATTCGCCTGACAGCGAGGAGCGGTCCGGGTGAGCGTGACGGATCGTCCCATGAGGCGCGCCGAGCGGGAAATCGTCGACCGCGCGGCGATCGACGCCGTCCTCGCGTCGGCCCGGGTCCTGTTCCTCGCGCTCCGCGACGAGCCCGCCCCCTACGTGCTTCCCGTCTGCTTCGCCCTGGAGAAAGACACCCTGTACGTGCACAGCGCTCTGGCGGGCGCGAAGATCGACCTCCTGCGCCGCTCCCCGGTGGTGGGCTTTTCGGCATGCACGGACATGTGGGTCATTGCCGGCAGCGCGGCCTGCGACTTCACCTCCGCGGCGCGAAGCGTGGTCGGCACGGGACGGGCGCGGATCGTGGAGAATGAAGAAGAGCGCCGGAGGGGCCTGGACGCGATCATGCGGCACTACGCCGACGGGCTGTTCACGGAGGCTTCGTACCGCCCCGGCTCGCTGTCGCGCACCTGCGTGATCGCCATCCGCATCGACACGGTGAGGGGGAAAAGCACCGGCGAGCCGGGCGCGCCGGATGCCGATAAGGAATTGACGAAAGCCACGTGAATTAAGGAAGAGTTCGCGCCGTGCCTTTTCTCCTGGGGCTGGACATTTCCTGCCTGTCGCTTTCCCTCGCGCTGTCCGGCGGTCTCGCGCTGGCGGTGAGCGGGGCCGGCCTGAACAAGCCGCTGAACCGCAGCTTCGTCCTGTTCACGACGATGCAGGCGGGATTCGTCGTCTGCTCCCTCCTCCTGCGGCTCTCCCTGCACTTCAAAGCAGGCAATCCCGGCCTGCTCCTCGAGCTGGCCGCATTTTTCTTCGCGCTGACCGCGCCGTTCCTCTTTCTTTTCTGCGTCCGATTCACCCGCCTGCGCGGATGGTGGCCGATCGGCGTGATCGCGGCCGTCGTTGCCGTCATGCTCGGCTTCGCGGGGACCCTTTTCTCCGGAAAGCTCCTGGCCGATCCCTGGATCAGCGCGGAGGGTCTCGTCTTCTACCGGATCACCCCGGAGGGATTGGCGGTAATCCTTCTGCCCACGGCCTGTCTGCTGGCGTCCTTCGTCCTGCTCGCCGCGACCTGGCGGAGCAGCAGCACCCCCCCCATTGCCTCGAGCGTCGGGCTGCTCGCCGCCGGATTCCTCGTGGGCGGCGTCCTGGAGCCGCGTTTCCCCGTCATGGCGATCACCAACATGGTGAGCGTGGTGCTCCTGGGCTGGGGGATCATCGCGCGCCAGCTCTTCAATCCCCTGCGCGAGCTCACCGCGGACCTGCGCGAGCGCGCCCACCGGCAGGAGCTCATCTCCCAGATCAGCCGGCGGACCGCGACCCTCATGCGCATCGACGAGCTGCTCGGGCAGGCCGCGACGCTGATCCGCGACTCGTTCGACTACTTCACCGTGGCCGTGTTCCTCGTCTCGGGCGACGAGCTGGTGCTCCGCGCATCCACCCACCCCGCGGCGCCGCGCTACCTCAGTGCGTTCCGCTTGAAGATCGGCCGGGAAGGAATCTGCGGGTGGGTCGCGGCTGCGGGACGGCCCCTCGTGGTGGGTGATGTCAGCCGGGACCCACGCTACGTCGCGCTGCTCGACTCGGAAAGGACGAGGTCCGAGCTCGCCGTGCCGATCCTGCGCAGCGACCGGGTGATTGGCGTTCTGGACGTGCAGAGCGGAAAGCCGGACGCATTCGGGGAGATGGACGTGCTCACGCAGCAGACGATCGCCGACCAGCTTTCCTCGGCCATCGAGAATGCGCGGCTGTACGAGGAAACCGGCCGGCGGGCGGAGCGGCTTGCGCTGGTGAACAGGATTTCCTCCGCCGCGGGCGCCGTCCTGGACCTCGACGACCTGCTGGAGACCGTGCACCGCGAGGTCACCCCCATCTTCGAGGCAGACGCGTTCTTCATCGCGCTCCTGGACGAGAGTGGCGACACCCTCGATTTCCGCATCCAGGTCGACGAAGGGCTGCGTGAGCCGCCGCTGCGCGAACCCCTGGGCTCCGGGCTGACTTCGCGCGTGGCCGCCACGCGGAAGCCCCTGCTGCTGAACGGCCGTGACGCCCTCGCGGGCTCGGGGGGGTTCACTCCTCTCCGCTGGGGGACGGGCAAGGACCCGTCGTCGTGGATCGGCGTTCCGATGCTGATCGGCGAGCGCCTCATCGGCGTGATGAGCGTGCAGACCTACCGGGCCCGGCGGTACGACACCGAGGACCTGCTCCTCGCCACGACGATCGCCGACCAGGTCGCGGTCGCGGTCGAAAATGCCCGGCTGTACCAGAAGGTGACCCGGGAGCTGGACGTGCGCCTTCGCACCGAGAAAGTGCTGCGGGAATCGGAGGAAAAGTTTCGGAACCTCGCCGAGCAGTCCCCCAACATCATCTTCATATTCGTGGAGGAGCGCATCGCCTACGCCAACCGCCAGAGCGAGATCTCCCTCGGGTACCCGCGCGAGTCGCTGTATGCTCCCGGCTTCGACCTTCGACGGCTGGCGGCGCCGGGCGAGGACCTGGTCGCCGCACAAGCTTTCCGCCGCCACATGAAAGGGGAGGAGGTCCCTCCCCACGAGTTCGTCCTGGTGACCCGCGAGGGAAGACGGATCGACGCGATCCTCACGACCCGGCTCATCGGCTACGAGGGGGCTCCTGCCCTCCTGGGCATCGTCACCGACATCAGCGCGCGCAAGCGGACCGAGCGGCTCCTGCAGTCCCTCAATGCGGCCACCCTCGCCATGGAGCAGGCGCTCACGCCGGCGGAGATCTTCCCCTCCGCGGTGCGCGTCCTTTCCGGGATCGGCTTCGACAGCGCCGTGTTCATGGCGTGCACGGACTCTCCGCGGCTCCTGCGGACTCACTGCCGGGGCAGCGGCGTCACGGCAGAGGTAAGCGTGCCAGACCCCGAGAACGACTCCGGCCCGCTGCTCTCATTCGACGCTGCCCCGGAAGTCGCCCAGGCCATGGACGGGCGCGGCGCGCTGTACAGCACCCTCGAGCCCGAGACTCTCGCGCTGTTCTTCGACCGCGCCTCCGCTCCTCTGCCCGCCGACGGCCCGCGTCTCCCCGCGGCCACCGGGGTCATTTTCGCTCCCCTCGTGCTGGAGGACACGCCCTTCGGGCTTCTCGTCGTCGCGGGCCAGGAGCTCGGCCCCGAGGACCTGCAGGTCTTCACCGCGTTCGCGCACCAGGCCGCCGCCGCCTGGAGGAAAACCGGGCTCATGCGCGACCTCGAAAGCAGCCTCGAAAAGCTGAGCAGGACCCAGGAGCAGCTCCTCCACTCCCAGAAGATGGAGGCGGTCGGCCGGCTGGCCGGGGGCATCGCGCACGATTTCAACAACCTCCTCACGGTGATCTCGGGATACACCAGCCTGCTGTCCGACAGCCTCGAAGGGAACCCCCCGGCGCTTTCGGACCTGGGCCAGATCCGCAATACGATCAAGCGCGCATCGGCGCTGACCAGCCGGCTCCTGACATTCAGCCGCAAACAGATCATCCAGCCGGCGGTGCTGGATCTGAACAAGGTCGTCGCGAACTCCGTGACCCTGCTGCGGCCGCTCATCGGCGAAGACATCGAGCTGATCGTCCGGCTCGCCCCGAATGCGCTATGGGTCCGCGCCGACCAGGGACAGATGGACCAGATCCTCATGAACCTCGCCGTGAACGCGCGCGACGCCATGCCGGGCGGGGGGAAGCTGATCCTGGAAACAGGAGGCGCCGACGCGACTGCCGTCGGTGCAGAGGGGAGATTCCCCGCCGGCCTGCCGCCGGGCCGCTGGGCGCTTCTGAGCGTCCAGGACGACGGTGTGGGCATGTCGGAGGACACGCGGGAGCACGTCTTCGAGCCTTTCTTCACGACAAAGGACGAGGGCAAGGGCTCGGGGATCGGGCTTTCGACCGTGTACGGGATCGTCACCCAGTCCGCGGGCAGGATCCAGGTGAACAGCGCCCCGGGGCGCGGCAGCACGTTCACGATCGCGCTGCCCCAGGTGCAGCCCTCGGGAGAGAAGCCGCCGGCCGACGAACACCCCGGCCGCGTGCTCTCCGGCACCGGCACGATCCTCCTGGTGGAGGACGAGGCGGCCGTCCGCGAGCTCACCTGCAAGGTGCTGGAACGCGCGGGCTACCTGGTGGTGCCGGTTGCCGCCGCCCGCGAGGGTCTGCTGGTCGCCGAAGGCTCGACCCCACTGGACCTCGTCGTGACCGACGTGGTGATGCCCGGAGGGATGAGCGGCGTGGAGATGGGTGAGCGGCTGTCACGCTCACGGCCGCACCTCCCCGTCCTGTACGTGTCCGGGTACACGGACGACGTGAAGTTCCATTCTCCGGCAGGCACCCGGGCCCTGCATTTCCTGAGCAAGCCGTTCCAGCCCGAGGAGCTGCTGTCCCGGGTGAAGGCCATCCTGACCGGCGGCCTCAGTGCCCCTCGGCGCGGATCATCCGCAGGGCGTGATCCATGACCGGGCCCAGGACCCTCATGCACGAGCGGACCGCCTGCGGCGCGCCGGGGAAGTTCACCACTACGGTGGTGCCCCGGATCCCGGCGAACCCCCGCGACAGCATCGCGGCCGGCGTTTCCGCGTAGGACTGCGCCCGGAGGGCCTCGGCGATTCCGGGCACCTCCTTCGCGCAGAAGCGCATGGTCACTTCCGGCGTCACGTCCCGGGGAGAAAGACCCGTTCCTCCCGTGGTGAGGATGAAGTCGGCCCCCGCGTGCGACTCCAGGGCGGAAAGGATGTCGCCGGCCTCGTCAGGAACCACGGTCCGCGATACCTCGGCGGAGGGGTAGCGCGCCCGGACCTCCCGTTCGATTTCCCGCCCTGAAAGGTCCTCGTAGTCTCCGCGGGAGGCGCGGTCAGAGATCGTAATGACCGCGACTTTCACGATCGATCTCCCCGCCGCAGATCACCCGGGCAAACACGCCCTTCCGCGGCATGACGCAGTCACCCGTCGTCCGGGAGATCGCGCACCCCGTGTGACATTCCTTCCCGATCTGCGTGATCTCCAGCAGGGCATGCCCGATGACCAGGCGTGCGCCGACGGGCAGCGACGAGAGGTCCACCCCGCGGGTGGTGATGTTCTCCGCGAAATCCCCGAAGCCGATCTCGATCCCCCTGCCGCGGAGCGTCTCGATGTCCTCCTCGGCGAGAAGCGAAACCTGGCGGTGCCAGTCACCGGCATGCGCGTCGCCCACGATGCCGTGGTTTTCCCGGAGCACCGCGCGGGGGACGGGCCGCTTCTGCTCGCCGGTGCGCGGGGAGATGTTGACCGAGAGGATGGAAAACTGCCCCGTCATTTCTCCTCCTTCGTCTTTTCGATGAGGTGGAGGTCGACGATCGTCATCTTCCTGTCCACCGCCTTGCACATGTCGTACAGCGTCAGGGCCGCGACGGCGGCTGCGGTGAGCGCCTCCATCTCGATCCCCGTGCTCTCCGTGCACACGGCGGTCGCTTCGATGCCCACCCCGTCTTCGCGGAGGGAAAGGTCGACGCTGACCTGGTCGATGCGGATGTTGTGACACAGCGGGATGAGCTCCGCGGTTCGCTTGGCAGCGGCAATCCCGGCAACGCGCGCCACCGCAAAGGCATCACCCTTCTTCAGCAGCCCCTCCCGGAGGAGCCGGAGGGTCTCCCCCTGCATGCGGATCGTCGCGGAGGCGCGGGCGGTGCGCCGGACCCTCGCCTTGGAGGAGACATCCACCATGTGCGCGCCCCCCTGCTCGTCGATATGGCTCAAGCCCACGATCAGCCTCCGATCTGCCGCATCGTGCGGCTCGTGCAGACCCCGCCGCGCCGGGGCTTGGCGAGAATCGCCTCCCGCAGGCTTTCGCCGAGCCGCGCCGGGTCCAGCCGCACCTCTTCATCCGAGTGGAGGCACGGTTTCAACATTCCATCGGCGAGGAGCCGGATGCGGTTGCAGCCGGCGCACGACGGCGGCCGGTCGAACGAATAGTCGTCAGCCTTTTTGCTCGCGAGGTCGAAGTGATTGATGAGCTGCAGCCGCGCGTCCATCGATGCGCAGAACCTCCGCATCTCCTCGATCTCCCTCCTCGACTCGTCGTCCAGTACGACCATGTTGATCTTCACGGGAAAGCCTTCCGCTCGCGCGGCGCAGATCCCGTCCAGGGCGTCTTCGATGGAGCCGCCCCGGGTGATCTCGCGGTAGCGCGCCCCGTCCAGCGTGTCCAGGGAGATGTTCAGCGAATCCAGGCCGGCGGCGCGCATCTCGCCCGCCCGGGGCGCGAGCAGCGTCCCGTTGGTGGTGAGGGCAAGGTGACGGAGGCCCCGGATGGCGGCGATCATGCGCACCAGCTCCACGATTCCGCGGCGCACCAGGGGCTCCCCGCCGGTGAGCCGGATCTTGGTGACGCCCAGTCCCACGGCGGCGCGGGCGGCCTCCGCGAGCTGCTCCAGGCTCAGAAGGTCCTCGTGACGCCGCGGCGGCACCCCCTGCGGCGGCATGCAGTAGCGGCAGCGCAGGTTGCACTTGTCGGTCACGGAGATCCGCAGGTACGTGATCGCGCGGTCAAAGCGGTCGAACATCGACCTGCGCCCCTTCCTCCAGTTCGTGGATGCCGGACTCGATCCGCATCAGGCCATGCGCTTCGGCGAGCGCGTTCAGGTGAGAAGAGCCGTGGTACCCGATCGTTTCCACGACACCGTGCCGCACCTGGACGGGCAGGAACTCGGTACGGTCCGCCGCGCTCCTGCCGAATGCCCGCGCGAGTCTTCCGCGGTACGTGACCGGCGTCCAGTCGATGCCCATGCGCCGGTAGAGAAACGGCTTCACGAACAGCTCGAAGATCACGAATGTCGACACGGGATTTCCCGGCAGCCCGAAGATGTACTGCTCGCCGCGGCGTGCGAAAAGGGTGGGTTTCCCGGGCTTGACCGCCACGCCGTGAAAGAGAATCTCGGCCCCCAGGTCCTCCAGGCAGCCGGGGACGAAATCGAAGCTGCCAGCCGAGACGCCGCCGGTGAGGAGCAGCAGCTCGCATTCGGAAAGGGCCTCTTCCATTGCCGCGGCAAGCGGCGCGGGCTTGTCCTCGATGCCGGCCCGGGCGGTGCCGGGGCAGCGCATGGCGGCGAGCTGGGCGCAAAGCTGCGGCCCATTGCTGTCGAAGATCTCGCCCGGGCCGAGGGCAGCGCCGACGGGGCGGATCTCGGGCCCCGTGCAGAGGATGACGGCGCGCGGAGGCACGGCCACCTCCACGCGGGCGATGCCCGCTGCCGCCAGCACCCCCACTCCCGTGGGCCCGATCACACCGGGCCGCAGCACGGGCTGGCCGGCACGGATGCTGGCGCCCCGACGGATAACGTTGTCACCCTCCTCCGGCGCAACGATACGAATGCTGCCGGGCCGTTCCTGGACGTTCTCCCGGCGGATCACGCGGCCGGCTCCCGGCGGGAGCATCGCGCCGGTCATGATCCTGGCGCACTCTCCCTTTCGGACGGCGGTCGCGGGGAGGCCGCCCGCCGCAACGGTATCCACGATGCGCAGCTCCGCGGAATCCTCGCCCTCGCAGATGGCAAAGCCGTCCATCGCCGACTTGTCGAACGGGGGCGAGTCCACCGGAGACACCACTTCCCGGGCGAGCACCCGGCCCGGGGAGTCTTCGAGGGGAATCGTTTCCACGCGCACCCGGGGAGGAACGCTCCGAACTATTTCCAGGGCCCGTTCGAGCTCGATCATCCTGTTTCCATCCTAGTACAGCCGCACCGCGGAGGTCTTGAATGTTACCACGCACGCGGCACCCGGTGCCACGCCGATCTCCGCCGCCGCTTCCGCGGTGATGAGCGCCTGCAGGGAAATGCCGCAGTCGATGACCGCGGTCAGGAGACTTCCGGCCTGCCGTATCCCGGTCACGACGCCGGTGAGCTGGTTCCGCGCGCTGGAGTCCAGCGGCGTGCGGGAGAGGATCAGCTCGTCGAAGGCAACGACGGCAACCGAGAAATCCCCCTGCCGCGCCGGGCAGCGCAGGAGGGCTTCCCCGGTCCGAAAGTATGCGAAGCGCTCGTCGATCCTCTCGATCCTCCCCTTGAGGATGTTCTCCTGCGCCTCCTGCGGCACCCCGGCATCCAGCCGCACCAGCCGGCTGCACACGCGGTAGGCGAGCTCCATGTTGTGCGTGCTCATGATCACCGTGGTGCCGGAGGCTGAGACCTCCCGGACGATCGCCTCGATCTCCCGCCGCGACTGCTCGTCCACGTTCGCGGTCGGCTCGTCGAGAAGCAGCACGCGCGGCGAGAGGGCCAGCGCACGGGCAAGGGCGACGCGCTGCGCCTCTCCGCCGGAGAGGGCCGACGCGCGGCGGCGCTCGAAACCGGGAAGCCCGACGCGACGAAGGGTCGCGGCGGCCAGCGCGGCCGCCTTCGCCCGGCGCATGCCCCGGATCCTCGGTCCGTAGCCCACGTTGAGGCCGACAGTGCCGCGAAACAGCAGGGGTGACTGGTGGACGAGCACGGTGTCGCGGCGCACGTCGGCGAGACCCTCCGCGCCGAGCGGCTTCCCGCGGAACTCGACGCACCCTTCGGCCGGGGCAATCAGCCCGTTCAGGAGCCGCAGGAGAGTGGTCTTGCCGGACCCGTTTTCCCCGACGAGGACGGTGACCTCGCCCTCCCGGATTTCCAGGGACTCGACGGTGACCACGGGCCTGCCGTCAAAGCCCGCGCGCAGCCCTCGAAGCGCGAACAGCGGCGCGGCCGGGGTGCTACTCATGCCGCACCACCGCGTGCAGCGCCGCGTTCACTCCCAGCGCCACGATCAGCAGCACGATGCCGAGGGCGAGACCCTGCTCGAACTCGCCCTTGCTCGTCTCCAGGGCGATCGCCGTGGTGATCGTCCTCGTGTACCAGCGGATATTGCCGCCCAGCATCATTGCCACACCCACCTCTCCCACGACCCTGCCGAACGAGGCGAGGGTCGCGGACAGCACGGCGCCGCGCGCCTGGCGCACGCTCATCCACAGCACCTCCCGGGGGGAGGCGCCCAGCGTCGTGAGGACCTCGGGAAAGAGAGGGTCGAGGTTGCTCAGGCCGCTTGCCGTCATCGAGACGACGATCGGCAGCGCGAGGATCGCCTGGCCGAGGATCACCGCGCGGGGGGTGAAGAGGATGCCCATGCCGCCGAGCGGACCCGCGCGAGAGACCAGGGAATAGACGATCAGGCCGACCACGACCGTGGGCAGGGCCATGAGGCTGGTGAGCACGGCGAGCAGGGCGCGCCGGCCGCGAAACCGGCGCAGCGCGATCATGACGCCGAGGGGAACTCCCGGGATGCAGGCGATGAACGCGGAGGCCACGGCAAAGCGGAGGGAGGTCCAGGTGATGAACCAGACCTCCCGGTCACCCGAGACGATGAGCTCGAACGCGCGTCCCAGAACGCCCGTGTCCCGGCCCCTATTTCACGGCGTCCGGCGTGAAAAGCTGCTGCCCGCCCATGGTGTAGTCGCGGATGATCTTCTGGCCCTGCACGGAGGTGACCCAGGCGATGTACTGCATGGCCGCCATGTAGTTCACCTCGGGATGCTTCTGCGGATTGACCGCGATCACGCCGTAGGGATTGAACAGGGCGGCATTCCCTTCGCAGAGGATGCGCAGGCCGGGGAGCTTGTCCTTCATCGCGATCCAGGTCCCGCGGTCGGTCAGCGTGTATGCCTCCAGGTTGCTCGCCATGACGAGCACCTCGCCCATTCCCTGCCCGGCCTCCTTGTACCAGCCTCCCGCCGGTTTCACCGCGGCGGCGGCCCAGAGGTCGAGCTCCTTCACGTTCGTTCCCGAGGCATCCCCCCGTGACACAAAGGCCGCCCCGGCTGAGGCGATGCGGGTGAACGCGTCCACCGCGCTGCCGCTCGCGGCGACCCGCGCAGGGTCTTCCATGGGCCCCACGACGACGAAGTCGTTGTGCATGACGTCGCGGCGATTCACCCCGAATCCCTGGGCAACGAACCTGTCTTCTGCCTTGCGATCGTGCACGAGCACGACATCCACGTCGCCGTTCTCGCCGAGCTTGATCGCCTTGCCGGAGCCCACGGAGATCACGTCCACGGTGATCCCGGTGAGCTTCTCGAACGGCGGGTTCAGGACCGGCAGCAGCCCGCTGTCCTGGGTGCTCGTGGTAGTGGCCAGCCGCAGGCGGGTGCCCTGCATCGGCGCAGACGGACTCTGCGCCCCCGCGGCGACGGTGATCGCGCAGAGGACGAGAACGACCGCAACGAACCTTTTCATCATCGACCTCCAAAACGCGGAGTTTTGAAGGCAGGAAGGGGGCTCACGCTGCTTGCAGGAAAGCGGTGAAAGCCTCTTCTCGCCTTTCCAAGAGTGGGAGGTGTGCCGGTTTCCCGACACGCCCTGGGACGGCAGGCGCCTGCGCGCCGGGAGTCCCTGCGAGGCACCGGCGCGCACCGCGCCGGGACCTCTTCGGCAGGCCGCCATGCCCCGCGGCCCGGGAAGGCGTGAGGGGTGCAGACGGTCCTGCTCGGCGATTCTTGTTGTGAGGCGATCATAATCCCCGCCCGGCGCGGGCGTCAAGGAGCGTGCGTCTCTGCTCCCGTCAGCTGAAAAGCTCGTACACGCCGAGAAGAGCAAGCATGACCCCTGCGGCTGGCCCGGCCCAGTCTCTCAGGAGACGCGACAGGAAGCGCTGTCCGACCCGGAGGCCGATCCAAAGGGTGAGCAGGCTGAGAGCAAAGACGGAAATCGTGGTAAGCGCCACGCTGAGCCCGAGCAATCCGGCGGCGAAGCCGTTGGGCAGATTGTTCAGCGTCAATGCGAGGCCCAGCGCGGCTGCGTGCGGAAGCCGGATCGAGCCCCCGGCAGCCTGTTCGGCGCGAGACGGATCTCGCACGAGGCGGATCAACTCCGGCAGCCATCGCCGGGGACCCCTGCCCGCCCGCGGCGGTACCGCGGCAGCCGGGTTGCGCAATGATTGCAGGAGAAGGTACAGGCCGACTGCCACGATGATGAGGGCGCCCGCGTCGCGGGCGGCCTGCTGATTCCTCACGATGATCGCTGCATCCTGCCCGAGGATCATCGAAATCAAGGTGCCGCAGCTGGTGATGACCGCGATCAGCAGGTTGGACGAAAACGGCAGCGAGGTCTTCCTGGCGCCGAACGCCACGCCGACTCCCAGGTTGTCCAGGTTCGACGAGAAGGAGAGGGCCAGGATTGTCAGGATGTGCATGCGCTGTCGCCGGCGTCACCGCCGCGGCGTAGCCCCCGGCCGCGCCGCCCGTTCACAGGACGTCCGCCTCGACGTCCATCACCCGGGTGACGTTCTCGATGTCCGTGGCCTGTGTGCCGGTCATCAGGCAGTAATGGTGGGAATAGAAGGACTTCATGATCTGCCGTCCATCGCGCACTTTCAGCAGGGCGCCGTTGCGGCAGTCCGATCCCGGGTACTGCACGTAGCCTTCCAGCTCTCCGCGGATCACCTGCATGCGGCCGAGCTGCGGGTGCAGCTTTGCCAGCGTCATTGCGCCCGTGGCCATGCGCGCGTCCATCATGTGCGCATTCTCATCGACGATCGCCAGGACCCGGGGCCGCAGGTTCCACGAGACGCAGAAGGGTCGGGGCACGACGCCGAAGAAACCGCAGTGCACCATGAGAAGGTGGTTCTCGGGCTCGGGCACGTCGGGGAACCTGTCGATCTTCTCGTGCTGGAGCGCCGCGTTGCCCATGAGGAAGGGATAGAGGTTGCTCATCATGATCGGCGCGCGCAGGGAGCGCTCGAGAAGGAACAGGGTGAGCAGGGAAAGCGTGTCCGCCTCGCAGGCCCAGATGAGCCCCTGGTCCTGGTAGAGCAGGTCCCAGGCCAGGCAGGGCGTGGTGTCGGAGTACTCCGACTCGTTGAGGCAGTTGATGCCGGCGCCCTGGATCGAGGGGTCCGCCTGGACTTCCCGCTTCACCGCGAGGTACAGCTTCACCGCGGAGGCCAGCGGCCGTTCTCCCAGCCCGGTGCTCGGGATGGGACGGTCCTTTAGTATCGCCCGGGCCTCGGCGTCCCCGATCTTCCTCGCCGCTTCGCCGAGCTCCTTGAAGCTCTTCTTCACGATCCTGATGCCGAACTTCTCCCTGATCAGCTCCGCGCTGCGGTCTTCCCAACACCAGAAGCGCCTGAAGATCTCCCCCTGCCGGCCTCCCACCCCGGGTCGATCCTGGAACACGAGAAACTTCACCTCCCGCATCTCGCGTTTCAGCGCGAGCGCGCGGCAGATCTTTTTCGCCTGGTCGAGGTCGTACGGGGTGAACGCGGTCGTCCCGAGGGACTTCATGAAGGTGACGATCTCCCAGTCCCACATGTTCACCGTGCCGAAATCGGAGGTGAGGACCAGCACGGGCAGCTTCACCGCCTTCAGCTCCTTCAACCGGGAGAAGGCATCACCGATGAGCTGGGGGAACACCACGGCGTCCGCGGCGGGCAGCCGGGAACCCAGCGGCACCGGCGGGAGGAGGTCGGCCTCCGCCACGAGCAGGGTCCTCAGCAGCTCGAGATGTCGTCGAAACTCCTCGTCCATCCCGGCAGACTTGAAATAGACGGGAACGAGCGCGGCTTTCATGCGTGTCGACGTCGTAACATCACCATAGCTGCCTGTCAAGATCTTTCGCTTATGATTGAATCCCGGATTGAAGTGATAATAAAAAATACAACTTGACAACAATCGACAGCAGGAATATTACCTCGAGTGACAGCTCGGACCTCTTCGGCACGGCACGCAGAGAGGAATCATCCAGATGAACCCAGGAGACAACAGGCTCGGCATCTGTGTCATCGGCGCCGGAAGGGCAGGCATGATCCACGCGCGGAACTTCGCGCGCGGGTCTGCGCGGGCCCGGCTCGTCGCGCTCGCCGATCCCCACGGGCCGACGCGGCAGCAGGCGCAGCGGGAGCTGGAAGTGGACACGGCGTACGCCGATTACCGGGATGCGTTGGCCGACTCCCGGGTCGACGCGGTCGTGGTCGTCACGCCGACCGCGCTCCACAAGGACATCGCACTCGATGCTGCCGGTGCGGGCAAGCACGTCCTGTGCGAGAAGCCCATGGCGATGGACGTGCGGGAGTGCGACGAAATGATTGGAGCGTGTGACGCTGCAAAGGTGAAGCTGCAGATCGGCTTCATGCGGCGGTACGACGACAGCTTCCGGGCGGCGCGGGAGCGGGTCGAAGCGGGTGAGATCGGGGACGTCGTCCTGCTGAAGTCGCTCACGCGCGGGCCCAGCGTTCCCCAGGAATGGATGTACGACGTCGGGAAGAGCAACGGGCCGCTGGCGGAGGTGAACAGCCACGACATCGACGCGGCGCGGTGGTTCGCGGGGAGCGAGATCGACGAGGTGTACGCGATCGGCGGCAATTTCCGCTGCCCCCAGGCCGCGCAGAGATATCCGGACTTCTACGACAACGTGGCAATGGTCTGCCGCTTCGAAGACGGGAAACAGGGCTTCATCGACGGGGCGGTGTCCGTGGGCTACGGGTACGACTCGCGCATGGAGATCGTGGGGACGTCGGGCGTCATGTTCGTGGGAAGACGCGAGCAGGATTTCGTCGTTGCCTGCTCCACCGCGAGGGGAATCGTGCAGCCATTCGTGAAGAGCTGGCGCGTCCTTTTCAGCGAGGCATATGCCGCGGAAGACCGGGATTTCGTGGACTGCATCCTGGATGACCGGCCGCCGCGCGTCCGCGGGATCGACGGCCGCATGGCCGTCGCCGTCGTGAACGCGGGCAACCGTTCGATCGTGGAGCGCGCGCCGGTGCGGGTGGAGGGGAAGAATCCATGACGATGCGCGCGGCGCGCCTGTACGGAAAGGAAGATCTGCGGGTCGAGGAGGTGACGGTCCCCGCGCCGGGAGCCGGGGAAGTTCTTCTCCGCGTGAAGGCGGCGGCGGTCTGCGGGACTGACATCCGCATGTACAAGAACGGAGCGCGGGGCGCGTCGGAGGGGAACCCGCTCGTCCTTGGGCACGAGGTGAGCGGCATCGTGGAGGCCGTGGGGCCGGGTGTCGGCGGCTACCGCGCGGGGATGCCAGTGGCGGTGGCCCCCAACATGGGCTGCGGGGTCTGCGACCAGTGCGTGAGCGGCAACACACAGCTATGCGCGGCCTCCCGGGCTTTCGGCATCAACATCCCCGGCGGGTTCGCTCCTTTCATGCTGATTCCCCGGGAGGCGGTGTGGCAGGGAAACCTCGCCCCGATCCCGGAAGGCGCCGACTTCGTGTCGGCCGCCCTCGTGGAGCCCCTCGCGTGCGTCTACAACGCCTTCCAGCGGATCGCGATCGTCCCGGGTGACACGGTGCTCGTCATCGGGGCGGGGCCGATCGGTCTCATGCACGCGAAGATCGCCCTCATGGCCGGCGCCGCCCGCGTCTGCATGAATGACCTGAGCGCCGAGAGGCTCTCCCTCTGCGGGAAAATTGAACCCGCCGTCATCGCCATTGAGAGCGAGGGCTTGAAAGAACGGCTCTCCGTGCTCACGGGAGGGAAGGGCGTGAGCGTCTGCATTACCGCCGCCCCTTCAGCGGAAGCCCAGATCCTTGCCTTGGAGGTCGTCGGCGTCAACGGCCGGGTCATGTTTTTCGGCGGGCTGCCGGAGGGCAGGAGCAAGGTCGCGCTGGACACCAACCTCGTGCACTACAAGCAGATCACGATCACGGGAACCTCGCGCCAGAGCCTCATCCAGTACCGCCAGGCCCTCTCCCTGGTGGCCTCGGGATGCCTGGTCGTGAAGGACCTCGTCACGATGCGCACACCCCTGGAAGAGATCCGCGCCTCCTTCGACCAGGTCATGCGGGGCAAGGGCCTCAAGAACGTCATCGAGTTCCCATGAAACTCTTCATCGGCGTGGACATCGGCACACAGGGCGTCAAGGGGGCCGTCTATGACAGCGGCGGGCAGTGCCTCGGGGAGGCATTCCGCGCCTCGGAGCTCCTCCGCCCCGTGCCCGGCGCGGTCGAGGAGGACCCCGAGCGCCAGGTGCGCTCGACGTGCGAGGTGATCGCCGAGTGCGCCGCCCGGGCCGAAGGGAAGGGCATCGTCCGGGCGCTCGCCATCGACGGCCAGATGGCCGGTATCATCGGCATCGGCGAGGACGGGAAACACGTCACCCCCTATGACTCGTGGCTGGACACGCGATGCGCGCCGTGGATCGCGACCATGCAGAAAGAGGCGGGCGCGGAGATCGTGCGGAAAACCGGCAGCCCCCCCAGCTTCAACCACGGCCCGAAGATCCTGTGGTGGAAAAACGAACGGCCCGCCGTGTACCGCAGAATCCGCTCATTCGTTCAGCCGGGAGGGTACGCCGCCATGCGCCTGTGCGGCCTGGACGGGGGGCGCGCGTTCATCGACACCAGCTACCTGCACTTTTCGGGATTCGCCGACACCCGCGCCGCGGCCTGGGACCGGGGCCTCTGCCGCCGGTTCGGCGTGGACGCGGCCGTGCTGCCGCGGATCGTCGCATCCCACGACGTGGTCGGCGAATTGGATCCCGCAACGGCCGCCTCCTGCCGCCTGCCTCCCGGCACGCCGGTGGTGGCCGGGTGCGGAGATACCACGGCGAGCTTTCTCTCCTGCGGCGCCACCCGGCCGGGCATCTGCGTTGACGTGGCGGGCACCGCCTCGGTGTTCGCCGCGACGACCGCGGAATACCGCGCGGACGAGAAGGCCATGATCCTCAGCTGCGGCCGCGCGGCCGTGCCGATGCTCTGGCATCCCTACGCGTATATCAACGGCGGAGGCATGAATCTGGAGTGGTTCCGCGGGCTCTCCGCCCTGGACTTCGATCGGCTGAACGAGATGGCCGCCTCCGTGACGCCCGCGCTCGACGACCCGATCTTCGTCCCCCATCTCGGCGGCAGGGTCAGCCCGAGCCAGCCGGACCTGCGCGGCGCGTGGGTGGGGCTGAGCTGGAGCCACGGCACGGGACATCTCTTCCGCGCCGTGCTGGAGGGTGTCGCCCTGGAATACGGGATCTACCTGCGCACCCTGGAGAGCCTTTTCGGCACGGGAACCGTCAGCGAAGTGCGGGTCACCGGTGGCGGGGAAAAGAGCGCCGTGTGGAACCGGATCAAGGCCGACACCCTCGGCGTGCCGATCGTCCAGGTCGTCGGCGCCGGGGGCGCGCCGCTGGGTGCCGCGCTCCTTGCCGGCTACGGGGAGGGAACTCTGCGGGACATCGAGGAGGCGCGCTCCCGCTGGATCCGCACCGGCATAGTCACGCAGCCGGACCCGCGACGGGTCGAGGCGGGCCGCAGGAGAACCGCGCGCTACGCGGCGCTCCTGGAGTCGATCAACGGATGGACGGCATGAAAGAACACGCGGACAGGCCTTTCGGCGTCGACTTCGACCTCGTGCGCGGGATCATGAAGGATCCGCAGGTTCACACGATCCGCCGAGCGTCGAGCATGCGGGGCCGCTACGGGGACGCGGAGGCGCTGGAAGCCCTCGTCGCGCAGGGCGACCCCGTGCACTACGAGGTCTTCGAGATGAAAATCCCCCCGGAGGTCGGACAGCTGCAGTTCTGCATCAGCAAGACGCATGCGGGCAGCGTGGGCGGCGAATGCTTCATGACGAAAGGGCATTACCACGCGGTGCCGGGCACGGCGGAGACCTACCTGTGCCTTCGGGGCGAAGGGTACATGATCATGAAGCTGCCCACGGGGGAGAGCGCCGTCGAGCGGTTTCTGCCCGGACGAATGGTGTACGTGCCCCCGTTCTGGGGCCACCGCACGGTGAACACGGGCGACGAGCCTCTCATTTCCTTCTGCGTATACCCGGGGGAGGCGGGGCACAACTACGGGGACATCGAGAAGGAAGGGTTCCCGCTGCGCGTGTTCAAACGTGCCGGGAAGGTGGAAATCGTTTCCTCAGAGAGAGGATGAGCCTGTGGCGAAGATCCTCGTCACGCCGCGCTCCCTGACCAGGGGGGGAGACCCTGCCCTGGACCTCCTGACGCAGGCAGGCCACCAGCTGGTGTTCTGCACGCCGGGCAGAGTTCCGGAAGAGCAGGAACTGGCCAGACTCGTTCCCGGCTGCGCCGGGTGGCTCGCGGGATTGGAGAAGATCACGGAGGCTGTTCTCGCCCGGGCCGACCGCTTGAAAGCTATCAGCCGCAACGGCACGGGCGTTGATTCGATCGACCTGGCGGCGTGCGAACGCCGGGGGATCGCCGTGCTGCGCGCCCAGGGGGCGAACGCCCGCGGCGTCGCGGAGTTGACGGTCGCGCTCGTCCTGGGCCTCGTGCGGTCCGTCCCGTTCGGAGACGCGAAGCTGAAGGCCGGCGAATGGGAGCGCCGCCAGGGAATCGAGCTCAACGGCCGCACTCTCGGCATCATTGGCACGGGAAAGATCGGGCGGCTGGTCACGAAGCTCGCCCTCGGCATGGACATGCGGGTGCTCGGGTTCGACACGCATCCGGACGCCCGCTACGATCCCTCGCCGGATTTCCGCTTCGTGCCTCTCGAGGAGCTGCTCGCCTGTTCGGACGTCGTAAGCCTGCACTGCCCGCACGCGCCCGGAGAAAAGCCGCTCATCGACGCGGGCGCGCTGGGACGAATGAAGAAGGGAGCGGTGCTGGTCAACACGGCGCGCGGCGGGCTCGTTGATGAAGCGGCGGTGCTGGCCGCGCTGCAGGAAGGGCAGCTTGCCGGCTACGCGGTGGATGCCCATGAGAAGGAGCCGCCGGATCGCAGCCCGCTTCTTTCCCACGACAAGGTGATCGCCACCCCCCACGTGGGCGCCTTCACGGCGGAGAGCGTGTCCCGCGCCACCCACGCCGCGGTGGACAATCTCCTGCGCGCCCTTTCGCGGGCACAATGATATGTACGACGCGATGCAGAACGACTACAATGGGCTGCATGACTGACGGAGCAGCCCGCGGCACGGGAACCGCGGCCAACGTGAGGATACGGTATCTCTCCACCGTTCGAGAGACGACCGGCAAACGGCTGGACGAGCTCGCGCTCCCCGAGGGGAGCACCCTGCGGTCCGTCGCGGACTGGCTGCAGGACACCTACGGGCTGGTCGTTCCCGGTCCGATGCTCATGACCACGATCAACGGCCGCGGGTGGCTCCAGGTCCC
Organism: Spirochaetia bacterium; assembly: GCA_052144915.1. Lineage (GTDB taxonomy): Bacteria > Spirochaetota > Spirochaetia > SZUA-6 > Fen-1364 > Fen-1364. The sequence continues at coordinate 3,752 of JBKQPS010000105.1, read as the reverse complement.
GGGGGGACTTTCCACCGAGCTTCGCGAGGGCGACGAGATTGCCCTCTTTCCCCTTCTCTCAGGAGGATAGCGTATGAGTGGAAATGACGTCTTTGCCCTGCTGGCGAAACACGTGGTGGTCCCGGTCATTGCCATCGACTCGGTGGAGGCGGCTCTGCCTCTCGCCGACGCCCTGCTGGAAGGCGGGCTGCCGGTCGCGGAGATCACCTTCCGCACCGCCGCGGCGGCGGAAGTGATCGCGAAGATCGCCAGGGAGAGGCCGTCCATGGTGCTCGGCGCGGGCACGGTTCTCACTGCCGAGAACCTCGGACGGGCGTGCGATGCGGGCGCGAAGTACGGAGTGGCGCCCGGCCTGAACCAGGACGTCGTGGCGGAAGCGGCGCACCGGGGGCTTCCCTTCATTCCCGGCGTGATCACCCCCACGGAAATCGAACAGGCCCTTGCCCTGGGGCTGAAGCTCCTGAAGTTCTTTCCCTCGGAGGCCTTCGGGGGCATGAAGGTGATCAAGGCCCTTTCCGCCCCGTTCGCGCACATGGGCGTGAGGTTCATGCCCACGGGCGGCATCACCATGACAAACCTCCCCGACTACCTCGCGGAGAAGATCATCGCGTGCGTCGGCGGAACCTGGATCGCAAACCGCGAGGCGATCGCGGACAAGAAGTGGGCCCAGATACGCGACAACTGCAAGGCCGCCATCAGGATCGTGAACGGGGTGCGGGGGTAGCGCGGTCGTACCGCGGGCAGGTGTCAGCTCTTTCCACCGGCCCGGCCGAATCTTCCACCGGCAAGCTCCTTCCCGATGCGCTCGACCGCGTGCACAAGGACGTCGAAATCCTCGCGACGGCTGCGGTGGTTTGTGATGGCGGCCCTCAGCGCGTACCTTCCGTTCAGCGTCGTGGAGCTCGGAGCCGCGATTCCGCTCTCGTGCAGGCGGATGAGCAGCTCACCGTTCAGGGCATTCAATTCCTCCTCGCCATACCCGGGCGCCCGATAGCGGAAGCAGACGATGTTCAAAGGCACGGGTGCCAGGCGCTCGAGGACGGGGGACGCGTCGACGAGGCCGGCGAGGTAGCGCGCCTGGTCGACATTCTGCCGGATAAGCCGTCCGTACTTTTCGACCCCGTGCTCCTTGATCGACATCCACACTTTCAGTGCCCGAAATCCGCGGGTGAGCTGGATGCCGTAGTCGCTGAACCAGTGAGTCCCCGCGGCCAGTCCGCGTTCGGCGCGCGAAAGGTAATCCGGGGTCAGGGAGAAAGCCCGGCGGTGATCCTGCTCGCGCCGCACGAGGACGCAGCCCACTTCGAACGGCATGTACATCCACTTGTGCAGGTCGAAGGCAAGCGAATCTGCCTTTTCCAGTCCGGCCACCAGCGCGCGCAGGGCCGGCGAAAGGCGCGCGAGCGCGCCGAAAGCTCCGTCGACGTGCATCCAGAGACCCTCGCCTCTGCTGATCTCCGCCAGGGCCTCCAGGTCGTCCAGCGCACCGGTATTCACCGTGCCGGCATTTCCCACGACGCAGAATGGCCGAAGCCCTGCCCGGCGATCCTCCTGGATTGCTTTCCGCAGAGCGGACAGATCGATTTGATACTCGGCGTTGACCGGGATCTTTCGCAGGGCGCTGCCGCCCAGGCCGATCAGCTCGACGCTCTTCTCCAGCGAGCTGTGCATCTCCGCCGAGCCGTACATCACCAGCCGCGGGTGATCCGACTGCAGCCCCTCGCGGCGAATGTCGAAACCGGCCCGGCTGTTGCGCGCCACAGTCACTCCGACCAGGTTGGCCATGGATCCCCCGCTCACCAGCAGGCCGCTGGCCTCCGCAGGGAATCCCATCATTTCCTTGCACCAGCTGAGCACCTCGCTCTCCACGTAGTTCGCGACGTGCTCCCCGCCGCCCATGTTCGGGTTCATGCCCGCGGCGAGCATCTCCGCCAGGACGCCCAGGGGGGTTCCGTTGCCCATCACCCAGCCCCAGAAACGCGGGTGGATGTTGCCCATCGGGTAGGGCATGATCGTGTTCCTGAACTCCTCGTACACGTCGGCGGGCCGGGAAGGCGTGATCGGCAGGGGCTTCGAGAGACTCGCCTTGACGTGCTCCGGAATCGGCTGCCAGACGGGGCGTTCGCGGATATTCTGCAGGCTCTCCATGACATCATCGATCATGCGGTGGCCCAGGGCGCGCATGTCGTCCCAGTCCTGCGGATCCAGGGTCTCCTCGGATTTCACCTGTTCGTCCATGCCGGGGCTCCTTTCCCTATTTCTCCACCACGATCATCACCTTCATCGCGCGCTCGCGGTTCTCCTCGATGTACTCGTAGGCCTTCGGGTAGTCCGCAAACGGGAAGTGGTCGGTGATGAGCGGCGCCAGACGGATCTTCCCGGTCTCCACCAGCTGGATCGCCTTCTTCCAGTCCGGCTCCTGGTACATGAGGGTTCCGATCAGCCGAAGCTCGCGGTCCTGGACGGTCCCCATGTCCACCGTGGGCTTGTCACCGAAGACCCCCACCACGATGATGTCGGTGCCTTTGCGCGCGACGGCCACCGCCTGCGAGATGGTCTGGGGGCTTCCGACGCACTCCAGGATCAGGTCCGCTTTTGCCTCGCCGAAACGCTCCTTCACGGCAGCGGCGAGGTCTGTCGTCGCGGTGTTCACGCAGAGCTCGATCCCGCATTCCCGGGCCTTGCCCAGCCGGAACTCGCTGAGATCGGTGAGCATGACCCGGGCCGCCCCAAGGCCCTTCGCGGCCTGGGCAACCAGGTTGCCGATGGTCCCCGCGCCCAGGACGAGCACCGTCCGCCCCCGCACGTCCCCGGCGCGGCCCAGCGCATGCACCGCCACGGCGGCGGGCTCGATCATGGCGCCGTGCTCCAGGTCCATCCGCGCGGGCAGCTTCAACACCTTCGCGGCATCGACGGCGAAAAACTCGGAACCGGCTCCCGTTGCCTGGAACCCCATGACCTTCAGGTTGTCGCAGATGTGGTACGCGCCGTGCGTGCACGGGTAGCAGGTCCCGCACGTCACCTGCGGCTGGACCGTCACCGCCTCGCCGGCGGTGAACCCGCGGACTGCCGCGCCGACTTTTTCGATCACACCCGAAACCTCGTGTCCCTGCACCACGGGATAGGGAGTAAGTGCGTGCTTTCCGCGCCAGACATGGATGTCGGAACCGCACACCCCGATCCGCTTCATCCTGATGAGCACCTCGGCGGGGCCCGTCGGGGGAACGGGGATGTCGCGGAATTCGATGCGTCCGGGTGAGGTCATGACCGACTGTTTCATCGCCCGCTCCTTGCTGCCAATCACCAGACGCTAGTCCTTTTCGATGATTTGTCAATTGCTCGGGCGAATTGACACCACGGAAGTGCCGGTCTATCCTGCCGCCGCACAGGAGGCAGACGTATGGACCTCGAGCTGAAGGGAAAACGCGCGGTGATCACGGGCGGGAGCGTCGGAATCGGGCTCGCCGTCGCGCATGCACTCGCCGCCGAAGGCGTGGATATCGTCATCGTGGCAAGGGACAAGCCGCGGGTGGAAGCCGAGGCCGGCACCATCGCCCGGTCCCACGGGGTGCAGGCGATCGGCATCTCCGCCGACGTGAGCCGGAAGGAAGATGTCGATTCGGTCGTTTCGCGCGTCGCCACGTCATTCGCGGGCGTGGACATCCTCATCAACACCGCGGGCACGGGAACCTCGGAAACGATCATGGATGCGCCGGACGAGAAGTGGAACCACTTCTGGGATCTGCACGTCA
>JBKQPS010000104.1:0-2686 GCA_052144915.1 Spirochaetia bacterium | reverse complement strand
CTTCCTTGGCGGCACTACGAATCTCACATACAACCCTCAGATACCTATGGTCTTTACGAACGGTTCTCAGAGCCTGGACTCGACAAATACCTACGGCTGGGAAGGCGGCCTGAACTTCGTTGCGGGGTTGGATATCGGCGTAGGCAGCAATCTGGCGATAACCCCCCAGCTGCTTTTCAACATGGGCCTGACAAACAATACCTTGCCACTGCCCGCCGCTCTGGGGGGCGCCTCATTCAACAACACGTTCTGGGCGCTGACCGCAATGGTGGGAATCAAATACAGCACCCTATAACCACCCGTACAGTTCCAAGTCTTCTTCTGATAAACGAAAGCCGCCCTGTACCGGGCGGTTTTTCTTTTTGGGAGCTGCGTCTTCCGGGCCTTACTTCTTCATCTCGGCAAGGGGAATAGGGCGGGGATTGGACTCCTCGCCGTTGGAGGACGCGAGCTCCTTGAGGAGCTCCCGCGCTTTCGCGCTGAGCTTGGTGGGAACGCGAACGACGATCTTGATGTACATGTCGCCCCGCCGGGTGGAGGAATGCAGCTCCGGGATGCCTTCCCCCTTCAGGCGGAAGACCCGCCCGTTCTGCGTGCCCGGCGGGATGGTCACCCGGACCGTCTTCTGGTCCAGCGTGGGGACGACGATGTCCGCCCCGAGGGAAGCCTGCGTGATCGAGATGGGGATGGCGCAGTAGACGTCCTTTCCGTCGCGCTCGAAGCTCTCGTGCGGCTGCACGCGGAGGAAAACGTACAGGTCACCATCCTGCGCGCCGCCCGCGCCCGCGTCTCCCTGGCCGGCCAGGCTGAGGCGCTTGCCGTCCTCGATGCCCGCGGGGATCGTGATCGTGATCGTGCGGGACCTGCGCAGCGTGCCCGTGCCCCGGCATTCGGCGCACGGCTTCTCGATGATCTCCCCTTCGCCGTTGCAGCTGGGGCAGGTGGAGGCGATGGAGAAGAAGCCCGAGTTCCTTCGCACCTGGCCCGAGCCCCCGCACGTGGGGCAGAGCTTCCGGCCGCTCCCCTTGTCCGCGCCGGTTCCCTTGCAGACGTCGCAGCGCTCCGCCCGCGCGTAGGTCACTTCCTTCTTCACGCCGAAGGCTGCCTCGAGGAAGCCGATCTCCATGTCGTAGCGCAGGTCGGAGCCGCGCTGGCCGAAACCCCGGCCGGACGACCGCCGGCGGGACCCCCCGCCGAAGAAGGAGTCGAAGATCCCGCTCACGTCGCCGAAAATATCCTCGAATCCCTGGAAGATCGTGGAGAAGTCCTGCGCGGTCGGCTGGCCCATGCCGTTGAGCCCGGCAAAGCCGTACTGGTCGTACGTCTGGCGTTTGCGGTCATCCGCGAGGATCTCATAGGCCTCGGTGGCTTCCTTGAACCTTTCTTCCGAATCCTTGTTCCCCGGGTTGCGGTCCGGATGGTGCTTGATCGCGAGCTGACGGTAGGCCTTCTTTATCTCTTCCCGGCTGGCATTCTTCTGAACGCCGAGCACCTCGTAAAAGTCACGCTTGGCCATGTTTCACTCGACGACCTCGTAGTCCACGTCTTCCGCACCCTCGCGGGAACCGTTCTCTCCGCCGGCACCCTTGCGGGTCCTCGCGCCCGCCTTTTCTCCGCTGCCCGGGTCTTTCCCCGGGGCGCCCGCCTGGCCGGACCTCGCGGAGGCCTCCTTGTACACCTCCTCGGCAAACGCGTAGGCGGCGCGCTGCAGCGCCTCCATCCTGGTTCGGATCAGCCCCGGGTCTTCCGAGGCGAGTGCCGCGCGCAGCTCGGCCGCGGCGGTTTCCGCCGCCTGCCGGTCGGATTCGCTCACCTTCTCTCCGAGGTCCCGGAGGGACTTTTCCGTGGAGTACAGCAGCGAATCCGCCGCGTTTCTCGTCTCGGCCCGCTCGCGTTCCCTGCGGTCCTCGGCGGCGTGCGATTCCGCGTCGCGCACCATCCGCTTGATCTCGTCTTCCGAGAGGCCCGACGAGCTCTCGATGCGGATCTTCTGTTCCTTGCCGGTTCCCAGGTCCTTCGCCGATACGTGGACGATGCCGTTCGCATCGATGTCGAAGGTCACTTCGATCTGCGGGATGCCGCGGGGGGCGGGGGGAATCCCCACGAGGTCGAATCGCCCCAGGGTCCGGTTCTGCGCCGCCATTTCGCGCTCCCCCTGGAGAACGTGGATGGAGACCGCGGTCTGGCTGTCCGACGCGGTGGAAAAGGTCTGCCCCTTGCGCGTCGGGATGGTCGTGTTGCGGTCGATGAGCTTCGTGAAGACCCCGCCGAGAGTCTCGATGCCCAGGGAGAGCGGCGTGACGTCGAGGAGCAGGACGTCCTTGACCTCGCCGCCCAGGATGCCTCCCTGGATCGACGCGCCGACCGCCACGACCTCATCCGGGTTGACGCCCTTGCTCCCGTCCTTGCCGAAAATGTCCCGCACGATGGCCTGCACCGCGGGGATGCGGGTGGAGCCGCCCACGAGGATGACGTGGTCGATGTCTTTCGGACCGAGACCCGCATCCCGGAGAGCCTGGAGACAGGGACCGCGCGTCTTTTCGAAAAGGTCTTCCAGGAGCTGCTCCAGCCGGGCGCGGCTGAATGTCTGGTTGAGGTGCCGGGGTCCGGTCTGGTCGGCAGTAATGAATGGCAGGTTGATCGAGGTGGTCTGGGCGCTGGACAGCTCGATCTTCGCCTTCTCCGC
>JBKQPS010000103.1:0-3065 GCA_052144915.1 Spirochaetia bacterium | reverse complement strand
GCGGCCAGCCCGTCCCACGTGCATGCCGCGTCCCCGCCCCAGGGGACCGGGTAGCGCTGACTTCCCGCCCAACCCGACCTGGCCCAGATGATGCCATCCGGGTAGATCTCCCGTGTCACCTCGAACGCGGCCCTGTGATAGAGCAGGCAGTAGATGTTGCGAAGCCGCGCCGCGCTCATGCCGTGATACGCGGCCTGCATGTCGATGTTCTCGCCGAAATCCGTCTTGATCGCTGCGGCCCCCATCTTCAACAGCTTCCGCAGCAGGCCCTTGTACCACTCCACGGCCTGCGGGTTGGTGAAGTCGATCGTGCAGCCTCGGGCATCATCGAACTTCGACTCGAGGGGAGGCATGGTCCCCGGCGCGATGTAGCGGTTCTCACGAGCCAGGGCATAGAGGCTGGTGCCCTCCGTCACCAGCGGCAATTGCCAGAGACTGACCCGGAACCCGAGACTCTTCATTTCCCTGAAAAAACCCTCGGGGTCCGGAAACCTCTCCGGGCTGAACTCCCACTCGCACCTCCAGTCGGTCCTGAACCACCCGGTGTCGAGATGGATCACGTCGCACGGGAAGCCGCCCTTGCGCACTCCCGCCGCCACGTCGAGCGCTTCTTTCGCGGAGAAGTAGGTCATGCGCGCCATCCACGCGCCATAGCTCCACAGCGGGGGCTTGCGCGGAACGCCGGTCAGGCGCCGGTAGTTCCGCACGATCGACTGTACCGAGCCTCCGCCGATGAAGAACAGGTCCAGGGCAGGCGATTCCACCGCGCCCTGGACGGCGCGGGAGGAAATGTCGGCAAACGACAGCCGTGTCCGGTAGGAGGTGTGGACGAACAACCCATAGCCGGCGCTGGACACGTAAAATGGAACGTTCTTGTACGCCCGCCGGGATGACACCCCCAAGGCATCTGTGTTCTCCAGCACGATGGTCGAGCCGGCCAGACCGAAGCGGGAGAATCGCTCGCCGGTTCCCAGGAAGCGCTCTCCCGGGCGGGCGTGCAGGGAGAATAGAGAAAGACGCGCGCGGTCACCGCGCAGAACGCACCCGAGGCCAATGGACTCGCGATGGGCAGGGAAGAAAGTGTCGTGGGCCATCAACGGAACTTCCACCGTGCCGTCAGGGCAGAAGATCGCATCGAAGACGGGATCCGGATCCGGCAGCTGCCGGCTCCAGGGGTGCGACGGAAGACGGGGCGGCAACGTCCGAAGAACCACCCGGCCGGAAACCCTGACCAGGTACTCTCCGGCTTCATCGCCCCGGAGGACGACGAGATGCTCGGCTTGGAGGTCGGGGTCGCGCTCGATCATCGGGCTGGAGTCGAGATCTTCCGGCGGCGTGGCGGTCTCCGAAGCGCCAAGAACCAGGGATGCCCTCACCATGCACCCGCCGAAGCTTTGCAGGCAGAGCTCGGCGGGCAGCGGGGCGGCCGTTGGATCCGCCTCGAATGAAGAAGGCTTTCGGGCGATCAGGGGGAGAGTGAGCACCGCGACGTCCCCTTCCACCCGCGCCGAGGTCGCCGGGGCGGCGACATAGACGACGTCCCCGGCTGCGGCCGGATCCTCCAAGTCGAGCATATCCTCTCGGAAGCGATTGTGCTGCATCATGGAATCACCCCTTGATTGCACCGGCGGTGGCGCCGAGCGTGACCCGGCGCTGGAGAATGAGGAACATGACCAGGGGCACCGCCATGGCGATGACGAGGGCCGCGCTCAAGGCGGGCACGCCGATGCCGTACTCCCCCCTCATCATGGCGATGCCGAGCGTGAGGGTCCGTGAGCCCTGGTCCTGCAGGATCAGCAGGGAGAACGGCAATTCGTTCCACATGGACTGGAAGCCGATGATGGCGATGGTCGCGATCATCGGCATGGCAAGCGGCGTCATTACCCGCACCATGATCCGCAACGGGGAGGCGCCATCCATTCTGGCCGCCTCCACCAGCTCGTAGGGCATGTCGGTGAAATACGTGGTCATGATGTAGGTCCCAAACGGCGAGAAGTAGGCCACCCAGGTCAGGATGACGCCCGGGCCGGTGTTCGTGAGGCCCAGCAGGGAGATGAGCTTGAAGACCTGGGTTGCCAGGAGAAGCTGCGGGAAGATCGTGAGAAAGAGCACCAGCAGAAACAAGGGCCGCTTCAGGCGGAATCGCATCTTCCCGAACGCATAGCCCGCGGAGACGCACACCGCAAGGTACAGCACCAGGCCGCTGGGAACGAGAATGAGGCTGTTGACCGCGTAGTGCAGGAGACGCCCGGTGATGGCGGCGTACACGAAGTTCTCGGCAACAGGGGACCTCGGAAGGAAGAACGGGTTCACCGCGAACTCGTCCGCGGACTTGAAGCTGGCCACGATGACATTGTACAGGGGAAAGATCGAGCCGATCACCAGCGCCAGGAGGAACAGCTGGACCAGCAGCCGGGTGCCCGCGTTGATTGCGGAGGCTTTCTTCATGGGTTCCTCGTCCGCATCAGGCGGATCTGCATGATCGAAATGACGGCGCAGAAGACGAACAGGACCGCGGACCATGCGCTGGAGTACCCGACGCGGAACTTCTCGAATCCCTGGGAAAAGATCCCGTACTCCAGTGTGAATGTGCCGTATCCCGGCCCGCCCCGGGTGAGCGTGTAGATGTAGCTGAACATGCGGGCGAACACCTCGATGAAATTGAACACCACCCAGAACTCGATGGCAAAGCGAATGCTCGGCACCGTGACGCGCCACAACGTCTGCAGGAAGCCGGCGCCATCGATGAGCGCGGCTTCGTAGACTCCCTGGTCGATGCCGTTCATGGCGGCGAGGAAGTAGATGAGACCGAACCCGAGATGGACCCAGACCACCTGGACAATGCCGATCGAGTTGATCGCAACGGAGGGGGAGGTGAGAAATCGCACGGTGGACCCTCCGGCCCACGTGATCAGGAGGTTGAGCGACCCGTCGTCACGGAGGAAAATGGAGAACACCACGCCAATGATGACGGGCCCCAGCAGGTTCGGGATGTAGAGGATCGCACGGTACGCCCGCCAGCCCCGGATGCCTTCACGCAGGATCGCCGCCACGAAGACGGTCAC
>JBKQPS010000102.1:0-6381 GCA_052144915.1 Spirochaetia bacterium | reverse complement strand
TGGGCAAGCGGGCGAATGCGCCGGTGATCATCATGGGGGACAAGGAGGTGCGCTACGACCTGGTGGTGCGGGTGCTGGAGATCGCCCGCACGAGCGGGGTGAACAAGCTTTCGCTGGCCGTGGAGGTCAGGCGGTAACATTCCGGGAGCCTTCCGGGGTTCCATATATCGAGGGGCCCGACGGGCCCGTCGACGCAGCGGATGCGCGAAAAGGAGTCGCCCAATGGATCGTCGGTCGAGATCCGCGCTCGTGGTCGGCACTCTCCTCATTCTCCTGGGAGTGTTCTTCCTGGTGACGCGCGTGGTGCCGGGATTCTTCGAGACCTTCTCATGGCCGTTCATGGTGATCGGCGTCGGTGCGATCTTCATGATCATCGCGCTGGTGACCTGGACTCCCGGGCTTGCCGTTCCCGCGTGCATCATCGGCGGCATCGGGGGCCTGCTCTCCTGGATGTCCGCCAGCGGAGAATGGTGGCGGTGGTCGTATGCCTGGGCCCTCATTCCGGGCTTCGTCGGCGTCGGGGTTGCGGTGAACGAGCTGCTGGAGGGCAAGCCGATGCGGGCGCTCGTCGAAGGGGGCTGGCCGATTCTCGTCAGCCTCCTCCTCTTCTTCCTCTTCGGCTCTTTCTTCGGCGCCCTTTCGTGGCGGGGACCATGGTGGGCGATCGTGCTCATCGCCATCGGTGTGCTCGTCATCCTGCGCCCGCTTGCGAGAAGGAAAAAGGGAGAATGACATGCGGCGCGGGAGCTTCATCGTCGGGGCGTTCCTGATCGTCATCGGCGTCTTCTCGATCCTGCAGGTGGGCATCGACGCGCTGGGCATCCCCTTCCACATCTGGTGGATCTTCTGGCCCCTGGTGCTCATCGCCGTCGGTGCCTGGATCGTTCTCGGCGTTTCCCGCGGGTCCGCGCGTTTCACCGCGCCCCGTGAGCAGGCATCGATTCCGCTGGAAGGGGCGCGCGATGCGGCCGTGACGGTGCGTCACGGGGCCGGCCGCCTCAGCATCGGCTCCGGGGCGGGCGGCGCAGATCAGCTCCTGGCCGGAACCTTCGGCGGGGGGCTGGAGGCCTCCCACAGGGTCGATTCCGGAAGGCTGGTCGTCCTCATGCGCGTGAGAGACCGGGATATCAGCCACTACATCTTCGGTCCGTGGCGCCGGGGCTGGGCGGGAATGCTGGATTGGGATTTCGGGCTGAACCCCGGCATTCCGCTTTCTCTTCGGCTGGAAACGGGAGCAAGCGAAGCGCGGCTCTCGCTGGGGGACCTCCAGGTGCGCGAGCTGTACCTGAAGACCGGCGCGAGCTCCACGACGATCGACCTCCCCATGCGGGCGGGCCACACCATGGTGACCGTCGAGTCCGGCGCGGCAGCGGTGAAGATTCGCGTGCCGCGGGAAGTCGCCGCGTCGATCGTCGTGCGCAGCACCCTCGCGGGAGTCCACGTCGACAGGACGCGCTTTCCCGAATCCGCCGCCGGCTACCGCTCCCGCGATTTCGACGCGGCGCCGAACAAGGCGGAGATCTTCGTGGAGACGGGCGTGGGCTCGGTGGAGGTCTCCTAGGGCCGTGAGCGCGGGACCGGCGCCGATCTACCCCCCCGATCCCTGGGCCATCCGGGAGACACTCTTCGATCCTGTCCAGATCCGCAGAAACGAAACCATGTTCAGCCTCGGCAACGGTCACCTGGGGTTGCGGGGCAACTTCGAGGAGGGGTATCCCGGCGGCGTCGTCGGCACCTACATCAACGGCTTCTACGAGGAAACGCCGATCACCTACGGTGAGATCGCCTACGGGTATGCGAAAAACCGCCAGGTGATGCTGAACGTCGCCGACGGCAAGGCGATTTCACTCTCCCTCGGCGGAGAGCGCTTCGACCTGTCGACAGGCACCATCCTCTCCTATGAGAGAACGCTCGATCTGCGGCGCGGCCTCCTCCACCGGAGGGTCGCGTGGCGTTCGCCGGCGGGATGCGAGGTGGAGATTGGTGCGCACCGGCTCGTGTGCCTCTCCCGCCGGCACGTCGCCGCCATCGACTGGTCGGTGAGCCTCCTGCGCGGGTCCTGCACGATCGAGGTGACATCCGCGGTCGACGGATCCGTGAGCAACCTGGCTGGATCGGATGACCCGCGGATCGGCACACGGTTTGCCGAGAAGCCGCTCGACGCGACGCTCCGGGTCGCCGAGGGTGTCCAGGGCATCCTGGTCCAGAAGACCCGCCGCACCGGCTTCGTGCTTGCCTGCGCCGTGGATCACGAGCTGCACTCGTCCCTGCTCGAACGGGACCCGGAAGTCTCATCCTCCACGGGTCCCGACCGGGTGTCGGTCTCCGTGCGAGGACAGATGCGCGCGGGGTCGACCCTCCGGATGGTGAAGTACCTCGCCTACTGCACCTCGCGCGAGCTTCCCGCCGAGGGCTGCGCCCCGCGTGCACGGGAAGAGGCCGCGCGCGCCCGACGCGACGGCGTCGAGGCGCTCCGCGAGGAGCAGGCGCGCGTCCTTGCGGGATTCTGGCGCGCCGCAGACGTGCAGATCGACGGGGACGAGTCTCTCCAGCAGGGTGTGCGCTTCAACCTCTTCAGCCTCTTCCAGTCCGCCGGCCGGGACGGCCGCACGAGCATCGCGGCAAAGGGCCTGACGGGTGAAGGCTACGAGGGGCACTACTTCTGGGACACCGAGATCTACGTCCTCCCTTTCTTCGTCTACACGGACCCGGCAATCGCGCGGGCCCTGGTGGCCTATCGGCTGGGCATCCTCGACAAGGCCCGGGCCCGTGCAGCCGAAATGAGCCAGCGCGGCGCGCTGTTCCCCTGGCGCACCATCGGGGGCGAGGAAACCTCGCCGTACTACCCGGCGGGCACGGCGCAGTACCACATCAACGCGGACATCGTGCACGGCTTCCGCACCTACGTCTTCGCCACCGGCGACCGGACCGTGCTCGGGGAGCGCGGCGCGGAAATGCTCTTCGAGACGGCGCGGCTGTGGGCGGACCTCGGCGCGTACATCCCGCACCGCAACGGGTCTTTCTGCATCAACGAGGTGACAGGGCCCGACGAATACTCGGCGCTGGTGAACAACAACGCGTACACGAACCTCATGGCCCGGGAGAACCTCGAGTACGCGGCCGACATCGCCGAGGAGATGCGGCGCGAATCGCCGGCGGATTTCCAGCGAATCGCCGCCGCCATCGGGCTCTCCGGCGCCGAAATCGGGCAGTGGCGCCGCGCGGCCGAAATGATGTACCTGCCGTTCGACCGCGAGCTCGGCATCTGGATGCAGCATGACGGTTTCTCTGACCGGGCGCCGTGGGATTTCGCCGGGACCCCCCCGGAGCGCTACCCCCTTCTGCTGCACTATCACCCCCTTGTGATTTACCGCGCCCAGGTCCTGAAGCAGCCGGACGTCGTGCTCGCGCAGGTGCTCCTGGGCCACCGCTTCACCCGGGCGGAAAAAAAGAGAAACTACGACTTCTACAACCCGCTCACGACTGGCGATTCTTCCCTGTCTCCCTGCATCCAATGCGTGGCGGCGGCAGAGCTCGGCTACATCGATGCCGCCTACGAATACTTCTCCCGCACGGCCCGCATGGACCTCGACGACGTGAACGGGAACTCGGGAGACGGCATCCACACGGCGGCCATGGCAGGGACCTGGGTTTCCCTCGTCCAGGGCTTCGCAGGGATGCGGGCCGCCGGGGACGGGCTCTCGTTCGCGCCGCGGCTCCCGGGCCCCTGGAGCCGCCTGCAGTTCCGTCTCCGGTTCCGGGGCAGGCTGCTCGAGGTGTCGATCGGGAGGGAGGCCGTCACGTACCAGCTTCTCGAGGGCGGTCACCTGGACATCACGCACCGGGGCAGAACGCTCGGCCTTGCCGCCGGCGGCGCGCCTGTCGCGGCAAGCCTCGTCCCAACGCTGGAGTGCGTGATCTTCGACCTGGACGGCGTGCTCACCGACACCGCGGAAATGCACTTCCAGGCGTGGTCCCGACTCGCCTCGGAGATCGGGCTTCCATTCGACCGGACCGTGAACGAGGAGCTGAGGGGCATTGGCCGCGGTGAAAGCCTGGAGATCATTCTCGCGCACGCGCGGAGAAGCCTGTCCGTTGACGAGAAGCGGAAGCTCGCGGAGCGGAAGAATGCCTACTACCTCGAGCTCATCCAGACCATCACGCCGTCTGACCTCCTGCCGGGCGTCGCGCATCTGCTGCGCAGGCTCAAGGAGAACGGGGTACGGATTGGACTGGCCTCGGCGAGCCGCAACGCGCCGCAGATCGTGGAGAGACTGGGCATCCGCGGGTTGATCGACCACGCGGTTGACGCCTCGGTCATCGTGAAGGGAAAACCCGATCCCGAGGTGTTCCTCCGCGCCGCGGAGGCGCTCGGCGTCCCGTTCGAGAACTGCGCCGCCGTGGAGGACGCGAAAGCGGGGATCCAGGCGATCAAGGCGGCGGGGATGTTCGCGGTGGGGGTCGGCCGCGATCTTCCCGGTGCCGACTGGCTCGCGCCGAACACGGACGCGCTGGACTTCGATGAGCTGACCAGGCGGTATGCTGCCTGGAGCCGCGCCTGGATCGGCTGAGCACGCGGCTTCCGGTGCCCGCCGGCCCTATCCTTTCACCGCGCCGGCGGTGATCCCCTGCACGAAATACCTCTGAAGCAGGAAGAAGACCAGCAGCGGGATGGACATCGAGATGAACGCGCCCGAGGCCAGCAGATTCCACTCCGACCCGTACGAGCCGAGCAGGCTCTGGATGGCGACCGTGAGGGGGAACTTGTGCAGATCCTGGAGCAGGACCAGCGCGTTCATCAGGTCGTTCCAGACCCAGACGAACTGGAATATGCCCAGGGAGGCCAGCGCGGGAACGGACAGGGGCATGACGATGGACCGGAAAATGCCGTAGTCGGAATAGCCGTCGAGCTTCGCCGCTTCGAACAGCTCACGCGGAAGCTCTCCGAAGAAGTTCCTCAGGAGGAAAATCGCGAATGGCAGGCCGTACGCGGTATGGGCCAGCCAGAGGGCGAGGAAATGCCCGGTCAACCCGAGCCTGCTCTGCATCTTCAGGACGGGAACCCAGGTCTCCTGAAGCGGCAGGACGAGAAGCGCGACGATGATCATGAAAACGATGTTCCTGCCCCGGAAGCGCAGCCAGGCGAACGCGTAGGCGGCGAGGGCGCCGACGATGATCGGCAGCACTGTCGAAGGGATCGTGATGATGAAGCTGTTGACGAAATTGGTGAAGAAGTGCCGCGCGGTCAGCACATTCGCGTAGTTGACGATGGTGAATTGCGGCCGCACGGCGGCCTGCCACCATCCGCTTGCGGCGATGTCCGCCTGCGGACGGAACGAGGTCACCAGGAGCCCGACGGACGGGACAAGCCACAGGAGGGCGAGAGCGGCGACGAGGACGTTCTTCAGCACCCGGCCGGGAGAGCCGGCGACGCGGAGCGACTGCCCCGTCATTTCCCGGCCTCCTGGCGTCGAATACGCCTCACCTGCACTACCATGAGGGGCGCCAGGGGAATGAGCATCAGGATCGCCACGGCGCTCCCATACCCGACGAGGTTGTTGTTGAAGACTTCCCAGTAGAAGCTGAAGCCGATCACCCTGCTGGCTCCCGCCGGGCCTCCGGCGGTCATCACGAGAACGAGGTCGATCATTTTCAGGCTGTTGATGATCATCGTGATGGCCACGAAGCTCAGCGGCTGGGCGAGCATGGGAACGCTGATCCGCCAGAAGGTCTTCCACGGGTTTGCCCCGTCGACGCGCGCCGCCTCCAGGACGTACGGGTCGATGGACTTGTAGGCCGCGGAGAGCACCGTCATGGACAGCCCCGTCCATATCCAGACGCCGGTGGCGATGAGCGCATAGTTCACGACCTCACTCGTTCCCAGCCACGAGACCGGCGCGAATCCCGGGATGATCGCCTTGAGCACGGCATTGATCAGGCCGATTGACGCGTCCGGGCTGAAGAGGAACCGGGCGATGACGGCAGCGGCGGTCGCGGAGATCATCATGGGCAGAAACACCGCGGATTTCACGAGGCGTTCCAGACGCGTGCCGTTTGCGAGCACCGCGATCAGGAGGCCGAATACGAGCGTCCCGCCCGCAAAGAGGACCAGCCAGAGAATGTTGTTCACCAGGGCGCCCGAAGGGGGCCAGCGGGACAGACTGAGAAAGAGCGAATCGTGCGTGAGAAGCTGTGCGTAGTTGCGAAGTCCCACGAACCTTGTCGGATTGAACCCCGTCCCGCCGAACAGGCTCGTGCGGAAGGTCTGAATGGTCGGGTAGACAAGGTATGCCGCGAGAAGCACCAGGGCGGGGAGCACGTACAACCACGCCCGGGCCTGGGCGCCGCGTTCCTTCACGTTCTCTCCTGGGGGCGGCCGGG
>JBKQPS010000101.1:0-9145 GCA_052144915.1 Spirochaetia bacterium | reverse complement strand
CGAATATTAGTCTGATCAATCGTCGCGGTTCCGGCTCTCTCTCCTTCCCTGTACCCGGAGGATAGAATATGTTAGAAAAAAGAGGCGATTCGAGTAGGGTACGTCGGTCACATCATATTAGTTTGACATTGTCCTTTGTGATCGTGGTCGCTGCTCCCCAATACACGGGCACTTCCTTGAACTTGTTGTTGATCGTCCCGTGGGTGTACTGAAGGAAGTTTGTCTTGTTCACCAGGGCGATCGCGATCTTTATGGCACGGTCAGCCAGATCATCCTGGTCACGAAATACGGTCATGGACTGCGTACCCTGGTAAATTCTGCGCGCCGCGTCCTTGCCTGCGTCCCCGCCAGTGACGGGAACCTTCCCGGCCAGGCCCTCAGCCGCAAGCGCTTGAATTGCACCACCGGCCAGGCCGTCGTTCGGGCTGAGAACCGCCTGAATATTGTCGTTGGTCTTGGTCAGGGCGTTTTCCACGATTTTCAGTGCGTTTTCAGGCTTCCAGTCCGCTGCGTGCTGGTCGACGATGATCTTGATATCTCCACGATCAATGGACGGCTGAAGAACCTTCATGGCGCCGGAGTGGAAGAGGAACGAGTTGTAATCTTCTTGCATCCCTTGCAGGACTATGTAGTTCCCCTTGGGAGCGAATTTCAGCAGGTACTCGCCCTGCAGCTCTCCGGTGTGCACGAAATCATCTGAGACATGGGCATCGAGATCAGCACCCAGGATCAGGCGCACATAGCCGACGACCGGAATCCCGGCTTTCTTTGCCGTGGCAACGGCCGTCGCGGCGGCTTCAGCGTCATGCGGAGAAATGATGAGGACGTCGATCTTCTGCGAAATGAGATTTTCCACCTGGTTGTTCTGTCTCACCGGGTCGTTGTTGGCGATCTGCATGAGCACCTCGCAACCCGCCGCCTCACCGAACTTGATGAGGTCGTTTTTGTCCCGCACCCACCGCTCCACCTCCTGCGTAGGCAGCGAGACCCCGATCTTGATCTTCTTACCTGCTCCCCAGACGCCCATGGTGAGCGTCGCGAAAGCGAGAATCAGAACCAGACCCCTTGCGATTGTACGCATTCCACCACTCCTCCTTAAGCTTAGAAAGTCTGTGGATAATGCCAGATAAGATGATTTACATATTGCAGTATTGCCGAATTGTCTGACATCACCTTTGGAGAACTTATCATACTGTCTTCAGGCCTGTCAAGAAAAAAAATCGTCTGCCATTTTCGGGCGGCGACCAGCCAGTAGCTTGACAACGATATTGTATAGTGATAGGATTGTCATACAATTAGTCAATTTGGCAATAAGGGGGTCGTCATCCTGGGCACCATCAACAACAACATGAACCTCCTGAACGTCTCCCCGATGCTGCAACCCGCCGTGAAAGGCTTTGTCATTCTCGTGGCCGTGTACGTCAACAGCCGCCGTGAGCGCGGATAAGGGGGGAGGCGTGAAACGTCCCGTTGTGGCAGTCGTGACTCTCGGGGAAACCCGCGACGACGTGCGCAGGCAGAGGGAAAGTCTCGTCCAGGAGGAGCAGCGGGCGGTGAGCTGGCTGCAGGAATGCTGCGAGCCCCTGGAGTCGCCCGTGCTGTCGACCCTCTCGCAGGTGCGGCAATTCGCGGAAACCGCCCGGAAATCCGATCCGCACGCGCTGATCATCAATCTCGCCGTCTGGACGAATCCCGTTCTCAGCGTGCAGGTCTGCTCCCTGATTCCCCTCCCGACGATCCTCCTGGGCAACGGCCGACCGGAAACCTCCAGCCTGGTGGGGATGCTCGGAGCAGGCGGGGCCCTCGACCAGGCCGGCGTTCCGCACCTGAGAGTTTTCGACCACCGCGACAGCGGGGAGCGGCGCCGTGTTGGGGCCTTTCTCCGCGCCGCCCGGGCGTTGAAAGTCCTCCGCGGCTGCACGCTGGGAATTTTCGGCGGACGGAGCCTCGGCATCGTGACCGCCGCGGCTGACGCGGCCCAGGTCATGCGAATCTTCGGGGTCGATATCGAGCCCATGGACCAGGCCGCGATCATCGAACGGGCCCGGAGTGTGCCCGCGGCGGAAGTTGACCGGCACGTTCGCTGGCTCCGGGAACGCCTCGGGGAAGTACGCTTCGGGGGATCTTTCACCCCGGAGGGCCTCGAGCGGCAGGTGCGCGGCTACATTGCGACGGAGCGCATCGTCGCGGAGCGGGGATTCGACTTCGTCGGCGTGAAATGCCAGCCCGAGCTCAGCGACGGGTATGCGAGCCACTGTCTTTGTCATATGCTCATGAACGGGTCAGTGGACGCCGACGGCGAGAAGCCGCCCATGGTGCACGCCTGCGAAGCGGACGTGGACGGCGCGCTCACGATGCAAATCCTCCAGCTCCTTGCAGGAGGGAACCCGGCTTCACTGCTGGATATCCGCCTGTTCGACCGGGCCAGCGGCGTCCTGACCCTGGCAAACTGCGGAGCGCTGCCGGCCGCATTCGCCGCGGACGCGGCAGACCCCGACGGCTTTTCCCGCATTGAAATGGTCCCGCACTCCTTCGGACAGGGAGGCGGAGGGGCGCTGCCATTTGTCGCCTCCTCCCAGGAGGTGACCCTCGCTCGGCTATGCCGTCGGAGGGGGGAGTACTGGATGGCCGTCATGAAAGGTGAGATCGAGCGCCGGGACCCCGAGTGGCTTGCGCGGACCACGGCGGAGTTTCCCCATGCATTCGTGAGCGTGCCCGGGGCGCAGGGGTTTCTCGCAGAATACGGTTCGAACCACATCCACATGGTCCAGGGCGACCTCCGGGAGGAGCTGCTCCATTTCTGCGCCCTGGCCGGCATCGCGCATCGAGAGTGGCCGCGGACCCGCGGGGAGGAATGAGCTCTATGGAACAGGAGAAATTCGGCTACTGGGGAAGGATTCTGCGGGTGGACCTGTCGCGCGGCGACTGGCGGTCCGAAACGCTTCCCGACAGCGTGTACCGCCGCTACGTCGGTGGCCGCTCCCTGGCCTTGTACTTCTACCTCCGGGAGGCTCCTGCCGGGCTGGATCCGCTGGGGCCGCAGAACCTTCTCATCTTCATGACGTCTCCCACGACGGGAGCACCGATCTCGGGGCAGGCGAGGCACACCGTGCTCTGCAAGTCTCCGCTGACTGGCGGAGTTGCCGACTCCCAGTCCGGCGGGTGGTGGGGCGTCGAGCTGAAGTTCGCCGGGTGGGACGGCATCGTCATTTCCGGTGCCTCGCGTGAGCCGGTTTACCTTCTGATCGAAGACGAAAAAGTGCAGATCCTTTCCGCCGCTCACTTGTGGGGAAAGAACACCGGTGAGGTGCAGGAGATCATCGCGGGAGAGCTCCCCCAGGGAGCGCGCGTGCTGCAGTGCGGGCCCGCGGGGGAAAACAGGGTGCGGTTTTCCGCAATCACCAGTGACCTGCGCGATTTCAACGCTCGCGGCGGCGTCGGTGCCGTCATGGGGAGCAAGAAGCTGCGTGCGATCGCGGTGAAGGGATCTCACCGGAAGCTTCGCCTCGCCGATGCGGATGCCGTGAAGAGCGTGGCGCGCTGGTTCGCCGGAAGCGTGAAAGAGCACCCCGCGGTGAGCCTGCATCACGATCTGGGCACGCCGAAGGGAGTGGTTCCCGTCAGCGTCCAGGGGATCCTCCCGACATATAACTTCCAGGATGGCTCGTTTGCCGCGGTCGAATCGGTGGGCGGGGAAGCCATGAAGAGGGAAATCGGCGCCGGCACGGAAACCTGTTATGCCTGCGCGGTCTCCTGCAAGCGGGTCGTCGAGGGAGAAAAGGGCGGATTCCGCGTGAGCCGCAGATACGGGGGACCGGAGTACGAGTCACTGGTAGCCCTGGGCCCGGGGCTGGGCGTGGACAACATCGCGGCGATCGCGCAGTGCAACGAGAGGTGCAACTCACTCGGGCTGGACACCATATCGGCCGGGGTGACGATCTCCTGGGCCGTGGAGTGCTTCGAGCGCGGCTTGCTCGACACGAATGACACGGGAGGGATCGCGCTTCGATGGAACGACCCGGCGACCTACCTGCGGCTGCTCGATGCCATTGCATCTCGCCAGGGCTTCGGGGACGTGCTCGCGGAGGGAAGCTTGAGAGCAGCCCGAAAGGTCGGCCGCGGGACCGAGCGCTTCGCCATGCAGGTGAAAGGCCAGGAGCTGCCGTCCCACGAGCCCCGGGGAAAGTGGGGCGTCGCGCTGGGCTACGCGGTGTCGCCGACCGGTGCCGATCACCTCCAGGCCGCGCACGACCCGTGGTTCGCGCAGCCGGGTGACTTCACGAAGGAGTTCAACTGGGTGGACCTCGAGGACCTGAGCGCACTCGGGCTGAACGAACCCGTGCCGGCAGAGGACATCGGCCCCGCCAAGGTCCGGCTGTTCGTGTACCTCCAGTACATCTGGGCGCTGCACGACGTGCTGGACTGGTGCATCTTCACGACGGTGCCGGAGTTCCGCGCCATTTCTCTCAACCAGCTCGTAGACGTGGTCCGCGGCGTCACCGGGTGGCGAACCAGCCTTTTCGAGCTTTTGAAAGTCGGAGAGAGATCGGTGACCATGGCGCGGGCAATGAACTGCCGGGAAGGCCTGGGCGCGCAGGACGACAGGATTCCCGAGCGGTTTTTCGAGCCGATGCGGGCTGGCACTCTAAAGGGTCACTTCATTCGCCGCGAGGAGTTTGCGGAAGCCGTCCAATTGTACTATTCCATGATGGGCTGGGACGCAGGCGGCGTCCCGACGCGGGCGAAGCTCGAGGAGCTCGGCATCGGCTGGTTATGGCCCCAGATCGCGCCCCTCAGCGAGGAACACGCGCGCCGGAAGTGAAGGACGGAGGCAGAACGGTGATCGTGACGGCAAAACTCTTCGGCACGCTGCACAGGTTCGCGTCCCCCGGATCTCCGGGCCTGTGGCGGGGGAACCTGCCGTCGGGCGCCACCGTTCAGGACGTCGTGCACGCCATTGGCGCCGATGAGAGGGAAGTCTCCGCCGCGGCCTTGAACGGAGTCATGACGCCGTTGGACACGACGGTCCCGCCGGAAGCCGACCTCCTCCTCGTGACCTTGATGGGCGGAGGGTGAGCCTCGGAATCGCGGGCGCCGCGCGCTCCCCGAGAGCGGGTCGCGCGGGAATCAACACATTGCACATGAAAGGGAGAAACAGATGGGTGGAAAGGGCGCAGAAACGGTCCTGCAGCAGATGACCTCCAGGACTCCGACGGCACTCTGGAACGACTCCTGCTCCATCGCGGAGCTGGAGTATTCCCTCGAACAGGGCGCGGTCGGCGCTACGAGCAACCCGGTGATCGTCGGGGATGTGTTGAAAAAGGAAATGCACCTCTGGAGCGACCGCATCCATGCGCTCGTGGCGGAGATGCCAAGCGCATCAGAGGACGACGTGGCATGGCGGCTCATCGAGGAGATGTCCGTGAAGGCCGCCCGTCTGCTCCTTCCGGTGTTCGAGGCCCACAAAGGAAAAAACGGCCGGCTCTCCATCCAGACGGATCCCCGGCTGTATCGGGACACGGACGCCATTGTCCGACAGGCGCTGCGCTTCAACGGCCTGGCGCCCAACATGATCGTGAAAATACCGGTGACGAAGGCGGGCGTGAAAGCCATCGAAGAGGCGACCTTCCAGGGCGTCAGCATCAACGCGACGGTCAGCTTCACCGTCCCCCAGGCCCTTGCCGTTGCCGAGGCGGTAGAGCGGGGGCTTTCACGGCGCGAAAAGAAGGGGATGGATGTCTCCACGATGGGGCCCGTCTGCACGATCATGGTCGGACGCCTGGACGACTGGCTGAAGGTCGTCATGGAAAAGGAAGGAATCAGCACGGTGCCGGGGAATCTCGACTGGGCAGGGGTCGCGGTGATGAAGAGGGCGTATCGCATCTACCGCGAGCGTGGGTATCGGCTGCGCCTCCTGTCCGCGGCCTTTCGGAACCACATGCACTGGAGCGAGTTCATCGGTGGGGATGTCGTCATCTCCCCCCCCAGCGCCTGGCCGAAGCGCTTCAACACGAGCGATATCGACGTCTCCAACAGGATGGACACCCCGGTGGATCCGCAGATCGTCGGCGACCTCACCCGACGGTTCGCGGACTTCCGCAGGGCCTACGAAGAGAACGGGATGCGACCCGAGGAGTTCGACACGTTCGGGCCGACTGTCCGGACCCTCCGCCAGTTCATCGCCGCCTATGCGAGCCTCGTGGGCGTCATTCGGGACTTCATGCTTCCGAATCCCGATGCGAAATGAAAGTGGCGCGGCCGCGGGCGGCTGAGTCCGCCCCGGCGCCGTTTTGCGCTGCCACCGTACGCTGGCGGAGCCGGCGGGTCATCTCGCCGAAGCCGAGCAGGACCTTCTCGTGCTCGTCCCACACCTTGAGACGCACTGACTTCAGGCTGCGCCAGAGGGAGAGAGAGTCCGGCAGCTGAAGCTCGGGCGTTTCGTCGAGGCACCGCTGCAGGTTGTAATTGGGTATTCGCGGCCGCAGATGGTGGATATGATGAAAGCCGATGTTTCCCGAAATCCACTGGAGCACCTTCGGCAGCTTGTAGTATGAGGAACCCTGCAATGCGGCTTCCATCGATCCCCAGTCCTCGTTGCGCGCCCAGTACGAAGGGTCGAACTGGTGCTGAATGTAGAACAGCCAGACGCCGCCGGCTCCCCCGAGAATCATGACGGGCACCTGAATCAACAGGTAGGCCCTGATCCCGACGGTAAGGCTCGCCGCGACGATGATGCCCGCCAGGACCACATCCGTGAACAGAACATTCAGGATCTGATTCTTCTGCGAATGCCGGGTGGGCAGCCTGTGCAGGATGAGAAATGAAAATGCCGGTAGCACACCGAACATGACCAAAGGATTGCGGAAGAACCTGTACAGCAAACGGCGAAGCTTCGAGGCAGCGGCATATTCCTCGAGGGTCATGGTCCAGACGTCACCGACCCCCCGCCTGTCCAGGTTTCCCGAAGTGGAGTGGTGAATCCCGTGGGAGAGGCGCCAATCCGAATACGCCGTGAGAACGACCACCCCAAGAACGTTTCCCAGGACCAGCAGTCCCAGCCGCGAGCGCACGTACGAACCGTGGCAGCAGTCATGGAAGAAGATGAATACGCGTATGAGAAAGGCCCCCGCGGGCACCGCAACCAGCAGGGTGACCCAGTAGGGCAGGCCTCGCCACATCGTGAAGTACATGAGGGCGAGCAAGGCGAGGTACGGGATGAGGGTGTCAACGAGCTGCAGCGTGACCTTCCCCGGGCTCGGAGTCTCGTATTTCTTCAGGCCGGCAACCCAGGCAGGCTTTTCATTTCGAGATTTCGTGGCCGAAGGCAAGGAGGACGCCGGCGGATCGCCGCCCGCTCTCCCGGAGAAATCGGACATGCAGTACCCTCCTGACAGGTGGTCGGAGCTCACATAAAAGATAGCAGTTGCCTCCGCGGTGTTCTGTGCGGTAGCGCACAGAACGCGCCAGAGGTCTTGACACCGCCTGCTTCTCGCGGCGAAATTCAGCGAGAGACCATTCGGACACAAAGGCATGGAGGTTGCTTGTGTTGCTCACGACGGACCCTGAGAACGCCCCGAACCCGCAGCAGAATCATCTGCTGGCGGTCCTGCCCACGCCGGAGTCCGATCGACTCTTTTCTCACATGGAACCGGTCACCCTGCCCCTCGGCAAGGCGCTGTACGAGTCCGGTGACCGGATGGATCACGTCTTTTTTCCCACTTCCGCCATCGTGTCCCTCCTCTACGTCATGGAGGACGGCGCGTCAGCGGAAATCGCCGTGATCGGCAACGAGGGCATCGTCGGCATCGCATTGTTCATGGGGGGCGAGACGATGCCCAACCGGGCTGTCGTGCAGAGCGAGGGTCACGCGTATCGGCTGCAGGGGCAGCTGCTGAAGAACGAGTTCAACCGGGGCGGCGCGCTGCAGCACTTGCTGCTTCGCTACACGCTTGCCATGCTGACCCAGATGGCGCAGACCGCCGTCTGCAATCGGCACCACACGGTGGACCAGCAGCTCTGCCGCTGGCTGCTGCTCAGTCTCGACCGGCTGCCGAAAAACGAGTTGACCATGACCCAGGAGCTGATCGCGAACATGCTGGGCGTGCGGCGGGAGGGTGTGACCGAGGCGGCGGGGAAACTGCAGAACGCCGGATTGATTGCATACAACCGCGGCCGCATCACCGTCCTGGATCGGCCCGGCCTGGAAACGCGGGTGTGCGAGTGCTACGAGGTCGTGCGAAGAGAGTTCCACCGCCTGCTTCCGGACGTGACCGCGAAGTAAGGCCGCGCGTCACCACCCGAGATCGTTCGAAACCTGCGAGAATCTGACCACTGTGGCCAGGATCGCCGGCCCGGATTCAGGGGGCCCGGACCGGCCGTGCTGCCTTTCACGGGAGGCCCGGGCCGAAGTCTGAACGAAGCGCTGGAAGCATAGCACGGTGCCAGGGGCCGCCGGAATAGGCAATTCCCCCGAACTGGATAGGAGAACTGCCCAATCGAGGGATGCGAACTTACCCGCTCAGGGGATGAGGCAGCGCACGACGCGGTTGTTGAGAGTGTCGGCAACGTACGTGTTCCCGTTGGAATCCATTGCCACGCCATAGGGGATGTAGAACTGGTCGACTCCACCGCCCTGACTTTCGCCCAATGTCGTCCACGCGGTTCCCGTCATGTCGTTCATCCGCACGATCCTGGCGTTGTTTCCGTCCGCAACGTAGATGCGCCCGCTTGCGTCAACCGCGACTCCCTGGGGAGAGGAGAACTGGTTGACCCCGCTGCCCTGAGTGCCGAGCGTGGTCCAGTTCAAGCCTGCCATGTTGTCCATCTTGACGATTCTCTGGTTGTAGGTGTCCCCGACATAGATATGGCCGCCCGAATCTACCGCGATTCCAAATGGATTGTTGAAATTACCGACGCCGTTGCCGTAGGTGCCGAACGGGAGGCCTACCAAGACCAAGCCGGTCGTCAATTGTACGATCCGCTGATTGCCTGTGTCGGCGATATAGAGAGAACCTGCGTTGACCGCAATACCCTGCGGTGCCCAGAAGTTACCTGGTGCGATACCTGGGGTGCCGAAAGTTAACCATCCAGCGCCCGTCATGTCGTTCATCTTCACGACTCTGCAGTTGCCCGTGTCCGTGATGTA
>JBKQPS010000100.1:0-11982 GCA_052144915.1 Spirochaetia bacterium | reverse complement strand
ACGTGATTGCCGCCTCCACAGCGTCCGTTGTGCGGCACGCAAAAATGTTGTTGATGATGTGGTTTTCCACCCGGAAGATGGACTGGTCAGACCACACCTCCTTGTTGAACTCGTCCAGCTGCGCCATGATCTCGCCTCCTATTTCCCCTTCTTTGCTGTTTCGGTGAACTTCCGCGTGCTCCGCGGCTTCACGAGTGTCTCTTCATATTTCTTTCGCACGAGGATCTCCGGCGGCATCACGCTGCTCATGGCCCGCCGCGTGTCGAAGAACGCGTTGCGGATCGCCGTGGCATGCGCGGAGTTCTTGTCCACGACCGGATCCTCGTTGTTGATGGACCGGTACTCCGCAATGTCCGCCAGGATGTCGAGGATGAACCGGTTGATCGGGTGGTTCTGGTCGTGGGACTTGTCCAGGAACTTCCCGACCGCGTTCACGTCCTCGATCGACAGCGGGTACAGGGCGTGACCTTCCTTCGCGCTGTGATACCCCCGGTAGAGGATCCCGAAGATCAGCTCCAGGGTCAGGTCGTGCACGCCCCCCGGCGCGTACGAGCGCAGCGTCTTGAAGCAGAATCCCATGATGTACGGGTTGGGCTGCACGCGGGTGAAAAGGTCGAACGCCTTCTCTTTGCCGATCAGCGCCTCGATCACGTACCGGTTCTCGTCACGCAGAAGCTCCAGGAACAGTGGGTAGTTGTCCGCGTCCAGCCCCTTGGCGCTGAGGAACTTCGCAAACTCCACCGATGCCTCGACGGCGAAAGGCGTGTCCACTTTCATGAAGCGCGACACGGCCTGCACCTGGAGCATGTACAGTTCCTCTTCGTTCCAGAACTTCAGCATCGGAAAATGAAGCATTCCTGTCTCCGAATCGTCGGCGTTACGAGATCAGACCAGCCGCACCCGTTATTCTATGCATCTTGATCCCGGTTGTCAAACGTTTAGCGCTTTTTGCCGCGTTGTGGCGCAGTGCGCTTCGTCGAAGCCTTTTTGGGGACGCTCCGCGCGCTCTTCGCGCCCGGCCGCCCTTTCGCTGCCGTCCTTTTCGCCGGCGCGCGCGCCGCAAGCTCGGCGCGTCTTTTCTGCAGGCCCACCTTCACCTCGGGCTCTTCCCGGGCTTCGAGAGCCGGCGCGCCGGACACGGGAGCCTCCCACCGGTAGTAGCGGGGCTCCAGGGGCGCGCGCACGATGTCCTTGACCAGCAGCACGTCCGGGATCGCGTCCAGCAGTCGCTTCGTGTTGTCGAAGAACGCCATGCGAATGTCGTTCGCCTTGATGCCGATCTGTTTCGTCCCGCGGTTGTCGCTGTCGATTCCCACGAAATAGATGTCGAAGAGTATTTCCAGCAGGAGACGGTTGCGCGGATCGAGCTGGTCCCTGTCCTTGGCCAGGTGCTTGCCGATGTTGTACACGTCGGACATGCGCAGGGGGTAGATCTTGTTGCCGTCCTTGGATGTCTTGTAGGCGTTCTGGATGACCCCGAGAAGCGCGAGGAGAACCTTCACCTCCAGCTCGTTGCCCTTGAACTTCGCGAGAATTCGAAATGTCTCCTTGACAAGAAACCAGTTTGGCTTGATCGGGGAGAACAGGAGAAACGGGTTTCGCGGTCCGACAAGGATGTCGATGACGGAAGGGTTGTTGGTTTCCAGCAGCGTGAGGAACAGGAGGTAATTCCTGTTGTTCATTCCCTCGCCGCTGATCGCCTGCGCGAGGGCGCACGCGGCGTCCACGTGCTCCGGAGTGTTGCAGAGAATCACGTTCCGCGTGAGGGACAGGAGGGCACTGCGGATTTTTCTCCGGTAGGTGTGGGCAGTTGCTCGTTTTCTGCCCTCTGTCCTGTATTTGGTGATTTTTGTCAGCAATCCGGGCCCTTTGCAAAGATTTTCGGTTCCGCGGGGGCAAAACATGACCGACGCGCGGCGATTCCTTGACAATCCGGCGGCGAAACGGTAGCGTCGGGCTGAAGAATCAGAGGATGCCGCGCGCGGAAAGGCTTTCCAACCGCCTGGAGACGCTTCTCGAAGCAATATTCGAAGTACCGCCGGATCCCTTTTCGCTGTACTGGGACATTGCCGCCCAGCTTCGGCGCGACCAGCTGGCCCAGGCGCAGACGAAGATCCGCAAGACCCTGCGGCAGAAGGGTGAGATCGGCGCGGAGTCGGCGGTCCTCGTCGCCTGCGTGCTGCACCTGACGGGATTTCCCGCCCATCGCATCCTCCACTTCCTCTCCCTGTACGTTCCCGGGGGGATACGACTCTCTCTTTTCGAGCTGGCCGTGAGCGCGATATTCCTCGGGGAGCCGCCCATTCCCGCGTCGCTGCTCTACGACATCACCCAGTACACCTACCTGGAGAAGCGCCTGCTCGTGCGGAAGAGCATCGAGATCTCCGACACGCTGAAAGGCTCTCTCAGCCCCGCCGTCCTTCTCCATCTCTACCTGCTCTCCCTGCGGGACGACCTGAGCAATGAGAACGTCCAGCTCATCGCCCTCATCATGAAGAACTGCTTTCCCGCGCAGGAGGTGCGCACCCGCATCGGGGGCGCCTCGCTGGAGGAGTACGGCGAGATCGCCCGCGCGTGGAGGAACGCGGAAAAGAGGTCGCTGGATCTCGAGATCAACCGCGCGTCGGGGGCGGAAGGACGAGGCGCCCGGGCATTCGACAGGGATTCCGCGTCGTATTTCCTGGACAAGTATTTCTCCGACGAGGCGCTCAGCGAGATGCGCGCCTCCGCGCCGCTTTCTCCCTCGCGGCCAGTTCCGCCGAAAGGCGCCTTTGCGCGAAAAGCAGATTCGCCAGCAGGGGCCGTCGATGAGACGCGAACCGTCGAACCCTCCCCTCGCGCGGCGGGGCCCGTGCGTCACCAGCCTCGCGCGGCGGAGCCAGAGGGGCCGGCCGCCCCGGGGAATCCGGCCGTGTCCACGGCAAGGCGCGCACGGACGAAAGAGACAGGCGGCCGCGTTGTCGTCCCCGCGGCGACCGGCAGGACACGCGGAACGGCGGCCGCGGCCTCTGCGCGCACCCCGTCCCACGGCAAGGGACGCGAGAGAATACCCGTCTCGGCCTCGCCGCTCGGCGGGGAACGCGGCACCCGGGCAGCCCGCGCGGATGCCGCGGCCGCGCTGTCCCGCCGTGCCTCGCTGCTTCTCCGGAGCGTCGCGCCGACCGTGATTGCCGCGGTGGTGGTGGCCGTGATCCTCGTCGCGGTGCCGGCGGGCTTCCGAGCGGCCACCGTCCCCGGGACAACTGCGCCTGCGGCTGCTTCCGCCGCGGCCGCGCCGCCGGCAGGTCCGGCCCCCGTCGCCGAGGCCCCCGTCGCCGAGGCGGCCGCGGTGCCCTCGAGGACGACCTACGTCGTGCGCCCCGGCGACAGCCTTTGGAAGATCTTCGGTTCGCTTCGCGCCGGGAATCCGGACCGCGCGGGGTGGACGGACTTTCTCTCCCGGGCGCGGTCGCTGAACGGCCTGGATGACCCGGATCAGCTGCAACCGGGCAAAGTCCTCACGCTCTCCGTGCAGAAATAGCCCGCCTGCCGCGTGCGTGATTGCCCCCCTCACGCGCGGCCAGTATCTTACTCGCGGAGGTGACAGAACGTGAAGCGTTTCTCGATTTTCCTCTTCTCCACGGCGCTTTTCATTTCCCTGGGATCCGGCGCGTTCGGCCAGGTAAAGAGCCTCGCGATCACCACGAACAAGACAGTGGTCGACGGCGTGGTGAAACCCGGCGAGTACAGCTTTACACAGGACTTCGACGATCTCTCTCTGTCGGTGAACCGCACGGCGGAGGCCCTGTACCTCGCCGTCGTGGGCAACACGACCGGCTGGGTTTCTGTCGGACTGGGCTCCCTGAAGATGGACGGCGCCACGATGTTCATGGGTTTCGTGAGCGCGGCCGGCAAGGTCCAGTTCAAGCCAGTGCTGGGCTCGGGCCACTCCCACAAGGACGCGGGCAGCGATGTATCCGGCACCATCATCTCGTCGACGGTCAAGGAATCCGGGGGCAAGACCACCCTGGAACTCGCCCTCCGGCCCGCGGCCTACATCAAGACGGGTCAATCCTCCCTGCAGATCATTTTCGCCGAAGGCACCGAGAAGTCGTTCATTCCGCATCACATGTTCCGCGGCTCCCTCAATCTCCCGCTCGCGAAATAGCAGCCTCTTCCACCGACAAACGCCCCGACCCCGGGGCGTTTGCTTGCCCGTGGTGCGCGGCGCAAAAGCGATCGGCGCGATCACTTTCACCGTCAACGTCGACGAGTGGGAGAAGAACGGTGATCGGCGACAGGAAATCGAGTCCCTCATCAGGGAGACGCTGAAGCGGGTGCAGCAGGGGGTGCAGCTTGCCGAGGGCTCGGGCGCCTCCATGCAGCAGATCATCGCCGGCGCCATGCAGGCGTCCACGATGGTGTCCGCGCTGCAGAAGTCCGTCGGCCAGCAAGCGGCGGCAGGCGCGGCGGACCAGGTGGCCGGGTCGAACCGGCGGCCCTCCTAGTGTGAATTGAGCCAGTCGACCATGCCCCGGGCGAACTGGGGCAGGTCGGCCGGCGTTCGTGAGCTCACCAGGTTTCCATCCACGACGAGCGGCGCGTCCACCCAGAGCGCGCCGGCATTCGTCATGTCGTCGCGAATGCCCACCGTGCTCGTGGCGCGCCGTCCCTTCAGGATCCCCGCCGAGACCAGCACCCAGCCGGCGTGGCAGATGAACGCGACGAGCTTCCCGGAGGCATGGATGTCCCGGACGAGGCCGAGCACGTGGGCATCACGGCGCATCTTGTCGGGCGCGAAGCCTCCGGGAACGAGGAGGCCGTCGAAGTCGGCCGCGCGCAGGTCGGAAAACGCCGCGTCGGTGCGGCACGGGTACCCGTGCTTCCCGGCGTATGTCGTGCCGGCCGCGGGGCCTGCAACGACGACCTTCCAGCCTTCTTCTTCCAGCCGTATGCGCGGGTACCACAGCTCCAGGTCCTCGTAGATGTCGTCCACCACGGCGGCGATTGTCTTCACGTGTTGCTCCCCCGGGGAAGGTATCGCCGCGGGGGCACGATCGGCCATCGTTGCGCTCTGGCGCTTTTGCCCCCGCTGATGCATACTCTGGCGTCACCGGTATGAAGCGGGTGCTTGTCGTCGAGGACGACCCGACTGTCATGAGTCTCATCGTGATACTGCTCGAGCGGGAGGGGTACGGGGTGATCCAGGCCGTGTCGGCGGAGGACGGGATACGCCTCGCCGCGGAGCAGGCGCCGAACCTGATCTTGATGGACGTCGCCCTCCCCGGGATGGATGGACTCGAGGCGACCCGGCTCCTGAAATCGAAAGACGCCACCTCCCGGATACCCGTCATCGCGCTGACCGCGCAGGCCATGAAGGAGGATGCGGAGCGGGCGGCGCGGGCCGGCTGCGATGGATTCATCGTGAAGCCGATCTCCCTGCGTCCGTTCATCGGAGAGGTTGCGCGGTTTCTCGGCGGAGAGAGGGAGGGGTAGGCAGCGTGCCGCAGGGCCATACGATCCTGGTCGTCGACGACGACCAGGCAATACGCGGCTTTCTCCGCGACCTGCTCACCGCCAACGGACACGAGGTCGAGGCGGTGGAGAATGCGCGCTCCGCGTCGGACATGCTGAAGTCACGGGAGTTCGAGCTGGTTCTCACCGACCTGATGCTCCCGGACGGCGACGGGCTGGAAGTGCTGCGGATGGCCCGCGCCCGCCCCTACGAGCCCGAAGTCCTCGTCATCACCGCCTACGGAACGATCGATTCCGCGGTGGAAGCGGTTCGCGCGGGAGCATTCGATTATCTCACGAAGCCGATCGCCGCGCAGAAGCTCCTTCTCACCGTGGACAGGGCCGTCGAGCGGCGCACACTCCGCGGCGAGGTGAGCAACCTCCGCCGGGAAGTCGGCAGACAGTACGCCGACGAGGGGCTCGTCGCGGCGAGCCCCGGCATGCGCCGCGTGCTGGAGCTCGTGGACATCGTGGCCGCCACCGATTCGGCGATCCTCATCCAGGGAGAGAGCGGGACCGGCAAGGAGCTGGTCGCGCGCGCCATCCATTTTCGGGGCGCCCGTGCCGCACGTCCGTTCATCGCCATCAACTGCGCCGCGCTCCCCGAGGCGCTGCTGGAGAGCGAGCTGTTCGGTTACGCCAAGGGCGCGTTCACCGGCGCGGCGACCGAGAGAAAGGGCCTGTTCGAGGACGCCGACGGGGGAACGCTCCTGCTGGACGAGATCGGCGACATGCCGCTCCTGCTGCAGGGGAAACTGCTGCGCGTGCTGCAGGAAGGCGAGATCCGCCGGGTGGGCAGCACGGCCGTGCGGCGGGTCGACGTGCGTATCCTCGCTTCCACGAACCGAAGCCTGCCGGACCTCATCCTCGAAGGGAAGTTTCGCGAGGACCTCTTCTACCGGCTGAACGTGATCCCCGTGGCGATCCCCCCGCTTCGGGATCGGCCGGAGGACATCGTGCCACTGTGCCGGCATTTCCTTGCCACATATGCAAGGAAGCTCGGCCGGCCCCCCCAGAGCCTCTCGCCGGGGGCGCTGGAGGTCGTGCAGGACAATCCGTGGCCGGGCAATGTCCGGGAGCTGGAAAACGTGATCGAGCGGGCGGTCACCCTCTCCAGCTCGCCGGTGATTTCCGCCGAGGAGTTTCGCACCATCGTCACCCTCGGACGCACCACGCCCCGTCCCGCTGCCGCGCCTGCTCCACCTCCGGGCCTTCAGGGTGCGGAGCGGGAGACGATCATCCGCGCGCTTCGCGAGGCTGACGGCAACCAGACCCGGGCGGCGGAAGCCCTCGGCATGGGCCGCAACACGCTCTGGCGCAAGATCAAGAAATACGGGATCGACAGCGGGAAAGCGAACGGCCCGTCCGTTCCATAACGCCTGGAACACCCTGTTCCACAATGAACCAGCCCTGTTCCCTTCTGGGCGCCTGAAGGCTCGAACCTGACACCGCCCCCCTCAATTCCCCGCCATTTGTGTTGTTTTCGTACGCCCGGGAATGTCGCGAGTTGGCATGATCGTTGCACATAAGTACCGAAAGAAACTCGCGGATGAGCTTTCCGCATTCGATTGGAGGATGACGGTATGGGAAAAAAGGTTCTGGTTGTCGATGATGCGAACTTCATGCGCACCATGGTGAAAGACACGCTGGCGCCCAACGGATTCGAGATCGTGGGTGAGGCGACGAACGGGGCGGAGGCAGTCACCATGTACACGGAGCTGAAACCCGATCTCGTGACGATGGACATCACCATGAAGGTGAAAGACGGCCTGGAAGCCGCGCGGGAGATACTTGCCGCGGACCCCAACGCCCGCATCGTCATGGTCACGGCCCTCGGGCAGGAGAAGATGCTCCTGGACTCCATCGCCCTGGGGGTGAGGGACTTCGTCGTGAAGCCCTTCACCAAGGAGCGCATCATCTCGGCCGTCGAGAAGGCCCTGCACTAGGCCGCGGCACAGGAGAGCAGTCATGGTCAAGATCAACGCCAAGCACGTCAACCCCTTTGTCGAGGCCGCCATGCGGGTGGTCACCCAGATCACCGGCATCGAGGTCCGCCGCGGGCACCTGAGCTACAAGGAAAAGGTGGAGCCCTCCTTCGGGGTGTCCATCATCATCGGCATATACGGATTCCTCACCGGCCAGATCGTCTACAGCCTGGATGGCACGCTTGCCGAGCGCCTGGTGGACAAGATGCTGGAGGGGAAGAGCCCCCAGGAGAAGAAGATCATGTTCCTGGACTGCCTGGGAGAGGTGGCCAACATGATCACGGGCAACGCCACCTCGCTTCTGAACCAGAGGCGCGACCAGATCCTGAACATCACCACCCCGGCGATCGCCTCGGGGACCAACCTGAGCGTGCACCTGGTGCCCAAGCCGGCGCTGGTGCTGGGGCTGATCACGCAGTACGGCCCGATCGAGATCAGCATCGCGGTGGAAGAGAAGGAAACCCTGCAGGAAGTGGGCGCCACTGACGACGCACTCCTTTCCGAGACCTGATCCCGAAACCCGCGGCGAATACGGAGACACCCCATGGAAGTGAAGGCCGAGTACCTGGCGATATTCAACGAGGAAGCGAGCGACCAGCTGCGGGAATGGGAAGAGAGCCTGCTCGCGCTGGAAAAGTCCCCGGAAGGCAGCGAACCGCTGAACAACATGTTCCGCGCCATCCATACCCTGAAGGGATCGGCGGGGTTCATCGGGTTCGACAAGCTGCAGAAGCTGGCCCACGCGCTGGAATCCTCGCTTTCGAATGTCCGGGATGGAGCCCGACGATACGATGCGACGCTGGGAGACCTGCTGTTCAAGGGGCTGGACCTGGCGCGCACGATGATCGACGCCTTCACCGACGGCCAGCTTCCTGAAGGCGGCAACGGAACCGGCTCCGCCGTCGACAGCCTGCTCGCGCGGCTGGCCGAGCTGTCCGGCGCTCCCCACGGGAAGGCGGCTGCCGCCCAGGCCGCGCTCCCTGTTCCCGCTCGCGCGCCCTCGGCATCACCCGGGCTGCCTGGGCAGCCTGGCCTTGCCCCGAGCCGAACGCTGGTCGTGCGGATCGAAGGGCAGAACCGCGAGGCCTACCTGCGTTCGTGCCTGGTCAAGGCGCGGCTGGACCGCTTGGGCACGGTCCTCGGCATGGAGCCTTCACCCGAGACGCTGCGCGAAACCTCGGAGCCTTTCCTCTATACGGTGACGATCCGCGCGGAGGCCAGCGCGGCCGATCTTGCCTCCTCCATATCCGTCGACCAGGTGACAGTTGCCCCGGCGGCGGTGACGGACGCCGCCGAAGCTCCGCGCGCGGTTGCCCCTGCCGCGGCGAATGAGCCGCCGGCAGAGCTGGGAAAGGGATCCCGGCCCGAAGAGGTGGTGCGGGTGTCCGTGCAGAAGCTGGACACGCTGCTGAATCTCGTCGGCGAGCTGGTGATTCACAATTCGGGGTTCGTGGCCACCACCGGGCAGCTGAAGGAGCAGTTCGGCAAGACGAAGCTCATCTACGACCTGGAGGAGAAGACCCAGGCGCTGTCCGCCATCACCCGTGACCTGCAGGACGGCATCATGAAGGCCCGCATGCTGCCGGTGGCAAGCGTGTTCAACCGTTTTCGGCGCGTCGTGCGCGACCTGGCGAAAGCCAGCGGCAAGTCGGTCGTCCTCGACGTCTTCGGCGAAGAGACGGAGATCGACAAGAAGGTGATCGACCGCATCGGCGAGCCGCTGGTGCACCTGGTGCGCAACGCGGTGGATCACGGCCTGGAGCCGGGCGCGGACCGGCAGTCCCGCGGCAAGCCCGCGGCCGGCACGATCCGGCTGGGGGCCTACCAGGAGGGCGATCACATCTGCATCGAGATCTCGGACGACGGCCGCGGTCTCGACCGGGAGGCAATTCTGCGCAAGGCCCTGGAGAAAGGGCTGATCAGCGCAGAAGAGGCGCCGCGCGCCAGCGCCGCGCAGGTGCTCGGCTTCATCTTCCTACCCGGGTTCAGCACGGCCCGGAAGGTCTCCGACATCTCGGGCCGCGGGGTGGGCATGGACGCGGTGAAGCGCGCCGTGGACGAGATGAACGGAAACGTCCGCGTGCGATCCACCCCGGGGGTCGGCACCACCGTCACGATCTCCCTGCCGCTGACCATGGCCATCATTACCGCGGTGCTCGTGGAGGCCGCGGGGTCGACTTACGCCATCCCAATGTCCGCGGTCCGCGAGATCGTGAAGACGACCGACGCGAGCATGCGGACGGTGGGCACCCGGCGGGTCATCCTGCTGCGCAACGAGGTGCTGGCGCTGGTGAACCTGGCCAGTTCGTTGAGCAGCGGGCGCGACGCGACAGACCCGGGACGGGCCGGCAGCCCGGTGATCGTGGTGGATTTCGAGGGACGGAAAATCGGTCTCGAGGTGGAGGGAATCCGCGGATCGCGGGAAGTGGTCATCAAGAGCCTCAGCCGCCACTACCGGGAGGTCGAGGGGCTCATCGGTGCCTCGATCCTGGGCAACGGAAAGATCGCGCTGATCGTGGACGTGGAGACCATGATCAGCCAGCACCACAACGGCGCGACGCACGAGGGACCCGGCAGCGTCTCCTCCGTGCGGGAAATGACAGCCGTCGTGGAAAGCCCTGCCCCACGGGCAGAGACCTCATCGCCGGAGGCGGATTCTGCCCCCGAACCGTCGGCGAACCTGCACATCGAGCAGCTTGCCCGTGACGTGGCCGGCGCGAAAGGCAGGCTCCTGGAGGACGTGAACAACCAGGGGGCGATCCAGGCCTCCGTGTCCCTCACGCAGCTCACGGGAAACGAGATCCGCGTGAGCTTCCCCGAGTCGCGGCTGGTGGCGATCACCGACATTGCCGGGGTCATGGAAGGGGAAGAGAGCACCGTCGGGGGAATGTACGTGGGCGTGCGAGGCGACCTCGCAGCAGGCATTCTCCTGGTCATCCCCGAGCAGAATCTCCTCCTCCTGGACGACCTGCTGCACGGCAGGGCCGCGGGGACCGCGGCGGAGCTTTCCGCGGTGGACCTGTCGGGGATTTCCGAGCTGGGGAACATCCTGGCCTCCTGTTTCATCAATGCCATGGCGGACGCGGCGGGCCTTACTCTCAGCCCCGAGGTGCCCGAGATCAGCATCGACATGTGCCTGCCGGTCATCGATTCGGTTCTCGCCCGGTTCAACCAGCCCGGCGAAAAGATCCTTCTCACCGAGGCGGTCATCTTCGGCGGCAGGGGAGAGAACATGGTGTGTCACCAGGTCATGTTCCTGGAGCCGGATTCGCTTCAAAAGCTGATGGACGCACTGGCGGCGCGCGAGTTCGCGGCGGCGATGATGCCTGTCGCGGTGCCGAATCCGCCTGTGGCGGTGTCGAATCCGCCTGTGGCGGTGCCGAATCCGCCTGTGGCGGTGCGCTGACATGGACGGGGACACCGTGACCGTGAGGATGGCCGAGATGGATGTCGTGAGCGACGGACGGAGCCTGAAAACCATTCTGGGCTCCTGCGTCGGGGTGATCGTCCGCGACCCCCAGCGCCAGGTGAGCGGTCTTGCGCACATCATGCTGCCCGTACGCCTACGCGACGACAGCGCCACCGGCAAATACGCGGACTCCGCCGTCCCCGCGCTCCTGGCGCGCCTGGCCTCGCGAGGGTGCCGCATGGGGTGCCTGCAGGGGTTCCTGATCGGAGGGGCCCAGATGTTTCCGATGGGGCAGGCGAGCATCGCTTCGATCGGCGACCAGAACGTGGAGGCGGCGCGCAAGGCGCTTGCGGAGAGGAACATCCCGATCGTGTTCGAGGACATCGGCGGCACGTCGGGCCGATCGGTCACATTCGACAACGCCACCGGCCAGGTGCGGGTGAAAACCCTGCAGGCGGTACACGCACAGGGAGGGAAGCGATGAACGCGCCGGCAGGGCCGGTTGCGGCCATCGCGGGTGCCGCGCTCGCGCAGGACACCTTCGACAAGTTCCGCGCGCTGATCCACGAGAAGACGGGCATCCACATGCGCGAGGGAAAGCAGATCCTCGTGGCCAACAGGCTGCGCAAGCGCCTGGTGCAGCTGAAGCTCGACAGCTACGAGGAATACTATTCCCTGCTCACCGCCGGGACGTGCCCCCCCGCCGAGATGGCGCACTTCATCGACGCGGTGAGCACCAATGAGACCTATTTTTTCCGGGAAGGAAACCATTTCACCGCGCTGGCGGCCACGATCCTGCCCGGGATGTTTCGTGCGCACCAGAGGGTTCGCATCTGGAGTGCGGGCTGCTCCACGGGTGAGGAAGTCTACACTCTGCGCATCGTGGCGGACCAGGCTGCCCGTGCCGCGGGGGCGCAGGCGCCCGAGATCATCGGCACGGACATCAGCACGACGGTGATCGGCCGCGCGCGCGAGGGCGTCTACCGGGACCGGGCCCTGCGCCTGGTTCCCCACGAGATGCTGGAGCAATACTTCGTGCGCGTCGACGACGCCGGCGCCTTCCAGGTGAACACGGACGCGCGCGCTCGCGTGGAG
>JBKQPS010000099.1:0-4924 GCA_052144915.1 Spirochaetia bacterium | reverse complement strand
GCGATCCTCGAACAGCTCCGACAGCCGGACTCCGGTCCCGCCGGCTGAGCCTCCGGTCCTCAGCGGTCTTCAGAAAATCCCGCCGGCGATTTTCTGCAGGGTTCGCGCGAGGGCCGATCGAACTGCGTCCGTCCCGAGGCTCGCGTTGTCCGCCTGGTGAAGCTGCGTGAATGCGTGCAGATCCCTCTCCAATCTTTCGAGGCTTCCCTTCATGAGCGGTATCGTCTCGGCGAGCCACCGACGGAAGCCATCCGCCCGCATCGATTTCGACGCGCGGTCGAGGACCGAGGCGAAGTGGGGGACGCAGAATCCACGCGACGAGCGAAAGACCGCGGAGAACTCCGGGTCGCGGCTCCACAGATAGAGAATCGTGGCAATGTACCTCTCCGTGTCCTCCCGAAGAAGCGCGCAGATGAAGCACGAATCCCGCAGGGCCGCAAGACGCGCGGACGCCGCGTCCACGCGATCTTTCCTTCGACGGCCCCCCGCCGCCCGATCGAGGTCGTCCAGGAGCGCGCTGATCTCGGGCAGGATCTGCTGCAGGCGCGTGTGCACCACGAGACCGAGCCCGAGCTTGTTCTCTCCGTCATAGAGCTTCCGACAGTGCGCGGGACAGAACCCCTGCCTGTTGGTCTGGACCCTCACGTTCGGTTCCATGACCCTCGAGTGTTGAAAGGATTTCAGGTATGTCCTTTCGGCGTCTTCTTCCAGCGTGCAGAGAGGACATTCACCGGGCCTCGCATAGGCGTCGTGGACCCTGCTGATCTCCAGCTTCGCCACCGGTCTCAGCCTCTACCAGTGCTCCCGGTGGACGATGTCTTCCATCCGGAGTCTCGCCTTGGCGACTGGTGCCGGGTCGACGGGATATCCCAGGGACATGAGCTGCACCACCCGCACCTCGCGGGGAATGCCCAGCATCTGCTGAACGAGCATCTCGTCGAAGGAGCCGATCCAGCATGTGCCCAGGCCGAGCGCCGCAGCGGCGAGGGTGAGATGATCCATGGCGATCGCCACGTCGATCGGATACGCCGCCTGCCCGCAGCGCATGATCCTGCCGTCGGTCTGCGCGCAACAGGCGAGGAGGACCGCCGCCGTTCCGACGAAGGGCTGGCGCGCGGCTTCCCTCGCGATGCGTTCCCGCATGGCCCTGTCCCGGACCACCACGAATCGCCATTCCTGGCCGTTGCGGGCCGAGGGGGCGCGACGCGCGGCTTCGAGGATCTTCTCCAGCACCTCGTCTTCCACCGGCCGGTCGAGGAAGGAGCGGACGCTCTTCCGCGCGGCAATCGCCTCGAATACATCCATGAGTTCCCTACTCCTTCTCCAGCTCCGTGAGGCGCTTTTCTATCTCTTTCAGGCGTTTCTTCATGCGCTCGATGCTCTTTTCAATCCGCTCCCGTTCGGCCTGGAGCGTTTCCCGCGGGCTCTTCGGGGAGGCGGCTCCTCCGTATTTCGCCTTCACCATGTCCGGGCTGTGCCCGGCGCGGAGCTCCCCCTGGGCGCGTCCGCGTGACCCGTCGTCGCGGATGGCGACGAGACTGCGCATGTTCTCGAAGCCCACCCGGGGATCGAGGTCCAGCGTGTGCGCCTTCACGATGACGTTCGCGCTCGTCCGCGGAAGGGCGAGCACCCGGTCGAGGTAGTCCGCGTAGCTGGTCCCGTGCTTCTCGCACAGGGCATGGGCCTGGACGAGCAGCCCGCCGAGCTCCTTCATGAGCGTTCCGCTCCCCTCGAGGAACTTGCTCCTGATCTGCTTCGTGAGGGAGCGGAACTCCTCGATGCTCTCGAAGGGATTCGTGTAGATGCCCTTCGCCTCCGCTTCGAACAGCAGCGTGTGCAGGAGGTTCCAGAAGGCCGTGGTGTGCGTGCGCACCGAGAGGGGCGCCGCGGAGGAGGTGAAGTGGAGGTGGTGCGCGTACTCGTGGATGGCGGTGTACATGAGCTCGTTGTCGTTCTGGAAGTTCCTGTTGTGAATGATGATCTCCCGGGTGTCCGGCTTGTACAGGCCGTGGACCTTGCTGCTCTTCTTCCCGGAAAGGATCACCGTGAAATCGTGGGCGCTTTTCCTCAGGGACAGGAGGGCTCTCTTGATCTGGTCGTTGCTCATCCGGCTGCCTCCGCGCTCTGGACACGATGCGTCGGGCATGATACCAGATTAACGAAAATTAACACACGTGCTTCCAATCCGCGACCTATAATGGATATCTTATCCTACAGGAGGACAGGGAAAATGAGACCTCGACATGGCGCGATCACCGCGATCGCCGGAGTCATACTGCTTGCGGCAGTCCCCGCGTTGACCTTCGCCGTCGGCCAGCCCGAAAAGACCAGCGGCCAGGGTTCCTCGCAAGGCGCCGCGAGCACGGGACAGACCTCGAACCCGCAGGCTCTGGCAGAAGCGACGAAAAACCTCGAAACGATCCAGTACTCGTTCCGGGAGGTGGCGAAGAAGGTCCTCCCCGTCGTCGTGGAAGTGGACGTGACCGAGCAGGCGGGAAACCAGCAGACGGTGAATCCCTTCGACTGGTTCTTCAACCAGCAGCCGGGGAACAAGGGCGGGCAGCCGCGCATCCAGCAGGGGCTCGGCTCGGGAATCATCGTGAAACGGACCGGTGACACCTACTACGTTCTCACGAACAACCACGTCGTGGGCACCGCGTCGACGATCACGGTGAAGCTCCAGGACCAGACCGTGTTCAGCAAGGTGAAGCTCGTGGGCAAGGACACCCGGCGGGACCTCGCGGTGGTCTCATTCACCAGCAGCAGCGATCTGCCCGTCGCCGACCTGGGGGACTCCAACGAGCTGGAGGTCGGCGATCTCGTGCTCGCCGTGGGCAACCCCTTCGGCTTCGAGAACACCGTCACCATGGGCATCGTGAGCGCCGTCGGGCGCAGCAGCCCCTCCACCGACGTGGCGACGAACACGGACTACATCCAGACCGACGCGGCCATCAACCAGGGCAACTCCGGGGGCGCGCTGGTGAACATCAAGGGCGAGGTCGTGGGAATCAATACCTGGATCGCCGCTCCAACGGGAGGGAGCATCGGGCTGGGCTTCGCCGTGCCGATCAACAACGCGAAGAAGGCGATCGGCGACTTCATCAACAAGGGCAAGGTCGAGTACGGCTGGCTGGGCGTGCAGATCGCCGACCCCAACGGTGATACCTACCCCGGCGTCGGGAAGGACCTGAGGGTGGACGCGGTAAAGGGGGCGATGCTCCTGAACGTCTACCGCGGCCAGCCCAGCGAGAAGGCGGGCCTCCTGCCGGGGGACTACATCACCCGGGTGAACGGGCAGGATGTGGCGAACGCCAACAAGCTCACGCAGGTCGTCGGCGATCTCCTCGCGGACAAGCCGTACGACTTCGAGCTCATCCGCAATGGCGACCGCGTGAAGCTCACCATCCGCCTGGCGGTGCGGCCCGACGAGGGCAGCGACGCCCTGTCATACAAGAACCTGTGGCCCGGGCTCACCGTGGTCCACGTGAATGACGCCGTGCGCCAGCAGTCCGGAGACACGAGCATCCCCAAGGGAGTAGATGGGGTCATGATCGGCTACGTCGCCGCTGGCAGCACGCCGGATGACCAGTCCCCCGCGGCTGTTGCGGGATTCCGGCCCTACGACGTCATCACCCAGATCAACGGGCGGGACGTGCACACGGTCATGGATTTCTACAAGGCCCTCAATGACAAAACCAGGAAAGACGTGTCATTCAAGATCACCCGGCAGGGCACCGACGTGACGATCGGGCTCACCCGATAGAGCGATCAGGGGAGCAGGGGGGCCGCCGAAAGCGGCCCCCTTTTTCATGCCAGAGCTGATCTTCACCGTCGCGGGCATCCTCGCGGCATTCTTCCTCGTCTTCTACGTCTTCTTCCCCCTGGGGCGGGGAGCGGTCTTCGTTCCCAGCACCCCGGAAAAAACTGTCCTGATCGCGCGGCTGTCCGAAGCCGCTCCCGGTGAATTGGCGGCGGATCTGGGGTCCGGGGACGGGCGGATCGTCATCGCCCTTGCCCGCCAGGGCGCGGAAGCGCACGGGTTCGAGGTCAACCCCCTCCTGGTTCTCCTGTCGATTCGCAACATCCGGCGCGCGGGGATGCGGGGCCGCGCGTTCATCCACTGGCAGAGCTTCTGGCGGGCGGACTTGTCACGGTTCGCCGCGGTCACGCTTTTCCAGGGCAGCTTCGTCATGCGGCGGCTGGAGGCCAAGGTGCGCAAGGAGCTGCCGCCGGGCGCGCGCGTGGTGTCGGACTACTGGGAATTTCCCACCATGACCGCGGACAAGCGGGAAGGCACGATCGCCTTCTATCGCATCGGTCCTCGGAGCGCCATTCCTTCTTGACGGGCAGCGCGCGAGCGGGCATATTTCGGTTGCCGGCATCGACTTCACTGGCGACTGGAGGAAGAGGTTCATGGCAGAATCGGAAGTGACAATCTACCCTTACCGATGGGTGGTGCTCGCCGCTTTCATGCTCATCAACGTGATGGTCCAGGTCCTGTGGATATGCTACGCCCCGGTTGCGACGATCGCCGCGACTGCCTACGGCATGGGAAGAGACTATGTCGACCTTCTTGCGACTCTCTTCCTGCTCGTGTACATCCCCATTGCCTTCCCGGCCTCGTGGGCAATCGACACTTTCGGCTTCAAAAAGGCCGTGGGATTCGGAGCCACCCTCATGGCGGTATTCGCCCTGGTGCGAGCGATCTTTCCTACCAGCTATACCGCGGCGCTCATCGGCGCGATTGGAATCGCCGTCGGCCAGCCGTTCCTCCTCAACGCTTTCACGAAGTTTGCCGCTCTGTGGTTTCCGCAAAAACAGCGGGCCACGATCACCGGTGTCGTCTTCCTGGCGCTGTTCGTCGGCATCGGGCTGGGAGAGGCTCTCGGCCCCGGGCTGGTGGCGGCAGCCGGCTTTGCCGGGA
>JBKQPS010000098.1:0-3633 GCA_052144915.1 Spirochaetia bacterium | reverse complement strand
GATTTCCAGATACCGGGGACCGAGTCGAAGGACCACGACGGCGCGGTCGTGGATTTCCTCTTCCAGATGTATTATCTATCACAGAACCTCCTTAACGCCCGGGTGCCCAATCCCGCCGCCGTCAATTGGTACCGGCAGATCACGCCGTGGACGTTTGTCCTTCGCAACATCCGTCCCCAGCGCGGCGGCGTGCAGATCCTCAATAACGTGATCAATCCTGACAAGGGCCAGGTGACCACCTTGCAGTTCACCCAGGCCAGCTCGGGCAACGTGACCGTCACGGTTTTCGACCTCGCCGGGAACATCATCAGGATTCTCGTTCGAACGAACCAGGCCGCGGGCGACTACGGCATCACCTGGGACGGCACGAACAGGGGCGGCACCAAGGTCACGCGGGGATTGTACTTCATCCGCGTCGTCGGCCCAGGAATGGACGAGATCAGGAAAGTACTCGTGGTCCGCTGAACCACTCGCGGGGCGGCCAGCCGGCCGCCCTCACTTGACTGCGGCGCCCGTCGCCGTCGCCAAATCGACTGCCGTATCCCGCCGCGGCCCTCATGGGGTATAGTCACGCCCGTGAGCGCCTCGACATGATGGCCACGTTCGCCCTCGTCCTGATCGTCATCGCCGCGGTCTTCCAGGCAGGATTCCTCCTCCGCCGGGAAAACAGGCGCGACCCGGTTTCCCACTGGCTCCTGGCCGCCGCGGCCGTTCTCCTGCTGGCGTCCCTGGTGCACCGGAGCATCCGGATAAAGTTTGCGGCGGTCACGAACACCTACGAGTCACTGCTGCTCTATTCCGCGGCCCTCTGCGTGGTGCTGTTTTCCCTGCGCATGGCGCGGCGCACGCAGGGGTTTTCTCCTTTCGTTCTTTTCGGCACGACGATCGTCGCGCTCGCCCTCCTGGCCATCTCTTCTTCACCCCTTGTTCCGCGCGAGATCCAGCCTCCCATTCCCGCGCTGCGGTCCTTCTGGCTGGTCCTTCACGTCACTTTCAGCTTCATCGGGGAATCGTTTTTCGTCGTGAGCTTCATCGCCGCACTGGTGTACTTCATCTCGCGATCGGAAGAAAGGCGCGCCGAGATGGACCGGCTCGCGGCCGCCGCGGTCGGGATCGGGTACCCCGTGTTCACCGCCGGGGCCCTGGTCTTCGGGGCGATCTGGGCCGAGACGGCGTGGGGTGCCTGGTGGAGCTGGGATCCCAAGGAGACATGGACTCTCGTCACCTGGCTGATCTATACCGCGTATCTGCACACGCGCCTGGTGAAACGGCTGAGAGGGCGCGTATCGGCGGCGCTGGCCACGGCCGGCTTTGCGGCGACGGTGTTCACCTTTTTCGGGGTGAACTACCTCCTGGCCGGCCTCCATAGCTACGGCTAACGCGTACTCGCGGTCTTCTGTAGATGAACGAGTACCCTCGTACAGCTACGGCTGACACCGACTGCGCGCAGCGACAGCCGGCGCGCCGCGCGACCGGCTCATTCGAGCGCCCGGGCCGCCGCTTCGAA
Source organism: Spirochaetia bacterium (assembly GCA_052144915.1). Classification (GTDB taxonomy): domain Bacteria; phylum Spirochaetota; class Spirochaetia; order SZUA-6; family Fen-1364; genus Fen-1364. The sequence continues at coordinate 2,126 of JBKQPS010000098.1, read as the reverse complement.
CCGTTTTTCCAGCCACTCATTCGTGCGTCCGCACGCGGCGGCGACCTCCCGGGCCCAGGCGACGTATTCGCGCTTCTTCCGTTCGCTCCAGCCCATCGGCGGGCTTTCCACGATCGAATGGAGATTGGCGATCTTGTCCGCGAGCTTGATCATGCGGGCCCGGACCGTCTTCCCCGGCGCCGTCTTCACCTGCCGCTGCTTGCGTTCCGCCCGGGGAAGGCTCGTGTCGTCGGTCACCTCGGCGACGAGGGACGCCACGTCCTCTCCGAAGGCTTCGGCGAGCTCCGCGCGCGACGTCTCGGTGTCCTCGATGGTGTCGTGCAGGAGGCCCGCCATGACGAGCTCGGGATCGCCTCCGGCGCTCGCCTCCGCGAGCAGCAGCGCGACCTCGGTGAGATGGTTGACGTAAGGCTCGGCCTTCAGGCCCTTGCGGCGCTGGCCCGCGTGTTTCCGCGCGGCGAAATCCAGCGCCCGTGCAACACCGATGATGCCGTTCACGGCTGGAAGGACTTCTGGAAGCGCCGATGCTCGATGAGCGTGTGGTCGATGACCCAGTCCTTCAGGAACTCCACGGTCGTATGCAGGGCGTCCACGGGGGCGGTCTCCAGGTAGCGGGCGAGACCTTCGATCTTCCTGACGAAATCTGCGTGGTCCCGTGCCGCCGGGTCATAGTTCCTGTCCGGGTGCCGGGAAGCCAGGGTCTCCTCGTACTGCAGGTGAGACCGGGCGAGCGCGACGAGCTTCCCCATCAGGTCGGTCATGCCGTCGCTCGGAGCGCGCCGCTCGGCGACCGAGGCGAGGCCTTCGATCATGTCGAAGAGCAGCCGGTGCTGCTCGTCGATGTCGGGAATTCCGATCACGTAGGAGTCGTCCCAGACGAACCGCACCTCCGCCCGGAAGCCCTTCAGGCGCCGCTCGTAGGTCTCCATGAGCTTCCACTGGACGACGGGAACGTCTTCGATTGCGTCCGCCGGGATGGCGTACAGGGTGGACGGCAGCAGGGCGCGCGCCTCGAAGAGGTGGTGGTCGGAGGCATCCCGCGACCCCTGGCGCTCGAAGCGTTTCCGCAGGCCCGGGGGAAGCTCGCGGGCGCCCCGCATGAGAGTCTCCTCGCCGAAAAAATCGCCGGGCTTGAGATTCTCGATGGGGCGCACGCCAAGGAAGACCGACACCAGGCCCTCCGCGAGGATGAGGATCTCGGCCCTGCCCTGGGGCGCCAGGATGTCTCCCTCTTTCACGAAGCGCTTTTCCATAGCGCGCGCAATCCTGATCTGCAGGGGGAAGGAGACCATCTCTCCGAAGAGCCATGTGCCCTGGAGGGTCTGCCTGTTGTCGTACACCTGCCGCAGGGACTCCGTCATTCCGGCCCGTTTCAGGAACTCCAGGAAGATCTCGCACGGGATGCACAGGGCGCTGACGTTGCTGAGCGCACGGGACGTGCGGCGCGCCCTGTCTGCCCCGAAGCAGTCCAGCTCGCCGATGATGCTTCCGGCCGACTTCCTGTTGTGGAGCCCTGTCTTTGAATCGATCAGCTCCAGCAGGCCGCTCAGCAGGAAGAAGACGTCCTTCACGGGCGCCTCGGCGCGCTGCATGATGGTGTCGGGAGAAAACTGGACCACGGGGCAGTTGCCGAGCATCGCCACGTCGTCCTCCAGGGCGCGCGGGAAGTAGCCCTTCAGTACTCGCAGCCCGTCCTTCAGCAGGGCGTCGGCCTGCATCCGTACCAGGACATCCTGCTGGCCGAAGGACGCGCAGGAGCCGATCTCCTTCTGCGCGTCGGTGAGCGGGGAGGAGGTGTGGCTCAGGAAGATCTTTCCGGATGCGTCACCCGAGAAGTCTTCCGCCCTGCCGTGAATGAGCCCGCCGCCGACGTCGATCTTCTTCACGTTCACCGGCGTGAGGAGCTTCTGCGTGAACTCGTCGTAGAGAGCCTGGGAGATGCCGTTCTTCTGGGGCTTGTCAGTGACCATTTTCCGCAGCACCTCGAAAGAGCTGATGTCCGCCAGGTGCGCATACGTGCGGTATCCCTTCTCCCAGAGAGCGCGAAAGAAGAAGACCGTGGTCTCCACGGGGTGCGGAGAGAGCACCGGCATCACCTCCAGGCCTTCCACGCTGTTCCACTGCTC
>JBKQPS010000097.1:0-3076 GCA_052144915.1 Spirochaetia bacterium | reverse complement strand
CCGGGGATGCCGCGCACACCGCCGCGGACGCGGCAGCCGGTGCCGCACGCCCGGAGGAGTGCACCATTCATTCCGTACTTTCTTTCCGCCAGCGATGGCTCCCATCGACGGCCGTCATCGCCCGCATTCTACCTCCGGGCCGGGCACGGGGTCAAGCTTGCGCGGCGCGGATATCCGTACCCCGGATGGACGCGCCCGGTCGGCGCGAAAAAGAGCGAAAAAGCCGCTGGATTGACACAACGGAGGGCCGGGGCTATATTCGGCCCGCAAAGAATCAGCGGCGTAGCTCAGATGGTAGAGCATGCGGCTCATATCCGCAGTGTCAAGGGTTCGAGTCCCCTCGCCGCTATCAGCTCCCACGATCGCCCGCGGTGTCACGAAAAAGCCAGCCGGGGACTGGCGCGCTCCTGAAAGAGGCTTCGAGTGCAGAACCGTTCCGTGCTTGTCACCGGTGCATCGTCGGGAATCGGCAGGGAATGCGCCGTTCTCCTCGCGTCGCGCGGCTTCCAGGTTTTCGCCGGTGTGCGGAAATCGGAGGACGCCGCTGCCCTCGTCTCCGCGGCCGGCGGGGCCGTGACGCCGGTTATGATCGACGTCACGGTCCCCTCCTCCATCGAGGCCGCGCTGCGGAGCGTACGCGCGGCGCTTCCCGAGGATGGGTCGTTCGCGCTCGTCAACAACGCGGGCATGACCGTCGCGGGTCCCCTGGAAGTGCTCCCGATCGACTCTCTCCGTCAGCAGTTCGAGGTAAACGTGATCGGGCAGGTCGCCGTGACGCAGGCATTTCTCCCGCTGCTTCGGGCCCGCGCCGGCAGAATCGTGATCATGGGCTCCGTTCTGGGAAGAATCTCCCCGCCGCTGGTCGCTCCCTACGCCGCTGCCAAGTTCGCCCTCGAAGCGATCACGGACTCGCTCTCACTCGAGCTTCGGCCGTGGGGCATCCGCGTCACGCTGCTGGAGCCGGGCAACATCGCGACGCCGATCTGGGAGAAATCAGTAAGCCGCGTGCGGGACGCCCTGGATTCACTCGATGCCGACCGGCGGACGCTCTACGCCGATTCCAGAAGCGACCTCGAGCGCCTCGCGAAGCGTTTCTCCCGGGGGGGCATCCCTTCGGAAAGGGTTGCCCGGACCGTCGTGAAGGCCTTGACCGCGCGATCGCCCCGTTCACGATACCGGGTGGGATTCGATTCCTGGTTCCTGAGCACCTTCTCGCCTGTCGTGCCTGACCGTCTGCGCTACTGGATCACACGCCGCGTACTTTCGCTCAAGTAGCGGCGGACGACCTGCACGGCGGCGTCCACGCCGTTTTCCGCGGCGAGGCGCTGCGCGAGCGCTCCGCACCGGGATTTCACCGCGGCAGAGCTGGTTACGGATTGAATCGCCGCGGCGAGCGCCCGGGCAGTCACGTGCTTCTGAGACAGCGGGGGGGACCCCGCCCCGAGCTGGTGCAGGCGGTTGCCCCAGAAGAACTGGTCTGCAAAAAACGAAACCACGACAGAGGGGATTCCCGCGCGGAGCGCTGCCGCGGTCGTTCCGGCGCCTCCATGGTGGACGGCCGCCGCAACCCGGGGAAAGAGCCATTCATGCGGAATCGATTCCACGGGAAGGACGGTGTCCGGCAGGGCCCCGGCCGTCAGCCCGCCCCACCCCGAGGCCAGGATGGCCCGGTGGCCGGTGATCCGCAGCGCCTCCAGGACGATCCCGGTCACCCGCCGGGGATCCGCGCTGGCCATGCTGCCGAAACCCACGTACAACGGGGCAGGCCCGGACCGGAGAAAACCCGCGACTGCCGGGGGCGGCGTCCAATCCGGGGAAGCCGGGGGAAACCAGTAGCCGCAGACTGAGCACGTGTCGTGCCAGTCGCCGGGAACGGGAATGACCGAAGGGCTGTACCCGTACAGCATTGGCACCCCGTGTTTCCGCATCGAGGCGAAGGGAAGACGAAGGGGCAACGGCGGCAGGCCCAGCCTGCTCTTTCTCCACCGGTTCTGGTGAGAGCGGAATATGTGCCAGAAGACCTGCTGGACGGCGAGGGCGCTCAGCCGGTTCGTCCACCGGCCCTGCAGGGGAATCCGCGGCGTCATGATGGAGGGAAAAGCCCCGGTGGCATGAAGGGGATAAAGCGCACCGGGGATGCCCGGGACGCCGAGCGCCTCGGCCATCGTGAGGCCCGTGACAGAGAGCGGCAGGCTGTAGATGACGGCGCCGCTGCCCTGGCAGGCTGCCCAGGCGTCATCGCTCACGGAGTCGAGAACCTCGCGCGCAAGGGCGGAAATACTCGCCATGAAGCGCAGAGGCCTGTCCATCGATGCGAGCCACGCCTGGCCGGTTTCTCCCTGCACAATTCCCACCGGATTGACCTTGATCCGCGCAAACTCGAGCCCGAAGGAGGCAACGATGCCCTGGAATGTCTCGTGGGTCGCGAAGCGAACGGAATATCCGGACCGGGCCAGGCCGGCTCCCAGCGCGGAGTACGGGCGGACGTCGCCCTGGGAGCCGATTGCAAGGATTGTTATTCTCATTCGCGGGTCTTTTCTCAAAAAGTCGAAGAATGCGCTATAGTATCAGAAGGAGCTTTCATTGTATATTGGCGTGCACGATCAGCGGCATGCGGCCCGTCAACGGCCCGCGCGCGTTCGTTGCGATCTCGAACAAGCGAGGCATGGATGAAGATCGATTCCATCGGGGTGCGGATCCCCACGAGGGTAATCACAAACGATGACGTGCTGAAGATGCTGGCCCAGTACAGCCCCGAGGCGTCGGTCCTCCTGGTGAAGACCTACCAGCGAATCGTGCGCGGGCTCTTCAGCGCCGCGGGGTCCCAGACCCGGCACATAAGAGACGAAGAGAAAGGCGAGAAGGCGAGCACTTTCATAACCGGCGCGATCAACGACGCCCTGGAAAAGGCGAGCATGAAGCCGGAAGACATCGACCTCCTCATTTACTGCGGCGTCGGCAAGGGATTCCTGGAACCGGCGAACGCCTATTTCTACGCGCAGAAGCTGGGAATGCACGCTTCCTGCTTCGACATCGTCGATGCCTGCATGAGCTGGATCAGGGCGCTGGAGATTTC
>JBKQPS010000096.1:0-11610 GCA_052144915.1 Spirochaetia bacterium | reverse complement strand
GCGGGGACCGTGCCGGGGATCGAGCGCAGCCGCGTGCGCGGCAGCGAATCGAGACGGGGGGAACATTCCATGAGCCCGCGCGTGTAGGGATGCAGCGGCCGCGCGAGGAACTCGCCCGCATTGCCGGCTTCCATGACATGTCCGGCGTACATGACGACAACCCGGTCGGCCGTCTGCGACACGACGGACATGTCATGGGTAATGGACAGCATGCCCATGCCGTGCTCGTCCTTCACGCGCCGCAGGAGCGCGAGGATCTGTGCCTGGACCGTCACGTCCAGGGCCGTCGTCGGCTCGTCCGCGATCAGCAGGCGCGGGCGCCCCGCAAGGGCCATGGCGATCATCACCCGCTGGCGCATCCCGCCGGAGAGCTGGAAGGGGTAGCTGGCGGCGCGGCGCGCGGCAGAAGGAATTTCCACCTCTTCCAGCAGCCGCACGGCCGCGGCCCGTCTCTCGCCGCGCGGGATTTCCGGGCGGTGGAGCCCCAGCACCTCGACGACCTGATCCAGCGCCGTGTGCACGGGGTTCAGCGAGGTCATGGGCTCCTGGAAGATCATGGCCATCTCGCCGCCCCGGATACGGTACAGCTCCTTCGGCGGCAGGCCCAGGATCTCCCGGCCCGCCAGGCGGACGGAGCCGGACAGGATGCGGCCCGCGGGGTGGGGGAGGAGCTGCATGACTGCCGCCGCGGTGACGCTCTTTCCGCATCCGGATTCGCCGACCAGCGAGAGCGTCTGCCCCGCGGCAACGGCGAAGGAGACCCCGGAGGTCACCTCGACGGTTTTTCGCGTCTCATCGGCAAAGCCGACGGAAAGCCCGCTCACTTCCAGGAGGGAACCATTCAAGGCGGGCGCGGAGCCGGTCAACGTCTTCCTACCTCCTGTATGTCTCGTCCCGGATGACACGCGGCGCATACGCCCTGCCGGACCGCTGCGCATCGATCACTTCCTTCCTGATGTCGCCGTCGATCCAGAAGTACCCCGTGTACCCCGTGGTGCCCGAGAGCGGGTCGTAGAAGTCATCGAAGTATTTCTGGGACAGCCACGCCGGGAACCGGATCCACTTCCACGCGGCGCCGCGCCAGTACGGAACGTAGTAGTTCGGGATCACCAGGGCGGCCTCGTCCACCTTTCTCTGGATCTGCCGGTCCAGCGCGGCCTTTTTTGCGAGGTCACTGGCGCTGCGGAAAGCGTCCAGCAGCTTGTCCATGTTCTTGTCGGCGTAGCCCCAGAAGTTGTTCGTCTGCGTCTTGTCCGCGTTCACCGAATGGAAGTACTCCCAGTAGTCGTCGTAGAGGCTCGTGGACATCCCGCCCCACCAGGCCTGGAACTTCTTTTCCCGCACGGCGGTGAATGATCCCTGCTGCATCAGCTTGAGCTGGATCTCCACGCCGGCTTTTTTCGCTTCCTCCTTGAGCACCGAAAGGCGCTCGGTGTGGTTGGGTGACTGGTAGAGAAGCTCGAAGGACAGGCGGTCGCCCCGGGAGTTTCTCCGGATCCCGTCAGGGCCGAAGGCGGAATAGCCGGCCGCGTCGAAAAGCTCCCCCGCCTTGCCCGGGTCGAAGGACGGCTTCCTGATCGTGTCGTCGTCGAACGTTCGCCCCGCGAAGACGTGCGCAAGGCCGATGTTGTGGTACCTGCTGTATTCGCCCCGCAGCGTCGTGTCGATCATCTTCTGGATGTTGATGGCGTAGTACAGGCCGCGCCGGACGCGCACGTCGGTGAAAAACGGATCCCTGACATTCAGGATGATGCCGGAAACTCCCGTGAGGGGGACATAGAAGTCGTACTGCCGGTCGATGTACCCCTTTTTCACGGGCTCATGGGTCTCGGCGTCAGCCCACTCCTGGGGGACGATGAGAGGGTAGGAATCGATCTCTCCATTATAGAAATAGTTTCTCACGATATCGTTGCCGCCGGTGATGACGCGGAACTCCAGCGTGTCCACGTTGAACCGATACCGGTTGTAGTCGTACTGGTACCCCCACCAGTCCTTCACCTTACGGAAAGTCAGAGACTCGCCCTTCTTGAAGGAATCCAGGTAATAGGGTCCCGCGGTCGGCTCGAAGGTCCATTGATACGCGTCCACCCAGTCCTTCCTGATCTCCCCGCCGTAGAAGCGGGCGGGGCGGGGTGCGAGGTCCACGTTGTACAGCAGGTCGTCCCGCGCCATCGGAACGCCGGCCTGGATCCGGATGACCCAGTCGCCGAACGCCTTCACGTCCACCACCTGCTTCGTGTAGTACTCGTTGTACCAGGGATCCTGGATGTTGGGGCTGCGCATCATCGAGAACATGAACGTGTAGTCCGCGGAAGTCACCGGTGTGCCGTCGGTCCACCGGGCCTTTTCGTTCAGCTTGAAGTAGACGCTCTTCCCGTCCGCGCCGAATGCCCAGTCCGTCGCCAGGGCAGGCATCCATTCCTTCGTTTCACCGTTGTTGTCGACGAGGTTCGGGCTGGTGGTGAAGTACGGCCGGTACGCGCCGTTCGCGTTGGGTCCGACGGTGCGGAAGGTGTCGGGAAACTCGGCGATGTATCCGCGGAACGTCCCGCCCTGCCTTGCGCGCGGGGAACCGAAAACGCCCGGCCTGCTCGTGTACCAGGCCAGCTTCTCCGGCAGCCCGCTCACGGAGAGGGCCTTGTCTTCCACCGTCGGGCATGAGAACGTCGGCCGTTTCTCGGCGGCCATCGCCTTCTCGTCCGCATCCACCGCCTTCGACGTGAAACCCTGGGCCCCGGCTCCCGCACCGCTCACCAGGCACCCGAAGACCGCCGCCAGCACGGCGCGCCGTACGCAGGCCGCTGCTCTCATCGTTTCTCCTTCCCCGGATAATCTACTGATAGACCGTGTACCTTTTCGGGTCGAATGCGTCGCGCAGCCCTTCCCCCACGAACGCAATGAGCACCAGCACGGATGTCATCGCTCCTCCCACGGACGCGATGATCCACGGAGCAGCCTGGTACGCCGAGATCCCCTCGCCGATGAGCTCTCCCCAGCTCGGCGTCGGGGGGCGCAGCCCGAACCCGAGATAGTCCAGCGCCGTGAGCGCGCTGATCGCCCCTTCGACCGCGAATGGCAGGCTGGTGAGAACGACCACGAGGACGTTGGGCAGGATGTGCACGCTGATGATGCGCCAGGTGCTCGCTCCCATGGTCCGCGCGGCCAGGACGTAGTCCCTCTCCCGCTCGCGGTATGTCATCGCGCGCACCGCCCAGGTGCGCGAGGTCCACCCGAAGATGATGAAAATGGCGAGGAACAGGAAAAACTCCGGTTGGAAAATGGAAACCACGAGCATGACCACGTACAGGAACGGGATCTGCTCCCAGATTTCGATGAGCCTCTGCACCAGCAGGTCGAACCTGCCTCCCACGTAGCCCATGAGAATGCCGAGGAGCGTCCCGGCCATGAAGGTCACCAGGACGAAACCGAGGGAGAAGAGGATTGCAATCCGGAAACCGTAGAACAACCGTGCCAGGACATCCCGGCCGATCCGGTCCGTGCCCAGGAAATGGCGCAGGGAACGCGAGGGGGGGTACGGCGGGTAGGCGCCGTCGCGGAACTCCTGCTCGTACGGATTGTACGGGACGATGGGAAGGAGGACCCAGCCGGTGCCCTCCTGTGCCACTTTCCGCGCGAGCTCGCGGTAGTTGGCCTCGTAGTGGTATCCCAGGCCCAGCTCGTCTCCGAACCTGACCCGGTCGTACGTCGGGAGGTACAGCCTGCCCTGGTACCAGACGATGACCGCCCGGGAATTGACCAGGAGCTCCGCGACGAGCGACAGACCGACGAGCACGATCAGGATCCACAGCGAGACCCATGCCCGCCGGATCGACCGGAACCGCCGGAATCTCTCCCGCGTGAGGGGATCCAGGCGCATTCTCACGCGCGGGCTCCGAACCTGACCCGGGGGTCCACAAGGGCGACGAAGAAGTCGCCCAGGACGTTCCCGATGAGCGAGGCGAAAGAGCTGATGGCGACCACGCCCAGGACGACCGGGTAGTCATGGTCCATCAGCGCCGTGTACCCGAGCATGCCCATCCCGCGGATGTTGAAGATGTTTTCGATCAGGAAGGAGCCGGCGAGGAAAACCGTCACGATCCCGCCGAATCCCGACGCGATGGGGATCAGGCTGTTGCGCAGGGCGTGCCGCCACATTGCCGCGCGGAAGGCCAGCCCCTTGGCCACCGCCGTGCGCACGTAGTCGGCCGCCATCTGCTCCATGAGGTTGTTCTTCATCATCATGGTGAGCATCGCGAAGTCTCCGATGACGTAGGAGCACAGGGGGAGGACAAGATGAGCCAGCCGGTCGAGGACTTTGTCCCCCAGGCCGAGGCTGTCGAAGAACGGCGACTGCATGCCACCGAGCGGCAGCCAGCCCAGCTTGAAGGCGAAAATCGACAGGAGGATGATGCCGACGACGTATCCCGGGAGGGCGTACCCGACGAAGACGAGGGCGGAGCTCACATTGTCGAAGGGCCTCCGGTGCCGCAGCGCTTTCGCAATGCCCAGGGGAATGGAGACGAGGTATGCCAGGAGCAGCGAAATGAGCCCGAAGTACAGGGAGACCGGCACGCGCTCCATGATCGTGGGAAGGACGGGATCGCCGTAGCGCGTCGACTTCCCGAAATCCAGGGCGACCACCTTGCCCAGCCAGGCGGCGTACGCCGGCACGAGCGGCTTGTCCAGGCCGTAGAAGGCCTTCAGGCCGGCCAGCTGCTCGTCGCTCAGGCTCTGCGCGCTCTCCCGGGACGCCACCGGCCGGCTCCCCCCCTCCGAAGGCCGGCCCGCGTTGAAGACGTGCGCATTGATCGCTTCTTCCACGGGACCGCCCGGCACGAGGCGCGTGATCAGGAAGAGCACCATTGTGATTCCCAGGAATGTCGGAACGATCAACAGGACGCGCCGGGCAAAGTACGCGAGCACGAGGGGAAAGCTACCATAGACGATTGCCGTGATCCATACGATGGTGTGTCACGTATGCCCGGCAGGCCGATGCCGCGGTCGACATCGACTCGATGATCGGCGGCACTCGCCGCTGAGCCTCACTGGTGGACGAACGAGCTCCAGCGCGAGGGAGCGATGCCGGTCTTTTTCCTGAACAGGCGCGAGAAATAATACTGGTCGTCGAAGCCAAGGCGGAAGGCCACCTCCTTGATGGACCAGTCGCCGCTTTCCAGGAGCTCCTTCGCCTTCCTGATCTTGATGCTGATGAAGTACTGGTACGGCGTCATGGCGGTGTAGGACTTGAACACCGAGTTCAGCTGGGAAGTGCTGACACCGAGCATGTCTCCGAACCCGCCGAGGTCCACCTCGCGGTAGATGTTTTCTTCCATGAAGAACTTCGCTTTTTCCGCCAGCTGCTCCGAGTTCGAGTCATCGCAAGTTTTGTCCATCATCGGGGGTTTCCTCCATGCGGGCGAGTGAATAGTCCATTCACGGCACGCACCGTACATTGGATACTGATGCGGAAAGCGGCCGGCAGGGGAATGACCACGCGGGGCAGGATCGGGCTTTTCGGCATTGGCCTGGACACGTACTGGGCCCAATTCGCGGGGCTGAAGGAGCGTCTCCTGGGATACCAGCGCTACATCGCGGAGCATCTCTCCCTGATGAACGTGGAGGTGGTGGACGCCGGGCTCGTCGACGACCCCGAGAAAGCACGGGACGCCGCCCGTCGGTTCGTGGAGCAGAACGTGGAGGCAGTCTTCCTCTTCATCTCCACCTATGCCCTTTCCCACACGGTTCTCCCCGTCGCGCAGAAGACACGGGTCCCCATCATCGTCCTGAACCTCCAGCCGGTGTCCGCCATCGACTACGAGGCGTTCAACGCGATCGGCGACCGCGGCGTGATGACCGGAGAGTGGCTCGCGCATTGCCAGGCGTGCTGTGCGCCGGAGATCGCCAATGTCTTTGCCAGGGTCGGGGTCGATTTTCACCTCGTCACCGGATGGCTGAAGGAAGAGCGCGCGTGGAACCAGATCGCGGAGTGGGTCGACGCCATCGTCGTGCGCGGCGCCATCCGCGATGCGCGCATCGGTGTTCTGGGCCACTACTACGCCGGCATGCTGGACGTGTATACGGACATGACCGGGCTGGCGGGCGTGTTCGGCAGCCACTTCGAGCTCATCGAGATGGACCTGTTGAAGCAGCACCGGGACCGGGTCAGTGCCGCGCAGGTCCGGGAAAAACTCCAGCAGTTCGCGCGCGAGTTCCGCGTGTCGCCCGAGTGCGACCCCGCCGAGCTGGCGCGGGCGGCCCGCACATCGTGCGCCCTCGACCTCTTGACTGCTGACAAGAAGCTGTCGGCAATGGCATATTATTACGAGGGGGTGGACGGCAACGAGCACGAAGACATTGTCACCTCGCTCATTGCCGGAAACACCCTTCTCACTGCGCACCACGTGCCCGTCGCCGGGGAGTGCGAGGTCAAGAATGTCATGGCGATGAAGATCATGGACTGCTTCGAAGCCGGGGGTTCCTTTTCCGAGTTCTACGTCGTCGACTACGACGACGACGTCGTGCTGTGGGGTCATGACGGGCCGGCCCATCCGGCGATCGCCGAGGGGCCCGTCGGGCTCGTCCCGCTGCCGGTATACCATGGAAAGCCCCGCAAGGGGCTCTCCATCCAGATGAGCGTTACGCACGGTCCGGTCACCCTCCTTTCGGTCGTCCAGGGAAAGGGAGGGAGGACCTTCTTCCTCACCGCGGAAGGAGAATCGGTGCCGGGCCCGACACTGCAGATCGGAAACACGAACAGCAGGTACCGGTTCCCGCTGTCTGCGCGCGAGTTCACGGATCGCTGGTCGCGTGCCGGCCCCGCCCATCACTGCGCCATCGGCGTCGGTCATATCGCGGACCGTCTGGACAAGCTCGCGCACCTCGAGGGGATCGAATGCACGAAAGTCTGCTGACAGGAGCCGGAAAAAGTGGCTGACCGTATTCTCGAGCTGAACCACATCACCAAGACTTTCCCGGGCGTGAAGGCCCTCGACGACGTGCTGGCAAGAAACAGGCGGAGGTTGCGTGTTCCCTGCGCGTCAGCCGTCAGAGCGTAAGCCGATGGTTTCTCAGTTTTCTAAAAGGGGGCGTCAAAGAGCTCAAGGGAGCAGGGCGTGCCGGACGCAAGCCCCGGCTCGATACAAGGCAATTGGGCAGGGTAGATGCCGCGCTGCGTCTTGGTGCGAAGGAGCACGGCTTCAAAACAGATCTATGGACGCTGCCGCGAATCGGGAAGGTCATCGAGCAGCTGACCGGCGTGAAGCATCACCCGGGGCACGTGTGGCGAATCCTGCATCGACTTGATTGGTCGCTCCCGCGCCCCGCACGGCGGGCGAGGAAGCGAAACGAGGAAGCGGTGAGACAGTGGGTCTCGACGCACTGGTCAGGGATAACAAAAAAGCGCGAAAACTTCGCAGCTGGATCAACTTCCAAGGCGAGAGTGGCGTCTCGCAGCGGCCCTCCATCCGGCGCACCTGGGCGCCCAGGGGCGAAACGCCGGTTCTGATCCACGCCGCGTCATATCTCAGTTAGGTATGCGCGGGTTTTGCTCAGACATTTGCTCATAGTAAGAAACCAAAAACTGTCTGTGGGGCTGTCGCACATCCCTCTTGGCGGAACGGTTTGAGGGCAACGGCAGTCCGAAAGAGCGGGCACCGAACAGGGCCGCGCGGTACCGCACGTCGCGGCGCCCCCTACGTGGCGAGCGCGCGCATGAGCTGCAGTTTGCGCTGGTGCTCTTTTTCCTGGGCGATGATCCGGTCCAGGGCCATCCGCTCGGGCGGAGCAAACACGGGCCGCATGCAGTCGTAGAGATCGATCGACTTCTCCTCAAGGGCCGCGCCGAGCCTCAGCGTCTTGTCGCCGTCGCGGATATCGGCAGAAGCGAAGATCCGGTCCACCGGTTCGATGAACTCCTTTTCGAGCGTCGTGCGCAGTGCCGGTGCAACCGATCCTGTGGGGAACGATCCTCTCTGGCGAAGCTGGTCCAGGAACCAAGCCCTATGCAGCGCCTCCTCGTCACGAAGGGACTTCAGCTCGTTTTTCACCCGAAGCTCGTCGGCCCGGGCGCTGAGTCGCGCGTAGAAGTCGAACCCGCTCTGTTCCACGAGGGCCGCCAGCTCGAACAGGTCTTCGAGTGGAACGTTCTGAAAATCCCACTGCATGGTTTCACCTGGACCGCTCTCCGGTGGTCCTTCCGCCCCGGCCGGTCTATGACCGGACGGCGAGTGCCCGCTCGATGGCGAGGACACCCTCGTTCGCATCCTTGCCGAAAAGGTCCACGCCGTTGCGCTTTGCGAAATCCTCGGTCACCGGCGCCCCGCCGACGATCGTGATGACCTTGTCGCGGATTCCTTCCTTCCTGAGGGCCTCCATTTGCTCGGGCATGCCGCCCAGGGTAGTGGTGAGGAGCCCCGAGTACCCGATGACGTCCGGGGCGTGGGCTCGCGCAGCCTGCACGAACTTTTCGGGAGCGTTGTCAATGCCGATGTCCACGACCTGGAACCCGTTGCCCTCCAGAAGAGCGCGCACGATGTTCTTCCCGATGTCGTGCAGATCGCCCTTGATGGTGCCGATCAGCACCGTTCCGCGGCGCGGCCGGTCCGGACGCCCGGCGAGCAGGGGGGTGAGCACCTTCATGGCCTCCTGCATGGCGTTGGACGCCATGATCAACTCGGGCAGGAACATCTCACCGGCGGAGAAGGCGGCTCCCACCGCCTTGATGGCCGGCGTGAGGGTCTGCTCGATGAGCGCCCGCGGATCGACTCCCGCCGCCAACGCGCCCTCCACGGCGGCGCGGATGCCCTTCTGGTTGCCCCGGTAGACGCTGGAGAACGCCGCGCGAAGCTGCGGGGAATCGAGTGCCGCGAGGAGCTGCTGTTCCTGTTCGGCGATCGTCTTTCGCGGCGCCGCCGCGGGTGCCGTGACGGCAGCGGAAACGCCCACCCAGTTCTTCTGGTCGTAGACGCCGTACGCGTGGATGGCGTTGAGCATGGCAAGGAAGTTGTCGTGCGGCACGTAATTGACGATGCTGTGGCTGGAACCGCAGACGTAGCCCCCGCCCGGCTTCAACGCGTCCATGTGGGCCTTCACGTCTTTGTCCACGTCCGCTGGTGTACCGTGCGCGAGCGGGAACTCGATGTCGATGTTGCCGGAGAGGCAGAGGCGGTCGCCAAAGCGCCGCTTGAGCTGGCGGTAGTCCATGCCGTAGGGGTCCAGGGGGTTGAGGCAATCCACGCCCGCCTCCAGCAGCATGGGCACCAGCTCCTCGACGTTCCCGTCGGAGTGGAACATCACCGGCTTTCCCGCGGCGAGCGCTGGCTCGTGGATGCGCTTCAGCTTGGGCAGCCACATCTCCCGCATGAGAGCCGGGGGAATGAACAGACCAGTCTTGAACGCCACATCGTCCGCGGTCCAGACGAAATCCACGCCGTTCTTCACGGCGGCGGCGCAGAACCGCGTGCACCAGTCCGCGCTGATGTCCAGCACGTGGTCGATGAACTCCCGGTCCTCGTAGACGAGCTTCATCGTGTCCTCCAAGCCGACGACGAACTCGTACAAAGTCTGGAAGAACGCGCCGAAGAGCACGCAGAACCCTACCTTGGTCCCCGACTGGTCGAGCGCCTTGCGGTATTCCCGCACAAACACCATCTTGGCCTCGATGTCCGCGTCGTCGGGCAGGATCACGTTGTTTTCGAAGTCGGCCCGGCTCTTGATGCTGCGGTCCGCCACGAGGTTCCCGGCCGTTCCGTCGGGCCGGCGCTTCTTGAACGGCGTCCAGATGGCTTCCACGATCATCGCGTCCTGACCGATGATCCTGCAGATTTCGATGTAGTCCGCGGCCTTCATGGGCCGCGCCCCCTCACCTTCCGACACGCCCTTGGCCGGGTCCCCGCCGAAGGACAGCGTGTTTCCGGCGGGCCGGCCCAGCAGCTTCTGGACGTGCTGGTCCTCGATCAGCACCTCGAAGTTGGGAACCCGGTCGACCTTCTTCCGCGCGAACGCTGCCAGGAGGCGCTGGATATCCGGCTGACCGATGTAAGGCTGGAGCGTCATGGTTTTCCCCTGCCGGCACTCGTTCCCGGTTTGCCGGGCTCTGCCGGTCCTGCCCATCCTACTCGGCCGCCCGGCCGCCCCGAATGGAGAAAGTGACGGTCCTGATAGGGTTTCTCGCCAGAGCTTTCCAAGCTGAGGAAATCCGGCGTATCTATCGCCACTCGGAAGGAGGCAGCCCGGTCTTCTTCTTGAACAGGTGGGAGAAGTAGTACGGATCGTCGAAAGAGAGCAAGTAGGCGATTTCCTTCACGCTGAACTGCCTCTGCTCCAGCAACTCCTTGGCCCGCGCGATCTTCAGGTCCAGGAAGTACTGGTAGGGCGAGACGCCGGTGCACTTTTTGAAGACCTCGCGAAACCGCGAGTACCCCAGCCCGAGGCTGCGGGAAAGCCAGGCGATGTCCAGGTGGGTGGTCACGTTGTCGGCCAGGAGGAACTTCGCGCGCTGAACGGTCCGCTCGTTGGCTGAATCTGTGCCGTGCTGGAGCGAAAGGCTCGACAGGCGTGCCAGCAGGTGCAGGATCAGCGATCCGAGGATCTGCTGGTAGCCGGGGGCCTCGAACCGGGCGGTGTCGATGATCTCCATGTAGAGGGCGAGTACAGAATCGTGGAGGCCGATGTCCATGACAGGCCGCCCGGGAGTGAAAAAGCCCTTCTCAGCGAGGTGGTCGGGGAAGTCCCCCTTGAAGCCCACCCAGTGCTCGTCCCAGCCCGTTTGACGGTCCGGCGCATACCAGTGCCAGACATTCGGGAACAGCATGAAAAGGTCACCCGAGGCGATGTTCCAGGTCCGTTCCCCCTCCGTCTTGAAGATTCCCTGCCCTCGCGTGATATAGACCAGGGCGTACTCGTCGAAGATCCGGCCCATCTCCCACTTGTAGAGGTACTTGGGAGGATGGTCCCCAGGGTTCGGGGGGTAGCCGGTCTGGCTGGGAATCTTCGTCATGCCGACAGTAGTGCACGTAATCCCCCACTGCACATCCCGCGCCGTGGCCGTGAGGTACTTGGCGAATGGAGGGGAGTCAAGAGACATGGGCTCAGTAGTATACGCTTACGGATCGGAATTGGGAAGCTTGATTTGATGGCGCGGCGGCGCGCGGTCCCGCCTCTTTACGGCGAGTCGATCATCTCGTTAAGGCGCCGCCGGTAGAAGCTGAAGTCTGCCCAATGGACTTCGGGCGGAATCAGGTGATCGCCGTAGGGCACGTACCGCCCGGTCTTTAGAGTCTCTTACGGGGAGAAACCCCCTCGTCTTCAGACGAAGACTTCAGTAGGCTTGCGGTACGATGGACAAGCAGTATCGCAAAGCATCGCACTGCGTGTACGAGTTAAAGTATCACATAGTATGGATAACCAAGTACCGCAAGCCAGTACTTGGCAAAGAGGTAGGAAGCCGCGTAAGGGAATTGATCCGAATGATTTGCGCGAGCCTGGACGTGGAGATCGTGAAAGGAAATATCAGGCGAGACCACGTGCATCTGCTGGTGAGCGTGCCGCCGACACTGGCAGTGTCCAGGCTCGTGCAGCGCATGAAGGGGCTGACATCACGGAAACTGCTGA
>JBKQPS010000095.1:0-23236 GCA_052144915.1 Spirochaetia bacterium | reverse complement strand
CGAGTAGTCGATCGTTTCAGCCGCTGAAGGACCGGATCGCGCAGGGACGCGTGGAAGGACCAGGAGACCGGGCGAAACGGGCACAACCTACCAGCGGTAGTAGTGCCGGTGCCAGTAGCCCCGCCCGCCCCACCACCACCACCAACCGGGCGAGACTGCCACGACGACGAGTCCTCGCTGGTCGGCGTCGGCGAAGGTGGTGTAGGTGCCCAGGTCGTTGACCGCGCTGCGCATGGCTTTGACCGCTTCGAGCCATCGAGGATACGGCTGGATGTCGATGACCGATATTCCGCCGCGCAGATCGGCAAGACCGTAGTTGACGCCTTCCGCCACCATTACCCCTTCGGCGTCATCGGGCTGCATGGTGGCAATCCTCAGAATTTCACCCGTATCCTTGTTCGCCTGGACCGCGGCTGAGATCTCGACGGTCCGTCCGCTGGGTTCGAGATTGCCGAATATGTTGTAGTGATACAAATCGACTTCGCCGACCACCATGAAAAACTCGCTGCCGATGAACTTCGAGCTCACCATGCCCTTCTGGATATAGTTCGCGGATCGCTTCGTGATCTGGGCCGTCGTCGCGCACCCGACCATCACCAGGACGACGCTCACGTACAGGAATATCTTGAAAAGGATCCTGCGCTCGTGTTTCATTCGCTCTGCCTCTCACATCCAACGTACCGCGCTTCCCTTCCATTTCAATAGATGCCGTATGAAAAGCGCATAACGGGATGTTATATAATCGATCCTTCCTTCAAGCTCTCCTCCTGGAACACACCCGTCTTTTTCTTCCGGAACACGTGCACCTCTCCCCCGAGCGCGGTCAGCGTCCCATCTCCCGCAACAGAGAGCGCGGACCCGGAGACGATGCCGAAGCCGGTGGCCCCGGCGCGGCACAGCCGGAGCATCGCCCGCAGCTCGACCCACCCCTCGGATTCCCCGTGCGTGTCGCAGAGCACGGGGGCGAGACCGAGGCAGGAGAAAAGCTCCGCGCTCGCGTCGTCCTGGGGGTCGCGCCATCGTACCCACCGCTTCGCGAGCATGATGCTCCCGGCGGAAACGCCGAGAAACGGCTTGCCACCGTCATGGAGGCTTCTCAGCAGGGAATGCATTCCCCTTTTCTCCACGACCTTCATCCCTTCTTCCACGTCGCCGCCGGAGACGAATACCACGTCGGCGTCCTCCAGCACCCGGCGGGTCACGGCAGGATCCACCCGCGCACCGTACATCGGCGCGAGGGTAACCTCTCCCGCGCCCGCCCGTACGAGCATCCGCGCGATGAGCAGGCGGAAAGCGCGGTTGTCCCGAGAAGCCGCCCCCACGTACGCAACCCGCGGCCTCTTCATCCCTGCCCGCTGAAGCACCGTCTCCAGGAGAGGGTCCGCGCCACGGCGGCGGACCTGGCCGGGGCCTCCGGCAATCAGGAACATTGGAGCCCGGCTATCTGCCATGGATCGCCTCCTCCAGCGGGAAAGAACGGTTGACGAGGAGGAATTTGCCGGATCGCTCCGGGGAAAGCGCCGGCACCTCGGCTGTTTCCACCCGCACGACTGGGCCGAAGATTTCCTTCAGCGCCTCCTCGGCGCCCTCCACGGCCTGTCGCCCCCTACCGGGTTCGCCGACGACCGCGCAGCGCACGTGGTCGAGCAAGTCCTGGTCCACCCGGTACTGCTCCAGACCGGCGATGCCCGCCAGCGCATGGTCCAGCCGCGCGTGGGTCACCAGCTCACCGTCACCGGTCACGCAGATGCTCTTCAACCGGCCCTCCACCGCGCTGAGGGTCATCCCGAAAGTCCTGCCGCAGAGACATGCACACGCTGCCAGCCTGCCGACGTCTCCGACCTGGAAACGGAGAAGGGGAAACCATTCGTTGTCGAAAGTGGTCGCGAGGATCCGGCCCAGCCCGCCCGGCGCGACGCGGCCCCCGTCACTCTCCCGCACCGACACGAGGTCGACCCGGCAGGTTTCCGCGTTCTGGTGGAGCATGCCGCACTCGCATTCCATGAAAACGTAGCCGGCCTCGGTGGAGCCGTACGAGCTGGCAATGGGAGACGAGAACACCCGCCGGATGTCCCTCACGTGGAGCTCGGAAGGAAACTCGTAGGTGAGGGTGATCAGGTCCGGCTGCCACGCGGGGACTCGGGAGCGTGACGCCCAGCGCGCCACCCGGGCGAGGAGAGACGGGTTTGCTTCCAGGACCGCGGGACGATACTCCGCGATCTCGGAAAGAATCCGCTGCTCGTGGCCCCGCGGCCACTCGTCGGTTCTGCCGAACTCGTTCAGGAAGAGAAACCGCCCCAGCATCCGTTTCTCCCTCTCCAATGGGGAGCCATCGGAGCGCGGACCCACGGACAGGGCGCTGGCGAGGATCGCCTCGGCGTGCGCACCGGTTGCCACGCGCGCGGCCACGGAGTTCAGCGTCCACGAGGCGCGTTCGGAAACGTCCCACCACCGCTGGTTCCAGATGTTCTGCAGCGCCTCGTCCGCCGTCCCGCTGGTGGTCACGAAGCTCACCTCGGCGCGCATAAGAGCCGCGGCGAGATCCTGCCCCCGGGGCACGATCCCCCCGGGGAAATGCCGGCGCAGGTCATCCTTCGTGAGGACGGGAAGCGCGGCGAACCGCTCATCGATGCCGAAGGAGGGCCCGGGATCCCGCGACTTCCAGGATTCGAACATCGGGGTGAGATCCAGCGCGGTAGAAAGCGCCTTCCGGCAGCGCTCTTCGTAGCGCGCGGCTGACTGCGGGGACGGAATGCCTCCTCGTGTGGGGGACTCTTTCATGCGCGGTTCCGTGTGAAAAACAACGGTTCCCGTGGCTTTTGTCAATACCAGCCGGACATCCGCGCGTTCGGCCGGGGGAACGCAGCCACTTGCAATTCCCTTTTCAGGGGATAGTATCTTTCTCAGGGGGACGTCCATGCGATTGAGACTGCTTCTGATCGTTCTCGCGTGCGCGGGGGTGGCAGCCTACGGAGAGGATTTCAGCGCCGTGCAGGCTCGGTTCTACTCCTCCGCCGCGCAGGCGATCGACGTCGAGCTCTCGCGTTTCGGGACGTACACGGCGATCGCCGACCGAACGGAAGGCAACTCCGTCCGCGTCCTCGACGAGAACTGGGACCTGCTCTGGCGGCACCGCCAGCAGGTCTACTGGGCCGCGACGTTCAAGCACCCGACGATCCTCCAGTTCGCGCCCGACGAATCGTTCCTGGTCTACCCGGCGTTCAGAACGGAGAACGACATCGCGCTGGTAAACCCGAAGACAGGCGACCCCATTTCCGTCCTGACCGATCATACCGGAACCGTCGACTGCCTGGCGCTGAGCCCCGATGGCACGCGGATGGTGAGCGCCTCATCCAGCGAGGTGTTCCTCTGGGTTCGCGACGGCGCGGGTTTCAAGGTTGTCGACAAGCTGGCGAAAAACGAGGCCTCGATTTCCTCCATTGCCTTCTCCCCCGACGGCGCGCTTGTCGCCATGAGCCAGTACGACGACATGGCACGGCGGATGGCTCTCTACCAGGTGAGCGGGAATCGCTTCGTGGCAGCCGCGAAGTTCGAGAACCCGGAGAACGACCTTGGCCACCAGTACGGACAGGCGGTGTTTTCACCAGACGGCCAGTGGCTGGCGGTGGGATACGCGGACACCCTGAAGATATTCCAGCGCACGGGGGCGACGTTCCGGCTCGCCCAGACGACTCCCCCGATCGAGTTGGGCTCGGTGGACAGCGTCGCGTTCTCTCCCGACAGCACGCTCCTGCTCACCGGGTGCTACCAGGACATCCGGTCCTGGCGGCTTACCGCGGGGACGTGGAAGCCGGAATCGACCTTCAGTCCGCACCATGACCTGGTCTATGACATGGCCTTCTCGATCGACGGGACCATGCTCGCCATCGCGGGCCGCAGCGACACGAACGCTCTGGGGCTCTGGAGCGTCAAGGGAGTGGGTCCTTCTCCCTCGGGCGCGCTTCTTTCCCTGCTCCAGGGCAGGGTCTCCGCCGCGCAGAAGCGCTTCCTGGATGACGGGCTGGCGAAGCGGATCGTCTCCGCCCTCGCCGCCGCCGACATCGTCCCTCGGGACATGTTCGAGACGGAAGCGGAATACACGGCGCGACGGACCCGGGCCCAGGCGCAGGCCGCGGCCCTGCTGCAGGAGGAGACGGAGAAGCATTTCTCCGCCGAGCGCACGCCCCTGAAAGGGGCGCTGTACGAGGTCTCGGTACCGCTGCAGGCGCAGGGAAGCTATGCCATCGACACCCGCACCTACACGTTTCGATTCATGGACACCGAGGCGACACTCACCCTCGAGCGCGATCCTGCCCGTGAGCTGTTCAGGAACTGGCAGCAGGCCCGGGTGCGCGCCGTGCGGATGGACACTGCCGACGGCACGACGTATGCGGACTTCCGGCTGGTGCTCCCCGTCTCCGCGCTGCAATTCCCGCTGGGATTGTCGGAGAATCCGTTCACCGGTGAGAAGCTGGACCGCTACGGCGCCCACGTTCCCAGCGTGTCGGTCGGTCCGGACCTGCTGATGCGCAATCTCGACATTCAAGGCATTTTCCCCGCGCTCTACCGGTACTATGCCGATCACTCGCTGGGCCAGGTGACGCTGCAGAACACGGGGTCGGGCACGATCACCGGCCTTTCCGTCCGCTTCTTCGCCCCCGGGTTCATGAAGGCCCCCACGGACGCGCCCGTGCCCCCAGAGCTCGGCGTCGGGCAGAGCGTCGATGTCGGGATCCGCGCCGTCCTGGATTCCACGGTCCTCGATCGCAGCGAAGGGATCTCGGTGCCCGCGGAGCTGACGGTGCAATACACCTCGGGCGGCAAGACCTCCACGGGGGTTGTCACCCGGCCGATCGGGATCCTCAACCGCAACGCGCTGCGCTGGACTGACGACAAGAAGGTCGGCGCATTCATGGTCATCAACGATCCGGCTTTCCTCCGATTCAGCGGGCAGGTGATGGGCATGGTCGATGACACGACCACGCCCGTGCTCACCAGGAATTTCCTTTCCGCGGTAAGGATGTTCGAGGCGCTGGAGGCGGCGGAGCTGCGCTATGTCGTGAACCCCGCCAGCCCGTACGAATCACTCTCCCGGGACAGCACGGCCATTGACTTCGTGCGGTTCCCCGTCGAGACGCTGGACGCGAAGTCGGGGGACTGCAGCGATCTCTCCGTGCTCTACGACAGCCTCCTCGAGTCCGTGGGTGTGGACACGGCATACATCACCACGCCGGGCCACATATTCACGGCGTTCAAGCCGGGCATTTCTCCCGACACGGCGTCCCGCCTGTTCGCCGACCCGCAGAGCTTCATCGTCCAGGATGACACCGTCTGGATCCCCGTGGAGACCACCCTGGTCGACCAGGGGTTCATGAAGGCGTGGCAGACGGCCGCCGTCGAGTGGCAGGTGGGGAAAGCCGGCAAGGTCGCGGGCTTCTTCAGCACGAAGGAGGCGTGGCAGTCGTACGCGCCGTCGGGCTTTGTCGGCACGCAGTCCAGTGCCATCCCCGCGCGCGATCGCGTCGTGGAGCTGTACACCCGCGAGCTGAATGCCTTCCGCACGGCGGCCCTGGGACCGCGGGAGAAAGAGATCCTCGACCGGCTGGAGAAGGCTCCCTCACCGGTCGATGAGAACCGGCTGGGGATCCTGTACGCGCAGTTCGGGCTGCTGCCAAAGGCCCTCGAGCAATTCGAGAGCGCCATCGCGGCGAAGGCATACCTTCCCGCCATGGTGAACGCGGCGAACGTCTACACGATCCAGCAGGACTACGGCCGCGCGCAGGAGTACCTGAAGCGCGCCCAGCAGCTCGAGCCGGACAACGCCCGGGTCCTCATCGCCCTCGCCTTCTCGCTCCTGCAGAGCGGCAACGCCACGGATGCGAAGAGCACCTTCGAGCGGGCGGGCAAGATCGATCCCGCGCTCGCCTTCCGCTACCCGCTGAGCGGCGCCACCAGCTCGAACGCCGCGCAGGGACGCGCGGCCGGCCAGGGCGCGCCGCCGGAGCTGTTCAGCGCTGACTGGGTGCAATAGCCGACAGGATCTCGCGTATCTTGTCGGCCAGGCCTTCGGAAGAGAAGGGCTTCTGGATGAAGCGAACCCCGTCTTCCAGCACCCCGTGATGGGCGATGATGTCCGCGGTATAGCCGGACATGAAAAGCGTCTTGAGCCGGGGAAACAGCGGCAGGAGCCTGCTCGCCAGCTCCCGGCCGTTCATTTCGGGCATGACGACGTCTGTCACCAGGAGGTGGATCTCCCCGGCATGCTCCCGGGCGATCCGGATCGCCTCCCCCGGGGTGCTCGCGACCAGCGTGGTGTAGCCCCGTTTTTTCAGCATGAGCATGATCAGTTTCAGGTTCGCCGGCTCGTCTTCCACCAGCAGGATTGTTTCCTGGCCGGGGAGGGACGGCTCCGCCGACCTCTGCCGTTCCGCCTGCGCGGCCTTGTCCGCGAATCGGGGCAGGTAGATCGAGAACGTCGTTCCCCGGCCTGGTTCGCTGTCGGCGATGATGAATCCGTTGTTCTGCTTTACCGCGCCGTAGACCGTCGCGAGACCCAGGCCGGTGCCCTTGCCCACCCCTTTTGTCGTGAAGAACGGCTCGAAGATATGCGAGATCGTTTCCTCGTCCATGCCGCTGCCGTCGTCGCTGATGGTGAGCAGGACATATTCCCCGGGGACGACGTTCGCGTGGAACGCCGTTGCGCCTTCGTCCACCACCTCGTTCAGGACGCTGTTTGCGGATTTTATCGTGATTCGACCGGCGCCGCTGATGGCGTCACGGGCATTGACGCAGAGGTTGGCGAGAATCTGGTCGACCTGCGACGGGTCGACCCGGACCGGCCAAACCCCCTCTGTCGGCTGCCAGTCGAGGACGATGTCTTCCCCGATCAGCCGCTTCAGCATCTTGAGCATGCCGCCCACGGTCTCATTCAGGTCCAGCACCTTCGGCGTGACGGTCTGGCGGCGGGCAAAGGAGAGCAGCTGGCGCGTCAGGTCGGTGGAGCGCTCTGCCGCCTTGCGGATCTCCGTCAGGTCCTCGTGGAGGGGAAGCGACGGGTCCAGCTTCTCCAGGGCCATCTCGGCGTGCCCGAGAATGACGCCGAGCATGTTGTTGAAATCGTGCGCCACGCCGCCGGCCAGCCGGCCCACCGATTCCATTTTCTGGGCCTGCTGGAGCTGGGCCTGGAGCTTCGCGTGCTCGTCCTGGGCCCGTTTCCGCTCCGTGATGTCTTCCTTGACGGCAACGAAATGGGTGATGGCGTGTGCCGCGTTCCTCACGGCGGAGATCGTTGCCAGCTCCCAGAAGAGCTCGCCGTTCTTCCTCCTGTTGAGAAGCTCGCCGCGCCATTCCCTGCCCGCCGTGATCGTCTCCCACAGGTGGACGTACTCGTGGGGCGACGTGTGACCCGATTTCAGGATGCGGGGGTTTTTTCCGAGAACCTCATCCGCCGAGTACCCGGTGAGCTGCGTGAACTTTGGATTGACGTATTCGATGTTTCCCTGGACGTCAGTGATGACGATGGACGCCGGACCTTGCGAGACTGCCAGGGAGAGCTTGTGCAATTCCTCCTGGGCACGGCTCCGTTCGCTGACATCGAGCAGGGCAGTGACCCTCATCTGCCTCCCGTCCCGATCGATCATCCGCGCGTGCGACTCGACGAGCAGCGCCGAACCGTCTTTTCGGCGGAGAGAATGCTCGTACTGCCGGGTATAGTTTTCGGCGATGTGTTCGGCAACGAGCTCCCGGGAATCGGGCGCGATGAAGTCCGCGACGGGCTTCCCGAGCATTTCCGCCAGCTCGTAGCCCAGCATCATTGCCAGCCGCGCGTTTGCGTCAATGAGAATTCCTTTTTCCGTGATTGCAATGCCTTCCAGGGCCGCCTCGCCGAGCTGTCGGAACCGCTCCTCGCTTTCCCGCAGCTTTCGCTCCGCGTCCTTGCCCTCGGTGATGTCGCGAAAGATCACGAGCGTGTGGGAGAAAGCCCCGTGGTGATCGTACTGGGGAGTCGAGGTCAGCTCGATCCAGCGCTGCGTCCCGTCGCGCCGGATGATCTGCTGCTCGAACGTCGATGTCTCGCCCCGCTGACGCTTCTTCGTCTCCATGCGGACGCGTTTGTATTCCTCCTCGCTCACGAATTGCTGCAGGTTCAGCCCCGCGAGGCTGCCCCACGCCACGCCGAACACCTTTTCCGCTGCCGGGTTGTCAAAAAGGAAGTTCTCCTCCGGGTCCACGACGGCGATCCCCTCCCCGAGATTTTCCACCAGGGTCCGGTACCGCTCCTCGCTCCTGCGCACCTCCGCGTACAGCCGCGCGCGCACGATGGCGATGCTCACGTGCTCTCCGAGGACCGTCATCAGGCGCAGGTCCGCCTTGCCGAGCTTCGCCATGCTCTCCACGTTCAGGACTCCGACCACGCGCTGCTGGTCGAGGAGCGGGATGCATATTTCCGAGTGCAGGCCCTTGATCGCCCCGATGAACTCCGGGTCGTCACGCACGTCTTCCAGGAGCACGGGGAGACCCGTGCGGGCAACCCTGCCGCTCACTCCTTGCGACACCGGAATACGGTCGATCGTGACCGCGTAGCCGACCTGGTGCTGCAGCTCCAGCGTTTCGTCCTTCAGGAAGTAGATGCTTACCTGCGTGTAGCCGAAAACGGCCGCGATACCCTCGACCACCGTGCGAATCACGACGGGGAGATCCTGCTCGCGCATGAGGACCGTGCGGACCCGGTCGAGCAGCTCCAGCTCCTTCGCCTGCCGCTGGGCCGCGACGAACATCTTGTGGTAATGCCTTTCGCTTTCCCGCAGCGCCTCCTCTGCCCGCCTGCTTTCGCTGATGTCTTCGTAGGTCCCCAGCACTCCGAACACCCGCCCGTCCTGGTCCCGAAGCGGGACCTTGCTCGACCGCAGCCACTGGAGCCGTCCGTCGGCGCGGGTCTGGAGCCCCTCGAAATGGAGCTGCGAGACCCCTGTTTCCATCACCTTCGAGTCCCTCGCCCTGTAGTCTGCCGCGCTCCTGCGCCAGGGCAGCCCGAAATCGTCCCTGCCCGCGACCGATGCCGCATCGGGCAGGCCGGCGTCCTCCGCGAACGGCTTGTTGCATCCGAGGTAGCGGAGACTCGCGTCTTTCCAGAAGACCCGCTGCGGCACGTGATCGAGCACGGTCTGCAGGAGCTGGCGGGATTTGTGCAGCTCGCGCTCGGCGACCTTGCGCCGCGTGATGTCCAGGACATTCACCAGCATGTACGGATAGGCGTCGTTCGGACCAGGGATGGAAAGGCTGAGGAAGATGTCGAGCTTCTTGCCCGACGGAGTGGTCGCACGGGATTCCCTCTCCAGCCTCGTCCCGCCGGACGCGATGAGAAGGATGTCGTCCCGGAGAGAGTCCCGCGTCAGCGGGTCGTCCAGGTCGAGCGTTCGGTCGAGGGGACCCAGCAGCTGGCGGCGGTCGGCCGCTTCGTACAGCGCGAGGGTCGCCGCATTGACGTCGATGACGGTGATCAGCCGCGCGGCCTCCCGCAGGAACTCCGGGTGCTCCTCGAGGTAGCGAGGCAGGTCGTCAACGCCGCCAGCGCGAAGCGACTGGATCGCGGCGCGCAGCGCGGAGATGTCTTCTTCCCAGAGAGAGAGACCGCCGAACGCTGAAAGATGCTCTGGAAGCGCTCAGAGCCACGAACAGACGCCTTCTTCCGCTTGTCTGCCATTCACGGCCTCCGCACCACAGAACTATCGCATCGAGCGATCGGCAACTCAAGGCTCGCCGCGCAGAGCACCGGCGCGGAGAAGGGCGCGGCTATTCGGCCATTGCTCCCCCGCGCGACGCTCCTGCCCTGCCTTTCTTCAGGAAGAAGGCCGGAACGATGGCGAAGGCCGTGATGATGGCCGTGATGATGAACACGTCGTCGATGGCGTTGACGAACGCGGTTTTCGTCGCCATTCCCTGGAGGAACGCCAGCGCAATCCCCCGTCCCTTCGCCCCTCCGCCCATCAGGGCCCCGGCGTGGGAAAGGGCAGCCATTGCCGGGGCGTTCGCAGGGTTGACGGTCCACGCGAGCCAGTTCCCGTGCAGGACCTGGCGGGTGGTGAGAACCGAGGTGAGCACGGCGATTCCGAAGGAACTGGAAACCCTCTGGATTATGTTCGTGGTCGCCGAGGCCCTGCCGATGAGCTGCGTCGGAATGTCCACCATGGCCGCCGTCTGGGCCGGCATGTTGGCCAGGGGCAGCGTGAGGCCGCGCAGCACCGTCCACAGGATGATCGTCGAGGTGGCGGTGGCCAGGTTCAGGTAGTGGAAGACCCAGGAGATGAACATCAGGAGCACGATGCCCGTGGTCGCAAGCGGCCGAGGGCCGATCCTGTCGAACAGCCTTCCAATAATCGGCATCACCAGCCCCGAGACCAGGGCCCCGGGCATCATGAGGAAGCCGGTCTCCATCGCCCCCAGCCCCCGAAAGCTCTGGAGGAACAAGGGCAGAAAGAAAAGGCCCGAGAACATGACGATGTTCGTGACAATGACCATGAGGTTGGCCATCGTGAAGGACCGGTACTTGAAGACTCTCAGCTCGAGGAGAGGATTCTCGGAGGTGAGCTCGAGATAGATGAAAAGGACGAAACAGAAGAAGCTCACGACGAGCAGGAGCACCGTCTGCTCCGCGCCCCATCCCCAGTCGGCCCCCTTGGTGAGCGCGAGCAGGAGGCAGAACAGCCCTCCCGCGGAGGTGACGCCGCCGGCGACGTCCAGGCGTCCCGGGTGCTTCGACTGGAACTCGGGCAGCACGAAGAGGGAGAGGAGGATGCCGATCACGCCCACCGGCAGGTTGATCGTGAAGATCCACCGCCAGTCGACGTATTCGACGAGGTAGCCGCCCAGCGTGGGCCCGATCGCCGGGGCAACCAGCAGGGCGATCCCGAAGACGCCCATCGCGCTTCCGAATTGCGTGCGGGGCACCATCCGGAAAATCATGGCCATGGTCGTCGGCATGATCATTCCGCCCCCGACCGCCTGGATGACCCGGGCGAACACCAGTGAATTGAAGTCCCACGCGAGACTACAGAGCATGGAACCGACGACGAACGCGCCCATGGACAGCACGTAGAGGCGTTTGAACCCGAGCCTGTCGCCCAGCCATCCGGAGAAAGGAACGACCACGCCGAGGGCGAGCATGTAGATCGTGCTGACCCACTGCACCTCGGAGGTCCCCACGTTGAACACGTTCATCATGGTCGGGATGGCCACGTTGATGATGCTCGTGTCCAGGATCGACATGAACGCGCCGATCAGCGCGACGAGCACCGGCGCGAGCCAGTGGGAGACCGGCTGCCCGTCCTGCATCGCCGCGCGCGCCGCGGCCGGTCCCGTCGGCGCCTGCCGGACGCTGAGCTGGTCACTCATCGATCTCTCTCTTCCTTCGCTTTTCGAAAGGGCCTGCCGGGCCGGCCCCCGAGTATTCGTTTTTTAATATATAGAGATCCATCTCACGAGGCGACAGCTGATTTTCGCGTGTTGACACGGGCGTGACGGCGGACGCTAAGATTGAAATCGATGAACAGGCGCGGGATTCTCGCCTGCCTGCTGCTCCTCGCGGCGCGCGCCGCGCTCGCGGATCCGATCCTGATGTTCGGAGGGAGCTTCGGGTACGCGTCACAGGACACCGTGGCAATGCAGCCCTGGAGCGCGACCTCGCTGGGCCTGTTCGTGCAATCCTACCTCGACCTGTCACCGGCGTTCGGGCTGTACTCGGCGGCAACGATCGGATTCATCGTCGCCTCCCAGGCAGACGGAGTGGCGCTCGATCCAGGGGAATACCAGACGTTCAACCTGAACGCCCTTCTCGGCGTCGGGTCCCGGATCGATTTCGGCAGGCTGACCGGCGTCGCCGGGGCCGGCATCTACTTCGGTTCGAGCTCGCTCAACGCCGTCACCAACAGCTCCCTGTCGTCGTACTACGCCGGTGGGGTGGGAGGAGGACTGGGAGTCTCCTTTGCGTATGCGATCTCACGCAGCTGGGGGGTCGGGGCGAATGTCAACGCCGCGTACTATTTTGCGATTCCCGGCAATACCGCTCCCACGATGGCGCCGACCGGCTTCAGCATCTTTGGCGGAATCGGGGTGACCTATTTCCCGCATCAAACGCTCGACTTCGGGCCGGGCGTCTCCCGCTACTGACTTCGCGAAGATACGACCGACGGCCGAAACTTCGGGACCATGGTTCCCCAGCAGGCGCTTCTCCACGACTTCAGGCAGCTTCTTCATTCCCTGACCAGCTGTATATATATATTACCCCTATGAGGTGACAACGTGAAACAGCGAACCGTGCCGTGGCCTCGCCCTGGGCAAAGCTCGGCCTTCGCTCCGCTCGACTTTGCCGGCTGGCGGGCCCTCGACCCAGGGGACCGCGCCCGCCGCCCGGGGACCGCCGGCCCGGGCGATCCCGCGTGGATCCTCCCCCCGGCGCAGTTTCCCGTCCGCGAAGGGGTGGAGGGCGGCCCGCTGGCAGACCTCGCCTTTGCCGTGAAGGACAACATCGACGTTGCAGGGGTCCCGACCACCGTGGGCTGTCCCGAGTTCGCCTACCTGCCTGAGCGTGATGCCGCGGTTGTCCAAAGGCTTCTCAGGGCCGGCGCCCGGCTGGTGGGAAAAACAAACCTCGACCAATTCGCGACCGGGCTCGTCGGGACCCGGTCCCCCTACGGGGTCGTCCCGAACGTCCACGACCCGGCGTACGTCTGCGGGGGGTCGAGCTCGGGATCGGCGTCGGTGGTGGCCCGGGGCCTGGTGCCTTTCGCGCTGGGAACCGACACCGCGGGGTCGGGCCGGGTCCCCGCGGGCCTGAACGGCATCGTCGGCCTCAAACCAACCCGCGGCTGGTTCAGCTTTCGCGGGGTATTCCCGGCCTGCCGCAGCCTCGATTGCGTATCGATCCTCACCGCCCGGGTCCGGGACGCCGCCCTGGTGGCCTCGGTCCTGGGAGGATACGACCCCGAGGACACGTATGCGCGGCCCCGGCCGCCGACGGAAGGTTTCCGGCTCTCGACCCGGCGCCTGGCCGTACCGGCCACCCTCCCGTGGTTCGGCGATGACATCCAGGCTCGCGCCTGGGAGGAGACCCTGGTCCGGTGGAGGGCCCTGGGGTACTCGCTGGCGCCGGTAGATCCTGAGCCGCTCTTCAACATGGCCGCCCTCCTCTACGAGGGCCCGTGGGTCGCCGAACGGGTCAACGCCCTGCGGGGGTTCTACCCGGCCCGGGCCGACCAGATACACCCCGTGGTCCGGACCATCCTCGACGGGGCGGCCCGGTTCGACGCGGCCTCGGTGTTCTGGGCCGAGGACCGGCGACGGGACCTGGCCAGGACCATCGCCGGGCTCTGGGAAGGATACGACGCGCTGCTGGTCCCGACGGTCCCGACGGTGTACACCATCGAGGAAGTCCTGGCCGACCCCCTGGTGACCAATGCCCGGCTGGGGACCTGGAACAACTTCGTCAACCTGGCAGACCTCTGTGCGCTGGTGGTTCCCGCGGGGACTCGCGCCGACGGCCTGCCCTTTGGGATCACCCTCCTCGGCAAGGCCTGGGAAGACGACCGCCTGGCGGCCATCGGGGAAGAGTGGGAAAGCTGGTCCGACGAAGTAATGGTGGCGGTGGCCGGGACCCACTTGTCGGGGCTTCCGCTGAACCCGCTCCTCGCGCGGCGGGGCGCCCGCCTTGTCGGTCCGGCCCGGACCGCGGCCCGCTACCGGCTCTACGCCCTGGAGGACCAGTCGTCGCCGAAGCCCGGCCTGGTCCGCGTGGCCCAGGGGGGCAGTGCCGTGGAGGTCGAGGTCTGGGCCGTTCCCCGGGCAGCCTACGGGGTGTTCGTCGCCGAAGTCCAGCCGCCCCTGGGCATCGGCACCCTCGAGCTGGAGGACGGCCGGCAGGTCCAGGGATTCCTCTGCGAAACGTGGGCCGCCAATGGCCGCCGGGACATCACGGAGTGGGGCGGCTGGAGCGCCTGGCTGGCCGACGGCGCGCCGCGCAGGTGATCGTGCGGCCGGCATTGACTTGCCGCCTCACCTACCCTATCTTTTGCACTTCAAAGGAGCAGAACAGAACATGCACAAGAGACTCATTGTCACCATGCCCCTTGCAGTACTCCTGGCCTGCGTCGCCGTGGCGACCTTCTCTCAGGACCGGCTTGCTGTAAGCTCGACCAAACCGACCGTCGACGGCGTGGTCCAGGCAGGCGAGTACACGTACTCGCACGACTTCGACCAGAAAATGACCCTCTATGCGAGCCGCACTACGGACACCTTGTACTTCGCGGTGGTCGCTCCCACGGATGGATGGGTGTCGGTCGGATTGGGCTCCAAGAAGATGGACGGCTCCGTGATCTACATCGGGTACGTGGGCACCGATGGCACGGTCTCCTTCAAGACCCAAGTCGGCAAGGGAGTCCGGCACGTCGACGCAACGCCGGACATCAATGCGACGCTGATCTCGTACGCGATGAAACAGCAAGACGGCAAGACGACGCTCGAGATCGCGGTGAAGGCGGCAGCCTTCATCAAGCAGGGCCAGTCATCCCTGGACGTCATCTACGCGGTCGGAGACCAGCGCTCGTTCAACCGGTATCACACCTATCGAGGTGCGACGAGCCTGTCGCTGGAATAGGGCCGCAGACCGGCTCCGGATTGCCCGCCTTCCTCTCCGCGTCGCACTTGCGACGCCCCGCGGGCAATCCAGCCGGTGATCGCAGGGTGGAAGAACAATGCGCGCCCGTCCCTCAGGCACATCGGGCATCCCGGCCTTTCGCGCTGACTGCAATTGCCCGAAGCTGAAGTGCAAGCTCCATGGCAAATGCATCGAATGCCGGGCGAAGCACGCACGAAAGGGCGAGCTCCCTCGCTGCGAGCGATAGCATGGGCCCTCCACGAGGCAGTAGCGCGCCCGCGGCCCTTTCACAACGAGAAGACGCGGGATTCCTGTTCCTGGTATTGCTGCAGCGTCCAGGTGCCCTGCGCGTCCTGGTCGGCATAAACGATGCGGTCGGGTTCCACGTCGAAGGGCGCGGCCTCCGCCGTGTCCTCATCCACTTCGAACGCCCGCGAGACGCCAAGAGGCCTCCCCGGTGACGACAAGAAAATTGTGCATGCGTGTCCCCAGGAAAGAACGTCAAGTCAAGCGGGGAAGAGCTGCGACGTGACGCCCCTCTCCCGCAGGCGCTCGATGGTCCGCGGGGCGCTGCCCTCGTAGTGATTATTGACGTTGAGATAGACCGTGAGGCTTCGGTCCCGCATGTCTTCCATCATCCGCACCAGTCTCGCAAGCTC
The DNA here is from genome assembly GCA_052144915.1 of Spirochaetia bacterium. Classification (GTDB taxonomy): domain Bacteria; phylum Spirochaetota; class Spirochaetia; order SZUA-6; family Fen-1364; genus Fen-1364. Next base: position 7,930 of record JBKQPS010000095.1, on the reverse strand, counting down.
CTCGTCTTTCGGGGCGACGATCTGGTCCCAATGCTCTCCGGTCTCTCGCTCGATGCCCTCCCGGTCCGGGCCGTGCAGCCGCACGACCACCGGGCCGCGCACCAGGCCGCGGTATCTCCCCCAGGCCTCGAACATCGACGGCATGTAGTAGCCCTGGAGAAAGACGTGCGAAAGCTGTCGTTCGGCAAGGAACTCAAAGTAGCGGCGATTGATCCAAAAGGGATTCCGCGGCTCGATCGCGAGCGGCAGGGTGCGCGGCACGGCAGAGACGAACGCGCCCAATCGGGCAAGGAACTCCTCCTGCGAACCCATCTTCTGCGCGTTCAGGTATTCGAACTGCAGCATCAGGATTCCGATCTTCGCGTGCAGGGGCTCGAGCCTCGCAAGCACGTCCTGGAACAGCGTCACTGAAAGGAATTCGGGGTTCGGCCTTGGAGAGGTCTCGCCTTTCTTCTTGTAGAAGTGCGTGAGCGAGATCGTGTTGGGGAGCTTGATCGTGAAACGGAAGTCGGCGGGTGTTACGGAGGCGTACTGGGCAGCGGTCGCCGGCTCGGGCAGGTTCCAGAACCATTGGTCAACTTCGACCGTGTCGTAACGCGTCGCGTACTCCGCGAGATAATCGACGCCGGTGGCCTTCGAGTAGACCAGGCCCTTCCAGGAGGGGTACTTCCAGCTGCAGGTGCCGATGCGAAGCATGAGCGAGTATATCCGGGCCACCGCGACTGTCCACGCGGCCGTTGCCGCAGCGATGGGGCGCGCTAGTCTGGGATACGCTCCCGAAGAAATCTACCGATCCTGCTGATGGCTTGCGTAGACTCCGGGACATAAGGCACGGCAGCGTGCCATACATGCCACAGCTCATTCCCGACTTCCAACCTGACGTCAACCCCCGCTCGTTTCGCCTTCTGAGCGAATCGCACAGAATCGTCATAAAGGATCTCGTGGCTGCCCACCTGGATGAAAACCGGGGGCAGGCCAGCAAGGTTCGCAAAAAGCGGGGAGACGCACGGGTCATCTGGAGGCGTGTTGCCTACATAGGCGCGGCACAGCCGGGCCACCGATTCCAGGTTCACCATCGGGTCGAGAGATGCTCGACTCACGAGGGACTCGCTGGCGCCGGTGAAGTCCGTGGGCGGTGAGAGGCACACGGCGGCGGCCGGAAGCGGCTTTCTCTCATCTCTCAGCCTGAGAAGGGCGACCAGCACCAGGTTCGCCCCCGCCGAGTCTCCCGCAAAGGCGATGCGGTTTGGCGCAAGGCCTTCAGACAACAGAAAGCGGTACGCGGCAAGAGTGTCCTCGAGCGCCGCGGGAAACGGATGCTCAGGGGCAAGGGAGTAATCCAGCGAGAGTGCTCGCGCATGACCTCGAACGCAGATGTGGGCCACGAGATTTCGGTGGCTCCGCGAGGAACCCATGCAGAAAGCCCCGCCGTGAAGGTAAAGTACCACCCGGTCTCCGTGGGATTGGGGCGAACGCACCCATTCCCCGCGCAATCCCTGAGCCCGGAGCGGAAGAACGACTGTTCCCCGCGGAGGCCTGGTCCATGCGGCCAGCCGGTCGATCCGTTCGCGCCTCTGCTCGATCGAAAGCTGCCGCTCGGAGGTCGCGCCTCTCCTGATGAGAGCTCGAAACGCACGTGCCCTGATGCTCAGCATTCCAATCGCGAAACAGGATGCATCTTCGCCTAGTTCTTCTCCGCCGGCACCGGCGGCATCGTGCTTTCGTCCGGCATCTTGTTCTTCCTCTTCGCTTCCCTGCGCGCCATCATCTTCGCCTGGGCTTCCCGGGAGCCGTCGTGGAAGCTGCCAAACCACTGGTCGAGAGGCACCGCCTCGGTGCCGAAGTTCACCGTGAAGAAGCGGTGGTGAAGGTAGTGGAAGTAGTACTCGTTCTTCAACCCCGCGTCGTTCTCCTTGCCCACGATCTTGTCGAAGCCCGCGTGCCCGATAGCCGGGGTGAGCCCCGCGTGCTGCAGGTTGAAGATGAGGTGGATAGGGTGCGACGGCAGGATCCAGTGGATCAGGCCCACCGAGAAGTACAACACGTGCTCCAGCGGGTGCATCGCCAGCCCGGACCAGGGACCGATGTTGACGTTCTTGTGGTGGACGAAATGGCAGGCGTTGTACATCGGCTTCCAGTGGATGAAGCGGTGGACCCAGTAGAAGTGGAACTGTCTCCAGAAGAGCACGATGATCATGACGAGCACGAAGTACACCGGGTGGGAACGGAAGTCCACGTAAGGGATCATGTGATTCGCCCAGGCCCACAGGGTCACGGCCTCGTAACCGCTCCAGATGGTGACCGCGCTCACAAAGTTCCAGAACACGTTGTCCCAGGTCTGGTTGGCAAACAGGAACTTTGAGTCGTGAGAAGCCAGCCACTTGTTGCTGTACTTGTACCTCGTCCCCTGGGCCCGGGTGACGTACAGCCGCAGGTGAAGACCGCCGGCTACGATGAGCAGGAGCACGGCGTTGCGCGCGTAGATCTCGGCCACCCACCCCACCTGCCACCGCACGGTGCGGTCGAAGCCGGGTGTGAACCACAGCCAGCTCACCACCGCGACAACCGCGAAGAACAGGTTCACCGGCCAGAGGAAACCTTCGGGAGCGAACAGGTATTTCAGCACTTCGCGGGGCTTCCAGGGTGCCCGGAAGATCGGGCTCGGTACGGGAAGGGTACTCGGCTGCCACTCTCCCCGTGAGTCGCGTTTGCCCCATTCAGTGTCCGCCATGGCGCACCTCCGCAGCGAATGGATAACGTACTGATGGAGAAGTTAAGTTCGTCCTGCGGGACGGTCAACAGAAATACGGACGCCGTTTATGAGCTTCCTATCACGCCCGATTTCTGAAGCCACGCCGAGAATCATTTTCGACGCAACTTCAGTGTTTCCGACAGGAAGATTCACCGTGCCGCCGGGGACATAATTGTAACCCGACCGCGAAAAGCAGGCGACCAAGCATCTCACTTCACTCATCGTCTTGCACGCCTTTCGATTATACGTGGGGAACGCCGATCTGGAGCCTGGCATAATGAATATGGGCATCGACGCAGTGTGGTAATTTGCCTAAGGGGTTGCCGGCGGCCGCTTCTCGACGGTCATCAACACGCCCTGATCAGTGCTGAAAGAGGAAAGCAGTAATCCCTCGGTCCTTCCCGAGTCAAGTGGAACGTCATGTGCGACGCCCTGCAGCTGTTCACCAGAGATTCGGGTAAGCTCCACCATACGTCTGAGCATGCAATACCCGCACGCATCGTCCGCCGCAAACCCCCCGGGCTCCGCGGCATGGGCGCAGTCGAGAATGTCACAGATTCGAGCCGGAAAAGTCGTGCCGCGCAATTCCGGAAAGACTGACCTGAACAATCTGTTGCAGGAGGAAACGACGAGATCTCTTCCGACAAGGGCGGCCGGGCTGTTCAGGCAGTCGAGGGAGGTCGAAATCACTTCAGCCGGGACGGTCGGCATTTGACGCTACCTCCGCACTCGGCACAACACGGCGCGAAAAATGGCCCTCGGCCTCCCCCTTCGCGGCGGGGCCGTCGAGCGCCGTCATCTCATCCATTCTCAGGAGAACGAGTCTTTCAACTTTTTCGGTGGTGATTCGCAGCCGGTATCTGTTCGCGCGTACTTCTGTCCACTTATCAAGATATGCTTCCACGAACCGGAGAGACTCGCCGGTCTGGTGAGTTCTCATCACCGAAAGCCGAATCTGGCATCCGGCGCAGTGCTCTGTGTGTCCGCAGCCGCCGGGGAGCCGTGCGTAGGCGCATTCCATCACCTCCCCGCCCAGGAGGCCGCGCACCTGTGGCGGCTCTTTGCCGACACTTCTTTGAGCAGTCTTGTTGCAGCCGAGAACGACCCCTTTCGAATCCACCGCGAGAATCGGCACCGGGAACCGATCGAGAAAATCGTCAAGCGATGATGGGACGTTGTGAGTTGCAAAATTCAGGCAATCAGGACAGATGCCGTGCGTGATCGGCTGATCGTCGGCCTGAAACTCGCCCTGTTCCTTTCCGAGTGGCCTGCTGCACCATGCACAGAACTTTTCCATCGCTGTTCCTTCGTTCCTTCGTATCCATTTTGCAAGAAGCATGCCAGAACGCCGTCGATACCAATTTCACCGGATTCGACCGGCCTTTCCGCGAACGACCGCCTGCCGGGGTTCGAACGGCCGGTGGAAAAGATCTGGCGGGTCGTGTCAGCATGGAACAAACTTGGAACGGAAGTGGAACATGCCCCACCGTCACATCAGCCCGCGCGGCAACACAGTTGGGCGACGGTCAGGAGAAACGGTATCTTCATCCCTGCGCCAAATGGGTGACATAAGCAGGACGCGCTTCAGAACATTTGGGACCTGGCTTCTCCTTATCGGCCCAGGACTTTCGGTGATGCTCGCTGACTCCGATGTGGGCAGCATCATCACCGCGGCCCAATCCGGGTCACTCTGGCGCTATACGCTCATTCTGCCTCAAGTCCTTCTCATACCCTTTCTCTATTTTATTCAGGAAATCACCGTCAGGTTGGGCATTGTCACGCACAAAGGACACGCCGAACTTGTTCGAATCCATTTTGGCACGGGTTGGGCCTATCTCTCATCCTCCACTTTGTTCTTAGTGGCGCTTGGAGCACTTATCACGGAGTACGTCGGCGTCGCAAGCATCGGTGAGCTCTTTGGCATCACACGATGGATGACCGTACCGCTTGCCATGGTCTTTCTTGTGGTCCTTGTCGTCTCGGGCAGCTATCGTCATGTCGAGCGAGTCGCTATCCTGGTCGGGTTGTTCGAACTGTTGTTCATTCCCGCCGCTTTGCTGAGCCATCCCAACTGGGGCGTTCTGGGGCAAAGCATGACGTCCCAGCCATTGCTCAATCCAGACTATCGCTTCCTTCTCGCGGTGAACGTCGGCGCTGTCATCATGCCCTGGATGATTTTCTATCAACAGGGTGCGGTGATTGACAAGAAGTTGGGCAAGGCCGACCTGCGAGTGGCACGAATGGACACTCTCCTGGGGGCGATCGTGACACAAATCATAATGATCGCCGTCATTATTGCCACTGCATCGGCAAGCAGTCACGCGCGGACTACCTTCCAAGAGAACTCGGTGGCGAACATAGTCGATTCGTTGCAGCCGCTTTTGGGGTCGATGGGTGCGAAGGTCCTTGTTGGTCTTGGGATAGGCGGTGCCGGCTTGGTGGCGGCAATCGTGGTATCTCTTGCCGGCGCATGGGGGGTTGGCGAGGCTTTGGGCGTCAAGAAGAGTCTGAATCTACCGTTCGGGGAGGCCAAAGGATTCTACTTCGCTTTCATCGTTGCGAATCTGATCGGGGCGGGACTGGTCCTGCCCGGCATTTCACTTACTGGTTTGACTCTCGACATTGAGTTGCTGAATGCGCTCGTTCTCCCTTTGGTTCTGGGGTTTCTTCTGCTTATTGAAAGAGCGGCGTTGCCTGCGGAGTTCCGAATGAGAGGTGCTCACAGGTTCACCGCCTGGGCGCTGGTGTTGCTCGTGGTTGCTTTTGGACTCTTCATGGGTTACGACACCATCACACACGGACTCGGATAGTTCGTACCGCGTGCTGTGACGTCGCGAATGGCGGGCCGTGGTGCGACTTGTTTGTCACCGCTCGATCCAGATATGCTTTCGGCTCACACACATGCTTGGAGGGTGATCAACATGGGTGAGGTTTATTATTCACTGAATATCGCACTGCGCGAGTGGATTACGCAGCAGAAAGTTTTCTTTGTCGGTACCGCTCCACTTGCGGCCGATGGGTTGGTTAACTGCTCACCCAAAGGCTTGGATACCTTCCGCGTGGTAAGCGAACGCGAGGTGGCTTATCTTGACCTCACCGGCAGCGGCGTCGAAACAATCGCGCATTTGCGGGAAAATGGGCGTATTGTGATCATGTTTTGCTCGTTCGACACGAACCCACGGATTCTGCGCTTGCATGGAACTGGCCATGTGTGTCTCGCTTCCAGTGCAGAATTTGATGCGTATCGCCCGTTGTTTGGTGAGTTCGCGGGTGTGCGATCGATCATCAAGATTGAGGTGAAACGCATCGCTGATGCATGCGGCTATGGAGTGCCGGAGTACACATTCAAGGCCGACCGGGACACGCTTGTGCGTCAGTTGGAGCAGCAAGGCGAGCAGGAAGTGCTGGATTATCAAAAATCGCAAAACGCGCGCAGTGTGGAAGGACTGCCGGGTCTCGGAGGCTAAGGCTTCCCTCGCTTCTGCAGAGATGCAGTCCAACAACCGCGGACGCTGCGTAGCTTGCTAGGGCACTGATCGCGCGCAAGAAGCCCGAGGGCGATCGAAACGACCTGGTCGTGGCCGCCAATCATGCCAGGAAGAAATGGAAGACTCCCGCGACCGCGACGGCGGAACCGAGAATTTCGCGCAGAGTAACCCTTTCCTTGAAGAAGATAGCCGAAGGGGCAATGATGAGCACAGGAACGATCGACATGATGGCTGAGGCGACGCCCGTGTTGCCCGACTGAACGGCCAGGAGACTCAGCGACACGCCCAGGAAGGAACCGAAGAAAGCTACAGTGCCGAGACGCCACCGCCTTCATGTCTTTGAGCCCCTTGACTACACCTCGCCAGGAGCCCGACGCCGTAACGACCAGCGCGAAGCCCAGGAGGCCCGCGATTATCCGGATCTGGGTGCCCGCGAAGGGATTCATCATGGCGATGCCTGCGCCTCGGTCTGACGGGTTGGTAGTGGCGCCCCACTTGGCGAGGATGAGGCTATCCGCCTGGCCTATAGCCCCACCCAGCGCCAGAAGGGCGCCGCGCAGGCGACGCGTGGACCGAAAGCCCGCGGCCACCCTCTTCCTCCGCCTTTTTGGATAGCACCACGATCGCGATCCCCAAAAGGGTGAGAGCCATGCCACCCAAACCCAGGAGGCTCAGCCCTTCGCCCGAAAACGACCAAGCCCACAAGGGCAGTGAATATCGGAGCGGTGGCGTACACGAGCATAGAGAGTCTCGCTCCTATGGAGATAAAGGCCTGAAAGAGGAGGAGGTCGCCGATCACGAAGCCGACGAGACCGGAGGCTCCGAGCCACGCCGAGGAGGGAATAGAGGCATCAGTGGGGAAAAAGCGTCCGCGGACGATGAGGCCATAGATTCCGAGAAAAAGGCAGCCCAAGGTCAGGTCAGGCGCAAGAGATTAAGGACCAGAGCCCCGATTCTCTTTGCCCGCGTACTCAAAGACGATGGAGGATCCAGTCCAGGCCAAGGCGGTTGCGAGGGCAGCGAGGGCTCCGACATTGAGCGGCATTGGTTCTCCTAGAAAATCAATTTCGTTCTGATCGCTATACTTATTTAAGATGCCATTCTTGCAAGGAACTTCGATCGAAAGGCATCCCCCATCATATATCGCTTCACTGGCGGGAGTGATAGAAAGACACCCACGACCGCTCTCAGGAAACGCTGACTCGCGAGGTTCGGGTTGTTGAAGAGCAGATTCTGCAAGGTTCCTCTCTCGAGAGACTGGAGGACAACCCTTTCAAGCGTGTTTTCCGGCATCAACACCCTCTGCTCCCGCGGAATCAAAACCATTGCGTGCGTTGCGCAGGCGAGGCCGCAAACCCCGCACCCGAGACAGTACGCGGTATCCACACGCGGCTTCTTGCCTTTTCCATTCGCTGTAGGGTCGGGCTCGATCATCTGGATCGCGTCAATTGGACAAGCCTGGGCACATTTGCCGCACCCCTTGCAAAGGCTCTCCTTCCAGGAAGCGATGAAGCGAGAAGTGATAAGGGTGTTCGGATAGCCGAAATCCCTTACACCCGCCAAGACGTTGCAACAGCACTTGCAGCAAGTGCAAATGAACTGGACACCCTTACGAACATTGTCGGCGTTGAGGACGAGCTTTAGCTCCTTCGCTTGGGCCAGCAGTTCTTTCAATTCGCTCTTGGATACC
>JBKQPS010000094.1:0-16881 GCA_052144915.1 Spirochaetia bacterium | reverse complement strand
TGATTGTTTCCAGCGGCGAACATCAACGCGGTCAGGCCAGCGTCGCCTTGAGCGTTGACATCCGCGCCCTTGCTGATAGCGGCTTGCACATCCTGTGGAGTTCCGGTTTTTGCCAGCTCAAAGAAGTCCGTAGTTTGTGCATACGCCGAAGCCGACAAGAGGACCGCAAGAGCTACGGCAATGACAACTGGGTTTTTCACTTTGTACCCTCCAGGGCCAATAGGGAGCGTTGTGGCCCCTAAATCTTGCGGGTAGAAGGCCCTTGAAGCGATCCGGACGGGGCCTGACGTATATTTCTAACCCCCAGGAATACGGTATCCTCTGGAGATGACCCGGCGTCATCGCATCCAGGGGGTCCCTGGTGGCTGCAAGCCGGATCGTAAGGCTCTATCAGAGTACGGTGAATCCTTCTTGTTCGGCGGCCGTGTTCAACCTTTGGTCACTGCTGACAAAGGGCAGAGATCCCGGGTTCTCGCGGCATGCAACAAGCGCCGCGGCGAGCTGGAGCGCGTCGGCCGCACGAAGCGGGTGGGTTCTGAGAAGTCGAATGGCCCTTCTTCTGACTTCTTCTGTCGCTTCGATCTCGACGCACGTTTCAAAGAATGACTCCAGCTTTCGGAGCAACTGGGTCAGCCCCCTCTCGTCGACTACCCCTTCACGGCGGAGCCGATAGACCGCAGCAGAGCACTCGACCTTGCTCGCCCACCACGTAGTTGCTTCCCCATCCTGCCGCAGAAGGGCCGCTCGTCCTTCCGCATCCGTTTGCTCGCCCAGCGCGGTTACGATGGCCGAGGAATCCCAGTATCTCACATCGATTCCTCCCGATCCTGAACAACGGCTCTCGCCGCAACGCCCGGGTCAAGCCGAGGCCCGGGCATCGCGAGAAACGCCTTCACGTTGAGCTTCCTCTTCGGTGCCTTGGCGATTCCTAGTCTCACGAGCTCCCGAATGCGATCCTCGCCTGGAACATCGGCCCAGTTCACCGGCTCCAGTCGCGCTACCGGCTTGTCACGGTGGAAAATCAGCACGGTCTCTCCTCGCTCAACATCCTTGAGATACCTGCTGAGATTGCTCTTCGCTTGACTGATATTGATCTTCTTCATATGACCATTATGGTCATATCGACATGACCAGTCAAGTCAGGGTCGGCGCCGATCAGGGAAGCGGGTCGCCGTGCCGTTCCCCTTACTTCCTGTCGTCACCTGGAAGGCGCCACAGAAGGGATTCAAAGGCAAGGAGCGGCATTTCTCTTGTCTGAGTTCATCGCCCAACTGACGCTCCGCATCCCCCCTCGCGGCCGGCATCTGCTGCGCCGCTACGGCCTGTATTCCTCCCGCGGCCGAGGAACCTGGAAAAACCGCCCCGCCCTGGCCTCGCGTGCCCCCCAGAACTGGTACGGTCGGCAGGCCGCACAGCCTCCTGCTGCGGGAAATCCACTGCGGTTCATGCAGTAAACGCGAGCGAACGCAGCAAGGTGTGGGCGCGTCTCTTGGCCATCATCCATGATGTCGATCCGTTGCGCTGTCCCGTGTGTGGAAGCACGCCGTCGGTCATCGCCGTGATCCGCGGTCCCGCCGAGATCCGAGCCAGCATCGCCTGCCTGGTCAAGCACGGCAGGGGCCCGCCCGATGAGGAATGAGCCGCTCCCCTCCGCTGACCGCAATCTTTGTCTCACCGGGCGATCAACAAGCTGTTCTCGCTCTGCCCTGCTCGTGTTGGGCAATGGCTACGACCACGCCCTGCAGCATCAAAAGTGGACTATGCGGAATGTGGAGTCGCCCTTCACGACGCCGTAGGGCGGGCACAGGGAGCGGGACTTTCGCCTGGCGGACCGGGTGGTGCGGATCCCGCCGTAGCGGCGTCGCCGCTGCGGCGCCGTTGGAGGCTTTCAGCCCCCGCCCGTGTCGCTCTCCGCGCCCGAAGAGGTGCTGCGGTAGATGGATACCCGCCAGATGCTCAAAGCCGCCGCGCTGTCGGCGGATGTCGGGCTGAGAATCCGGTCTGCAGTGCTGGGGAGACCGGGGTTTTCCTTTTCATTCTCGAAAGCGTCGCGCGATGACAACTCGACCAGGACCCACACGTCGCGCCATCCCTGTTTCGCCAGGTCGTTCGCGACGATCACCCCGACGTCCCGTGCGCTGTATGCCGATGAGTATTCACTCAGCCAGCCCTTGACGAGCTTCGCGCCGGACAGGCTCCCGGGATCCCTCGCGACCTGGATTCCCGCCCGGATGTACTCGTCGGACTGGAGACTTTGAAACGAGGCGCACGAAACGGTCAAAGCGGCAATTCCGATCGCCACAATGGGAGGAAACAGGATCCTTCTCATGCCTACACCGCCCGGGTCCGATTCTATCCGAATCAGCGTTTGCGCTCCAGCGCGCCCCGGGGCGCACGCCGGGAAACTTCGCGGGGCCCGCTGGGAATCTGCGTTGGCGATCTGCCCTGAGTTGACAGCCCGGCCCATTCTGCACCACCATGATCCATTCCACATTCCAACAGAAAGGAGCGGCGATGTCGGCAGCTCCCATCGACTGGTATCGGGTCCCGCTGGACAAGGAAACGCTCCGCAGGTTCACGCAGAAAAGCGACCTGAAGGGCTGGCTGCAGGCGGGAAGCTTCCTCCTCGTCTTCATCATCACCACGGGACTCGCCCTGTATTTCTTCCTGAAGCGCTGGTGGGTCCCCATGGTGCTCGTCTGCTACCTGCACTCGCTGTTCCAGCAGATGATCGGGATGTCGGCCGCCGTGCACGAGCTGAGCCATGGCACGCCGTTCAAGACCCGGCCGGTGAACGAGGCTTTTTACCACCTGTTCTGCTTCCTCACCTGGAACAATCCCGTGCACTTTCGCGCCAGTCACACCTACCATCACCTTTTCACGGCGTACGTGGGGCAGGACAAGGAAGTGATCCTCGAACCGGTGCGCGTCCTGATGAACTGGCGGAACTACATCGCCTGGTTCACGTTCGACTACACGTGGTGCTGGACCCTGGTGAAGACCACGGTGCTCCATGCCTTCGGCAACGCGGATGCGGATTTCTTTTCCTGGGATCCCCTGTTCGAAAAGGGAGATGCCCGCCGGGCGGCAATGTGCCGATGGGCGCGGTTCCAGCTCATCGCGGAAGTCGTTCTCGTCGTGGTGTTCGCGTATTTCCACCTGTGGGTACTGATCTACCTCGTCGTCTTCGGCGGCTTTTTCGCCACGGCGATCGGGAGGCTCACCGGGGCCATCCAGCACCAGGGATTGAGCCCGAACACACCGGACTGGCGCCTGGTGGCCCACACGGTCGAAGTGAACCCCCTGGTGCGGTTCCTCTACTGGAACATGAACTACCACATCGAGCATCACATGTACGCGGCCGTACCCTTCCACCAGCTTCCGAAGTTCCACGAAGCACTGAAGAAGGACCTGCCGGAAGGCCCGAAAAGCTTTTCGGGCGGCATCAGGCTGGTTCTCTCCATCAAGAAAAGACAGAAAGCGGACCCCGGCTTCATCTACGTGCCGAAGTTCCCCCCCGGCGCGGCGCCGCCTCGATTCGCCGGGAGCTGATGGATCTCTTCTCTTCGACGCCCGGTGCGCCGGCTCCCCTGGCCTTCCGGATGCGACCCCGGACTCTCGATGAGTTCGTGGGCCAGGAGCACATCGTCGGCAGGGGCCGGCTCCTCCGGCGCGTCATCCAGGCCGACCAGGTCTCATCGCTCATCTTCTCCGGCCCGCCCGGCACGGGAAAGACGACCCTCGCGCAGGTCATCGCCAACTCCACCAGGAGCCACTTCATCACGATAAACGCGGTCCTGGCCGGAGTGAAAGAGCTGCGGGAGGCGATCGAGACGGCAAAGAAAGACCGCGACCTCTACGGTCGGCGCACGACGCTGTTTGTCGACGAGGTGCACCGCTGGAACAAGGCCCAGCAGGACGCCCTGCTCCCGTGGGTGGAGAACGGCACGGTGATCCTGGTCGGCGCGACCACGGAGAACCCGTACTTCGAGGTCAACCGGGCGCTCGTGAGCCGCAGCCGGATCTTCCAGCTCACGCCCCTCACCGAGGAGGACCTGCGCGCGGTTGCGCGCGCCGCCCTCACCGATGCGGAGCGCGGCTACGGCGCATGGAAGGTGGTGTTCACGGAAGATGCACTGGACCATCTCGTGAAGATCGCCCACGGGGATGCCCGCAGCCTCCTGAACGCCATCGAGCTCGCCGTGGAGACAACGCCGGACCGCTTTCCGCCGCCGGCCGGCGCGGAGATCCTCATCACCCGGGAAATCGCGGAGGAAAGCATCCAGCGCAAGGTGGTGCTCTACGACAAGGAGGGCGACTACCACTTCGACACGATCAGCGCCTACATCAAGTCGGTCCGCGGGTCGGACCCGGACGCGGCGCTGTACTGGCTGGCCCGCATGGTGCGGGCGGGCGAGGACCCGCACTACATCTTCCGCCGCATGCTCATCCTTGCCAGCGAGGACGTGGGCATGGCCGACCCCGGGGCGCTGGGCTTCGTCGAGTCCGCCGCGGCAGCGTTCGACCGGGTGGGCATGCCCGAGGGAAGGTTTCACCTCGCGCACGCGACGCTGTACCTGGCGACGGCGCCGAAGTCGAACTCGGCAATGGGTTTCTTCGACGCGCTGGCCCTGCTCGAGTCCGAACAGCGCGAAGGCGAGATTCCGAACCATCTGCGCGATGCCAGCAGGGACAAGGAGGGCTTCGGTCACGGGGAAGGGTACATGTACCCCCACGCGTTCAAGGATCACTGGGTCGCCCAGCAGTATCTGCCGGCGGGCCTCCAGGGCAAGGTGTTCTACTCCCCTTCCGGCCAGGGCCGCGAGGCGGCCATCCGGGACGAGGTGGTGAGCCGGCGCGAGATCCAGATCGCCACCGCGCTGGAGCCCCCGAGCATCGAGGTGCTCACATTCGCTTCCGCGGGAACGCCCAGCGCGCGATGGATCGAGCGCATTTCCGCCGGAAGGCGCACGGCCCTCACGTCGATCCGCGACCGCATCTTCCTGCCGATTCCCGTGCAGAGACACAGCCGGATACTGGACGCCGACGCGCGGACGGGGCTTCTTCTCTGGGAAGCCCTGCGCCGGGCGCCGGAAGGCGGCACCTGGGGTGTGGTGGCCTCGACGGACGAAGAGGCACTTCTCCAGCACCGCATGAAGGAGCTGGAGCAGGCGGCGCGCCCCGTGATCCTGCGGCCGGCGCTGCCCCTGGCGGAGATGGCACGCCGGAGTTCCCTGCGCGATCCGGGTCAGATCGTAACGGCCCTGGGCGTCGACCCGGAAATCCGTTTCGATTTTGTCGTGGGGAGGGACCTTTTCACGCGCCTGGCGGCACCGGATCGGGACGCGTTGATGGGGCTCCTCCTTGCGATCGTGGCACCTGGAGGAGCGCTCTCGATCGCGCAGGTCATCCCGCGGCTGGGTCAGCGTCTCTCTCCGCTGGTCAGGCTCGACAGCCCGGATCTCGCCGCCCGGCTGGAGTCGGCGGAAGAACGGGCCTACTCCGACACATCGAATGAGCTCGTGAGCTGGAGCCACGAAGACCTGGCGGCGGCCGGCCGCGCCGCCGGCGCGCGCGAGGTGAGCCTGGAAACGGAACGCTTCATCGACGCCCGACGGATCACGGAGAAGGAGATGAACCTCTGGATGGCGCTCGATTCCTCGTATGGCAGGGCGCTCGACGGGGCGCTCGACCCGCATGAGCGTGAGCTGGTGCGCCGCGCCTTCCGGGAGCAGCTGATCGGCAGGGAGGTCTCCTGGACGAGCACCGTGGGATTCGTGGTCGCGTGGAAGTGACGCGGGGATCGGCGGGCTATTCGAGGCTGCGCTGCAGGAGCGTGCTCGGGGGGATGGGGGGCACCGGGGTGAGGGTCCGCACGGAGCTTCGTTCCACCAGGGAGGGCGTGATGATCGTGTGGGTGACGAAGCGCATCTCGGGGTGGGCGATCTTGTCCAGCAGGATGTTCGCCGCCTTCTCGCCGATCTCGAAGCTGGGGTGATCGACTGACGTGAGAGAAATCTTCTGCACCTGGGCGATGTCCGAATTGTCGAATCCCACCACTGACAGGTCGTCGGGCACGCGCATGCCCCGCTTTTCGGCGACCTCGATGAGGCGGAGCGCGTCCTCGTCATTTCCGCAGACGAACGCGCTGGGCAGCTCTTTCGTTCCGCGAAAGAACCGTTCCGCCGCGGCGGATGCCTCGCTCGTGGGGCCCTGTCCGTTGAAGCCCACCATCCAGCCCGCGCGCACCGGCGCTTCCTGCCTGCCGAGGTAGTCCAGCACGCCCTTCATCCGGTTCGCCTTCACCAGGAAATCCTTCTGGTAGAAAATGCCGATCTTTCGGTGCCCCTTCTTCCACAGGTGGGCGGCTGCTTCCTCCCCGCAGGTGTGATAGTCCAGCGTGACGCTGCTGAAGTTCCTTCCCGGGAAGTAATCATCGCAGAGAACCACCGCTGTTCCTTCGTTCTGGATCTCCTCCAGCAGCATCGCGTTGGAGCGATCCCCCGCGCCGTAGATCGGCGCGATGATGATGCCCCCGACCTTCTTTCTCCGGAGATCCAGGAGGATCGCCTTTTCCTGCTCGAGGTTGTACTCGGATTGGTTGAGCAGCAGCGCGAACCCCCGGCGGGACAGGGTGTTGTAGCAGCCGCGGATGATCTCGGGGTAGATGTAGGAGCTGATGAAGAACTCGACCAGTCCGATGTTCGTGGAATGGGGGGAAGCGGGAAGCCGCGTCCGGCAGAAAGTGCCGATCCCCTTGATGCTCTCGACGAGCCCTTCGTGCGTGAGGTCGTGAATCGCCTGGCGGACCGCGTTTCGAGAAACGCCGAATTGGGCGCAGAGTTGGCTCTCCGAGGGAAGCTTTTCCCCCGGCGCGAGCACACCCTCATCGATCCTGCTTCTGATCCAGGTTCCAACGACCTGATGCTTCTTCATGTCATCATTGCCTGATGGTACAAGTTGTACACTATTCCTTGGGGATTGTCAAAATCCAAACGCCGTGAATCGGCCAACGCACCCCCGATTTCTCTCCAACGGGGAGTCAGGGTGGCTCAAAACAAGGACTAAATGGCGGAATTGCGCCGATTTCCATGTTCGAAAAAAAAAGTTGCATTCTCAAGGTACCCATGCTATGATGCCGCAACCTAGTAGGTATAAGTTGTACCTTTTCCTCGCTGAAAGTCGCTGTAAAGCCATTCGGCGGGAATACTGCACCGAAAGGAGAACAGTTCGTGACTGAACCTCCCCGGGAGCGCACGGCGCTGCGCATGGTCGACATCGAGAAATACTTCGGCTCGGTGTGCGCCCTGCGAAACATCAATTTCGAGGTCGGGCATAACGAAATCGTCGGCCTTATAGGAGACAACGGCGCCGGCAAATCCACGCTGGTCAAGATCCTGACGGGAGTCTTCCCCCCTACCAGCGGTGAGTTGTACGTCGCGGACCGCAAAGTGGACACTGGCTCCTATACCGTGAAAAAGGCGCACGCGCTGGGAATCGAAACCGTCTACCAGGACAAGTCCCTCGGGGAAAAGCAGGTCATGTGGAGGAACTTCTTCATTGGCAGGGAGATGACCTACCCCCTCGGTTTCCTGAGGGTCCGTCAGGAAAAGCAGATCGCCACCGAGATCATGGTCAACACCATCGGGTTCCGGGGAAGGGGAATCGGGGTCGATTCGAAGGCGAACAAGCTGTCCGGCGGCGAGCGTCAGGGCGTGGCAATTGGGCGAGCGATGCACTTCGAGGCGGACCTCATCATCCTCGACGAGCCGACCGTCGCGCTTTCCCTGAAGGAAGTCCGGAAGGTCTTGAACTTCGTCCACAAGATAAAGGATGGGGGAAAAGCCAGTATCTACATCTCCCACAATATCACCGACGTCTACGAAATCTCCGACAGGTTCATCGTCATCGACCGGGGCGAAATCGTGGCGAGCATCACCAAGTCGAAGATATCGCTGAAGGAGCTGGATGAGTTCCTCCTCGAATACTCGCACGGCCTGAAGGACAAGGTGCAGCCATGAGGAAGACGACAGCCCGTTTTGGATTCCTCGGCAGGTTGGAAGGCCTCCCGATCGCGGTCGTGCTCGCGGTGCTCTACGTGGTGTTCATTTTCACCGCCCCCCGGGTGTTCACCGGCTACAGGATCTACATGTCGTTCTTCCAGACCGTGCCGCCAATGCTCGTTCTGGCTATTGGGCTGACCTTTATCATCACCGCGGGAGAGATCGACCTGAGCTTCCCCGCGGTCGTGGCGCTGTCGGGGTTCGTCTTCACCTGGGTGTTCAAGAACTACCACGCTCCCTGGATCGGCTTTATCCTGGCCCTGGCTTCCGGCGCGCTGGTCGGCTATCTCAACGGCCTCCTGGTGGCAAGGCTGAGAGTGCCTTCCATCATGGCGACCCTGGCCGCGCAGTTCTTCTGGTACGGAGTCACAATACTGATCGCGGGGGGGCTGCAGATCGACATCCAGGCGGTCACGACCACGCCGATCCATACGATCTTCGTCGGCCGCCTCTTCGGGATCTTTCCCCTCCAGGCGCTCTGGTCGCTGGCGCTTGTGGCGTTCTTCTGGTTCATCCTCAACAGGCACACGTTCGGCGAGGCGATCATGTTCATCGGCGACAACGCCGAAGTTGCGCGCGTGATGGGGATCAACGTCGAGACCACACGGATCAAACTCTTCACCATGCACGGCGTGATTGCCGCCTTCGCCGGCCTCCTGCTGACACTGGAGATCAACGTTTTCTTCCCCACGCAGGGAGAGGGCATGCTGCTTCCCGTCATGGCCGCTGTCTTCATCGGCGGAACATCGATTGCCGGTGGACAAGGCGTCCTGGTGGGCACCTTCTTCGGCTCTTACATCATCGGTTCCCTGGAAGCGGGCGTCGTGGCCACGGGCATCGGAGGCTACTGGGTGCAGCTCGTGGAAGGGCTCGTCATGGCCGCCTCGGTTATCCTCAACGTAGTCATCGGAGAAGAAGGCATATCCGTGCTGTCCCGAACGGCCCGCAAGTGGGCCGCGCCTGCAGCGGCGCCTCCGGGGAAGAGCCCCGGAACATAGCCGGCCAATGAGAGAGTTCGCGCGCCGTTGGCGCGCGGGATCTCAAACCGAAAGTGAAAGGGGGGTGTCGCGCTTCTGGTTTTCACGTGAACGGCCGCGCGTTGACAACTGCACGGCCTGAGTTTTTCACACAGAGGGAGGATTCCGTGCGTAAGATGAAGTGGATTATTCTTGCACTCGTTCTTTTCGGAGCTCTGTTCGCGGTCCAGGTGTGGGCCGACGACCAGCTGGTCATCTACATGCAGTGCGGCGGAACGCAGGGTGACGGCGCAACTCTCGCGCGTACCAACGGGGCTCGGGCGGCGGCGGCGGCGAACAACGTGAAACTGATCGAACAGTACTCCAAGTGGGATCAGCAGACCATGATCGATCAGTTCAAGCAGGCCATGGCAGCCAATCCTGACGGGATCGAAATCATGGGGCATCCCGGCGAGGCGGCCTTCGCGGCGCTCGTCGACCAGGCAGAGGCGCAGGGCATCATCGTCACCAGCGGCAACAACCCGCTGCCGACCCTCGAGGCAAAGTACCAGACGAAGGGCTTTGGATACGCCGGTGCTGACCTCTACCAGGGCGGCTACCTCACAGGCGAGGCCATGGTCAGGGCAGGCCTGAAGAAGGGCGACCAGGCGCTGGTATACGACATCTGGCACCAGCAAGGCCGGAGCAGGAGCAGCCAGGGCGTGTATGACGCGCTGGCCAAGGCCGGGCTCAAGGTCGATAAGCTGGACGTTTCCGCGGCGGTGGACAGCGATACCTCTCTGGCCATCCCCATCCTCACCGCATACCTCCAGGCCCACCCGAATCTCAAGGCCATCGGCACGCAGCACGGCAGCGTCACGGCGATTCTTCCGAAGGTCCTCCAGGCCGCAGGAAAGAAGCCCGGCGACATCATCTGCGGCGGCATCGACCTCTCACCCGCGACGGTCAGCGCCATCGAAGGCGGGTGGATCAGCGCGAGCTTCGACCAGGTGCTCTATCTCCAGGGCTACCTCCCGATCATGCAGATCGTATGGACCAAGCGCTACCTGATCCCGGGCCTTCACATCAATACTGGCATTGGCACCGTGACCCCGCAGAACGTCGGGTCGGTCAAGCCCCTGATCGAGCAGGGCATTCGCTAGAACCTCATCTCTCGGGACAATTGATGCACCTCCGCCCTCGCGGGCAGAGGTGCTTTTTTTTCCGCGCTACTTCCTCTGCTTCTTCGCGGCAGCCGCCGGCACGTCGTGCTTCTCGTACCAGTCGCGCCACACGATCCTGTAGATGGGGATCCATTCCGGAAGACGCTTCAGCACGGGAATGAACGGCGCGAAGAGCAGGAGAAGGAAGAAGAGAATCATGATGAATCCCACGATCACGTCCGCGTTGGGCGCGGTAGTGAGGGGGGGAATCTGGTACCAGATCGCATAGGGCCAGAGCCACCAGGGGCCCGGGAGGTTGCCGACCTCGTGGGTGATGCCCCACTGCGTCCCTTTCATGTCGTACTTGTCGGCGACGCTCGAGTCCACGTCTTCCTGGAAGAACAGCATGGCCTTCGTATTGTCCAGCGTGTAGGGGAGCCTCTCGCTGCTGGTGAGCGCGCCCTCCAGCAGGCCGGCACGACCGAGGTCGAGCATGCCCCCGATCATGACGGGCACGGGGCCGTAATCACCGGCCGCGACCTTCACCTCGCCGTTGGTCTCCTCACCCTTGTCCAGCGCGTCGCCGTATGCCTTGGTCCATGCCTTCTGCTGGTCTTCCGATGCGGACTTCCACGTCTTGAGCGCGGCGGCGACGTCCTTGCTGAACACGGCCACCTTCTCCAGGGGGGCGATGACAAACTCCTGCCGGGCGTCCATCGGCATCGTAACCCCCAGGACAACGGCAGGTCCGGGCCCCACGATGCGCTGGATATTGTCCTTGTCATTCGTGTAAGGGGGGCCGTATTCCTGCATCTCGCTCTCACCGGAGAGGAAATCGGTGGCGGTCCTCATGTAGTCCAGCGGCTGGTTCTTCGCGACGTCCTCGCCGCGCACGGTGGGGGCATCAGGAGACTTGAAAATAAGAGCCAGAACCACGACCAGCACCGCCACGGCCCCCAGGGCGATGAGCCCTTCGCGGATGAGGTCGTACGGTTTCTGAGGGACGCCGCGTTGGTATCCGTCCGATGTCCTGCTCATTTCCGGGCCTCTCCTTTCGCCGGGTACGGCTTCACGGGGCTCTCGTGCCTGATGAAGAGAATATGGATCACCACCAGCACGACCACCACGGCGGGAAACACGGCAACGTGAAGCGTCAGCACCTGGCTGTAGTTGGTCGTGAAGAAGAATCCCCCCACTCCCATGGCGTTCATCGCGTCCTTGGCTTCCACCGAGTGCCACTGCGCGGACCAGTTCGAGGCGGAGAGGTATCCGGTGAAGCCGCTCAATATCGCGGCCCCGAGGGTGAGGACGCCGACCATCCACGTCTTCCACCTCCCGTCACGGAAGGCTCCGAGGAAATACTTCGTGGCCAGGTGCAGGACGATGAATGCGAAGAAAAGCTGGACGCCCCAGAAGTGCATGGAATGGAAGAATCTCCCGGTCGAGTTGACGTGATACCAGTTCGGACCGAAGATCCCCATGATCAGCCCCGTGAGAACGATCATGGTCAGCGTGCAGAGGTTGAGAACGCCGAACAGGTATGCCAACGAATTGACGTACACCGGCAACTTCGTGGGCAGGGCGTCGTCGAGGGTGAGATTGTCCTTGACGTACCCCTGCAGTTTCTCGGTCATGCTCATTTCTTCTTCCCTCTCCCCGATTCGCGCTCACGGCCGCGTTCGATCCACCGCGGCAGCCGCGCCCACGCCGCGAGGAAAAATATGGCGATGATGATCACCCCCATGATGACGTTGGGCAGATACCAGTCGAAGATGAGAAACCTGAGGTGGTGCACGACCGGCAAGGCCTGAGACCCGACGGTTTCCATCGATCACCTCCCGCACAGGATTTGGTTTCGAGCTTCCCTCGAACTTAATGACGGCGATGCCCGCGAGCAAGAAGAATCGTCAGCGGGAGTGAAAGAGATTGCCTGCGCGTGCTCTCCCTTCTACCTTATGACTCACCGGCCCCCGGGGCCGGCAAAGGAGAGGATCATGCCGCGAATCGTCCATTTCGAGATACCCACCTCGAATCCCTCACGATCGACCGCGTTTTACAAGAAGGCCTTCGGCTGGAAGATCAAGCAGTGGGGCAAACAGCAATACTGGATGGTCACCACGGGGAAGGATCCCGAGCCGGGCATCAACGGCGGAATCATGCCGAAGAAGGATTTGAAGACGACCGTGAACACCCTGGGAGTTGCATCCGTCGACAAGGCGCTGAAGAAGATCGTTGCCGCAGGCGGCAAGGTCCTGCGGCCGAAAATCGCGATTCCGACGATGGGCTGGATCGCGTACTGCGCGGATCCTGACGGAAACGCGTTCGGCATAATGGAAATGGACCCAAAGGCGCACTAGGCCGGACCTGAGAGCATTCCTTCCAGGCGGGCCCTCACCGACGGCCATTCCTCCGCGGTGATGCTGAAATACACGGAGTGACGGATCCGTCCCTCGGCGGTGATGACGTGGCTGCGAAACACGCCTTCCTGCACGGCCCCGATCCGCAGCAGGGCGGCCCGCGAGCGCTCGTTCAGGGAATCAGTCTTGAACTCCACGCGGAGGCACCGCAGTTCCTCGAAAGCGTGGTGGAGCATGAGGTATTTCGCCTCGGTGTTCACCCGCGTGCGCTGCCAACGCACGCCGATCCACGTGGCACCGATTTCCATCCGCCTGTTCCGTGGATCGATGCTCATGAAGCGGGTGCTTCCCACGACCGTTTCCGGGGACCCGGCCTGTGATAGAACCGTGACAAAGGGAATAGCGTTCCCCGCCGTCCGCCCCTCGACGGCCTCGCGGACCCAGGCGGCCATCTGCTCGCGTGATCTGACCTGGACAGGCGTGTACCGGGTGATCTCCGGGTCGAGCCCGATCCGACACAGCGCATCGACGTGAGCTTCCCGCATCGGCTCCAGACGGACCGCGGCGCCCGTCAGCACCGGTTCATATTCGTCCGGCCTCGGCCGGGGCTCGAGGGTTGTGAACCGGACGGGGCGGCCTTCCGGGTCTGCCGGGGGCCACCCGCCGGCGCCGGTCCCGGGGCTCGGGCTTGCATGCGCGCTCATCGAACGAGAAGATAGCGTCAGGAACTGGGCCGTGCAAGAACTGACAGGGCTGGTGGAGCGGCTGGGAAATCTCGTCGACGACCTGGGTGCGTGGAGCATCTCATCAGAGGAGGTGCTTACCCTGCTCCGCGTGGATCCGGTCGTGTTCTGGCGCTCGGTGCACGGGGTTCGGGACAGGATCGGATTCGCCGATGCGATCGACGGCTGGTCCCAGGAGACGGCCGGCGACCTCGTGACCGTGCTGGAGAGCATCTACGGCCGGCGCGCCGAGCAGGCACTCACGCGGGCCGGTCTGTTCGTTCCCTGGTCACTCGGGGTGGGGCTGATCGAGGAGCTGCTTTTCCGCGCGCGTCGGTTCTCGGCCGCCCACAAGCCGCGCACCGACGAGCTGGAGGCGATGGTCCGTCACGCCGGCAGCGTCCGCGGTGCCGTGGAGATCTACCTGGACGCGCACGTCGACCTGGATGCGCTCATCGTCGAATGCGCGGACTCGTTTCGGATCATGGAGAAGCTGCACCCGATCGGCGGCGTGACCGCGGCCGCATGGCTTCGACGAATGTTTTCCCGACATGTCCTGGATCGCCGCAGTCTCCTCGTCGGTCTGGAGGAACGCCTCCGGCTTGCCGCGGCGCTCGTGGGCTTCATCGATCCGGAAGATCAACCGCGCGCGTGGGAATCCGAACCCGGTGGCGAGTCGAGGGAATCCTCACGGCAGCGCTGGGCGCGGACGGTGATGGGATTCTCCCGGGCGCCATTCACCGCGGCAAGCCTGCGCGCGCGCTACCGGGAGCTCATGATGCGCTACCACCCGGACGCGGATCCGGCGGGCCTGGAGCGATGCAAGGACGTGAACGTCGCATATGCCCTTCTCATCTCCGATACCGCCGAGCGGGCCTGAGGGTGCACGCCGCGGCGGCCCGGTTTGATTTCGCCTCCACCCCATGCTATCCTGCCGCCATGTCACATAGTCGGGGCGAGCGTGAAAAGATCTCTTGTCGGAGCAGAATATGAACTACCGCCTGCTTGGTCGAACGGGAATGAAGGTCTCCGAGGTGAGCTTTGGGGCGTGGGCCATCGGCGCCTCCTGGGGTGCGGTGGACGACAGGGAGTCGACGGCAGCCTTGAACAAGGCGGTGGACCTGGGGGTCAATTTCTTCGACACCGCGGACGTGTACGGAGACGGTCGCAGCGAAAGACTGATCGGGCAGCTCCTCCGTGACCGCTCGGAGACGATCTACGTCGCCACGAAGGCGGGCAGAAAGCTCAACCCCCACGTGGCGGAGAAATACACGCCGGTGGCGATCCGCAAGTTCGTGGAGGACAGCCTTCGCAACCTCCGCGTTGAGGCGCTCGACCTCCTGCAGCTGCACTGCCCCCCCACGGGGGTCTACTACACCCCCGAGTTGTTCGAGGCCCTGGACTTGATGGTGAAAGCGGGCAAACTGAAAAACTACGGAGTGAGCGTGGAAAAGGTAGAGGAGGCCCTCAAGGCCATCGAATACCCCGGCGTGAAGACGGTACAGATCATCTTCAACATGTTCCGGCAGCGGCCGGCCGAGCTTTTCTTCCGGGAAGCCAGGTCACGCTGGATCGGCATTCTCGCGCGCGTACCGCTGGCAAGCGGCCTGCTGACGGGCAAGATGACGCGATCCACGAAGTTCAAGGCCGACGACCATCGGCAATTCAACCGCAAAGGCAAGTCTTTCGACCGCGGAGAGACCTTCTCGGGTGTCGACTACGGGAGAGGCCTCCAGGCGGTCGATGAGCTGAAGCAGATTCTGCCCCGGGGGATGACCATGACCCAGTTCGCGCTGAGATGGATTCTCATGCACGACGCGGTCTCCTGCGCGATCCCGGGAGGGCGATCCCCGGCGCAGGTGGAAGACAACTGCGGCGCGGCGAGCGCCCCGCGCCTCTCCCGCGGCGTCATGCGGCAGGTGAAAGAGATCTACGATCGACTGATCCGGGACGACGTGCATCATCACTGGTAGACCGGCCTCGGTGGACCCGGCTTCACTCGATTCCGCTTGATTTCCGGTGCGCGGCATATACACTTTCAGGCTGTGGAGACCCGATTGAGAAAGCTCCTCTTCGCTGCGGCGGCGTGTGCGGCGGCGCTCGCGCTCGCCTCCTGCGCATCCTATCAGCACATGTGGGACCAGAGCGCGGTCGGGCAGGTTGCCGACCTGCTGAACTCTGGCCAGGCCCCGAAGCTCGCGTCCATGAGCCTCACGCCCTTCCTTGTCGACGGGGAGATCGTCCTCCTGAAAAGCGATGTTGCCTCTTTCTGGGACGGTGTCGTCAAGGCAGGCTTCCGTGTCGAAGGCGCTGCGCTGGACCAGGGCACTCCGGTGACCGCGGAGAGCTTCACGCGGTTCGCCAATACAATGGAAGTGAAGTCATTCTTCTCTCAATACGTGAAGAAAGACGCACGTGTGCTGAGCATGACCAGCAGCAACGGCTCGCACGTCCTGCTTCTCATGCGCAGGGACCGGCTCTATCTGAAGATCATCGGGTTCAAGGGGCCCTTCTGAAGATGAAAAAAGCGCTTGCCCTCGCCCTGTTTCTTCTTGCCGGAACTCTCGTCGCCTCTGCCGCACCTGCGGATGTCACCTACACTGAGGGAGATGCAACCCTCAAGCTGAAGACCGGAGCGCAACAAGATGTCCAGATCGGGGACACCTTGAATACGGGTGACACCCTGAGAACAGGCACGGACGGGCTAGCCGAGCTCGATCAGAAAGGGGTGACGATCAAGATTTCTCACGGCACCGTCTTCACGCTGATGGAAAAGAACGAGGCAGGCCAGACGTCGACGGTACTTTCCGTTGCGCTCGGCTCCATCAAGTTCCGATACGGCAAGCTCACTGGTACCGAGCCTCAAATTCGGACAAACGGCGCGGTGGCCGGAGTGCGCGGCACCGAGTTCACGGTCTTTTCAGGCGCGGATGGCTCCACACTGTTTGCCGTAGATTCGGGACAAGTGACCGTCGAGTCAGAAGGTAAGACCGTGGAGCTTGCGGCGAGCCAGGGCGTCGAGGTTCCGCTGGGGAAGACACCGGGAGACGTAATACCTCTCCGTAGCGACCAGATCGATTACAGCAAGTGGAACGAAGAAAAGCTCGCCACGATGCTGGCGGACCCTATCGCCTCCATGAGCATCATCCAGGGTGCGATGGATGAATATGTGAAGAGTGAGACCGACTACTACAACCAGTACCTGGCATCGCAGGCACAGCTGGACCAGGCGTTTCAGATGCACAACCAGATCCTGCATGACAAGGGAGCCGACGAGGCAAAAAAGTACCAGGAGGAAGTATTTCTTCCTCTCACGGTCCAGACCTCGCATCTCGTGCTGAACTATCGTTACTATTCGCTCGCCGCCCTTTCCCTGCGCAGGTTCGTCGCGGGCAGGATGTACATCTCACTGAAGGCTCGGTACATCACGAACCAGGACGCGCCTGAGTGGAAGGAGTTCCAGTCCAAGTTCAAAGACTTTACGTCGGCGTTCGAGCAGTCGATTGTACCCCGTCTCGTCGAGGCCGACATATAGACGAAAGGAAAGCCATGAGAACGACTTTGCGGATCCTTCTCCTCGCTTTGCTCGCCCTCGGCGCAGCCCTGATCCTGAGTTGCGG
>JBKQPS010000093.1:0-4500 GCA_052144915.1 Spirochaetia bacterium | reverse complement strand
GCGCGCGATTCGGTCTGGACGCCTCCCAGCGCCTTGTGGACGTGAACCTGCTTTTCCACCCGATGTTCGACGACCGTGTCTTTGAGGAGGACGAAAAGCGGCTTGTTTACATGGACGTTGATGGGGTCAAGCGTATCCTTCTAAAAGAGCAGGCGACCATGCCATCCGGGGCAGAATGGCCCATCACCGGCTGGAAGAGCTGGGAAAAGCTCAAGGAAGAGAGACTGTCATTGAAGGACGTCCGCAAGCGCCTCCCGGCCAACTGGAAAGACCTGGTCAGCGAGTATCGGCAGCGCGATTACCCGCTCGCCCTGGGCGGATATCCCCACGGCTTTTTCGGCACCCCCGCGCACCTCATGGGCTACGAGAACCTCTTCGTGAGCTACCTCCAGGAACCGAAGCTCGTGCATGACATCCTTGACACATTCACCAACCTCTGGATCGCCGTGTACTCCGAGATACTCGCGGAGGTCGAGGTGGACCACGTGCAGATCTGGGAGGACATCTCCTATGGCTCCGGTTCGATGGTGGCACCCGCCATGATCCGCGAGTTTCTCTTGCCCTACCTCCGGCGGCTCACTGATTTCTGCAGGGCGCGGGGGATCACGACCATCTTTCTGGACACGGACGGGGACTGCTACGACCTGATCCCGATGTTCGTGGAGTCGGGGGTTACGGGCATGTACCCCTTCGAGGTGAACTGTGGGATGGACATCGTGAAGGTAAGGAAGAACTTTCCTGCCCTTCAGATGATGGGCGGCATCCCCAAGTCAGACATCTGCCGGGGAAAAGCCAGGATAGATGAGATCCTCGGCCCCGTGCGGGAGGTCCTGAAAAGCGGCGGATACGTTCCGTTCGGGGACCACTTCATCCCTCCCGATGTGCACTTCGAGGACTTCACTTACTACAGGGAGTCCTTGAACCGTTTCATCGACGAGGCGGGGGATCGATAGGGACTCCGCATGAACCGATACCTGGCGAATCGAAAGGGAAACCGGTAGTGCTGAAAACGAGCTTCTTCCATCCCGAAATCTTTTCGGCACTCGGCGCCTCCGGGCACGACTCGCGCGTGCTGATCGCGGACGGCAACTACCCGTATTCAACCGGATCGAACCCCGGCGCGAAGAAGGTGTTCCTCAACCTGCGGCCCGAGCCTGAAATCCAGTCGGAGATGCGGAAGATGCTCCCCGCCGGCGTTCCCCGGGAGCGGAAATGGCGGCTCCACTTCTACGAGGAAGCGAAATCCCCTGACACCGCGCTCGTGATCGCCACGGGCGAGCAGAGGATCTACGCGAACATTCTTCTCGTGATTGGCGTGGTGAAGCCGGCCTGACGCCGGCGCGGACATACACAGAAAGGAACACACATGTCAGTTCAATCAACGGTCGACAAAGCACTCGACCAGGGCAAAGGGATCCTCCGGCTCTCCCCCACGTGGGTGCCGCGGTCCTTCTGCGTGCCGGGCCGCAGGATCAGGCTCCATCCCGCGGACTACTACGCCCTGGGCGGAGACAGGGGGGGAATCGACGAGCGTTGGTTCTCCTCCACGACGCCCGCGGACAACGGCCCGAAGACGAGCAAGGACGAGGGCCTGAGCTTCGTCGTCCTGGAGGAAGGTTCCCGGGTGGAGAAGGTCACCCTGCGTGACGCTATCGCCGAGCTGAAGGGGCGGATCATCGGTGAGCGGCTCTGGAGCGCCTGCAAGGCGTGGCCGATGTACTCCAAGTTTTTCGACAACAAGGGGCCGCTCCCCCACCATGTACACCACAGGGACCAGCATGCGAAGCTCGTGGGGATGATGGGAAAGCCGGAATCCTACTTCTTCCCGGTGCAGAACAACAACTACGGGGCGGATTTCCCCTTCACCTTCTTCGGCCTGCGTCCCGGGACGACGAAAGACCAGCTCCGCGAAAGCCTCATGAACTTCACCAGGGGCGACAACAAGATCACCAACCTCTCCGCGGCCTACCGATTGGAGCCCGGCACCGGCTGGGATGTGCCGGCGGGCATCCTGCACGCGCCGGGCAGCCTCTGCACGTACGAGCCGCAGAAGGCCTCCGACGTGTTCGCCATGTACCAGTCCCTCACCGGGGAGGCCATCATTCCGGAGGAGCTGCTCTGGAAGAACAGCCCGAAGGAAAAAGTCGGGAACGTGGACTACCTCATCGAGGTCCTGGACTGGGACGCGAACGTGGATCCGGACTTCGCCGTACGGCATTTCATGGTCCCGAATCCCGTGAAGCCGCGCGCCCAGATGGAAGCGGAGGGGTATGTGGAGAACTGGATCACGTACAAGTCACCGGACTACAGCGCCAAGGAGCTCACCGTCCTCCCGGGCATGACCGTAACCATCAAGGACGGCGGGGCCTACGGGATGATCCTGCTGCAGGGGCACGGAAAGATGGGGCCCTGGGAGATCGACACGCCGGCGATCATCCGCTTCGGGCAGCTGACGATGGACGAGTTCTTCGTGACGGAGGAGGCGGCGCGGAAGGGCGTGGTAATCTCCAACCCTTCCCGCACGGACCCCATCGTGATGCTGAAGCACTTCGGCCCGGGGAACCCTGACCTGGTCCTATAGCCAGGAAAAGCCGCCGGGAACAAGGGGGACGGATGGACAAGCTCCTCGAGATGAAGCAGATCACCAAATCCTTCTTCGGCGTCAACGTGTTGAAGGGCGTCGACTTCGAGCTGGACTACGGGGAAGTGCACGTCCTCCTCGGGGAGAACGGGGCCGGGAAGTCGACGCTCATGAAGATCCTCTGCGGGGCATATACGCTCGACTCCGGGTCGATCTCGATTGCCGGCACGCCGATCGAGCCTGTGGGATACGACCCCCGGAGGGCAGAGGACGCCGGGAT
The DNA here is from genome assembly GCA_052144915.1 of Spirochaetia bacterium. Taxonomy (GTDB): domain Bacteria; phylum Spirochaetota; class Spirochaetia; order SZUA-6; family Fen-1364; genus Fen-1364. The sequence continues at coordinate 1,639 of JBKQPS010000093.1, read as the reverse complement.
CGTCACGGTGTACCAGAACTTCCACCTCGTCCCCCATTTCAGCGTGGCGGAGAACCTCTCTCTCACGCGCTTCACGCGTCAGCGCGGCCTCATTAACTGGAAGGCCGTCAACGAGCACGCCCGGGAAGCCCTGGAGAAAGTCGATTTTGACATCGATCCCAGGACGAAGGTGAAGGATCTGCCCGTCTCCCAAAAGCAGATGCTGGAAATCGCGATAGCTCTCTCGAAGAATGCCAGGATCATCATCATGGATGAGCCGACCGCGGCCCTGAGCAGAAAGGAGACGGAGAACCTCTTCAAGACCATCGGCGAGATCAAGTCGAGGCAGATCGGCCTCATCTACATCTCCCACAAGCTGGAGGAGGTGAAGCAGGTCGGGGACCGGATCACCGTCCTCAGGGACGGGTTGAGGATCGCCACCCTGGAGAACAGGGACGCGGACCTGAACAGGATCATCACGCTGATGATCGGCAAGGAAGTGTCACGGACCCAGCGAGAGTCGGCGGTGGACATCACCGGCGCCGCATTCGAGGCGCGCGGGCTGCGGAACCAGAGCCTCCCGTCGCCGGTCAGCTTCTCGGTGCGCAAGGGGGAGATCTTTGGCGTGACCGGTCTCGTGGGGTCAGGTAAGACGGAGATGGCGCGCGCGATGTTCGGAATCGACAGGGTGAGCGACGGCACGATGCTCCTGGACGGGCGGCCGGTCCGCATCGATTCTCCCAAGAAAGCGGTCACCCTCGGGATCGGCTATCTCTCCGAGGACAGGGACACCGACGGGCTGTGCCTCAACATGGGCGTCAAGGAGAATGTCTCTCTGGTGTTCCTCGCGAAATTGCGCAGCTTTTTCTTCAACGTGACGGCGGAGAAGCACACGGTCGGCGAGCTCGTTGCCAGCATCGGGCTGAAGATCGCCGGCCTTTCCCAGCAGGTCAAGTACCTGAGCGGCGGGAACAAGCAGAAGGTCGTCTTCGGCAAGTGGCTCACGGCGAGGTGCCGGCTGCTCATCCTCGATGAGCCGACCATGGGCATCGACGTCGGCGCGCGCGGGGATATCTACGGGCTGATCCGCCGATTTGTGGAGGAGAAGGACAGGGCGGTGATCTTCATTTCCAGCGATGTGGATGAGATCCTCGAGGTATCGGACAGAATCATGGTCATGGTCGGCGGTGAAGTGGCGGCGGTCCTCGATTCGAAAACGGCCACGAAGCAGGAGATCATGCGGTACAGCACGCACGTTGCGCAGGGAGAGGGATGAGATGGAAGACAGCAGGCTGACGGGAAACGGGCTGGGGAAGGGTGGCACGGCAGGGTTTCGGGGTCTCTTCCGCAACCAGGCCGTCTCCATGCTCGTCATCCTCATCGTCATGTGGGGCGTTCTCGGGCTCCTCTCCCCGTATTTCTTCACGGTGGACAACCTCTTCGAGATCACCCTGCAGACCGCAGTGATCGCGATCATCGGGGCAGGCATGACGTTCGTCATCCTCTCGGGGGGGATCGATCTCTCGGTCGGGTCCGTGTTCGCATGCTCTGCCGTTGTCGGCGGCATGGTATTCACGGGCACGCACAGCCTCTTCCTCGCCCTGCTCGCAACGGCGGCCGCGGGGGCCGTCTTCGGTTCGGCCAACGGGATCCTCATTAC
>JBKQPS010000092.1:0-3502 GCA_052144915.1 Spirochaetia bacterium | reverse complement strand
GGAGCTGTGGTTCGCGCGCACGGCATCCGCGAGGCGCCGCACCGATTGCATCGAGGAGAGGTCGGCGGCCAGTGCCTCCACGCGGTCGTTGCCCGTTTCGCGACGCAGGGCCTCGGCGGCCGCGGCGCCCCTCCCGGCATCGCGGCTGACCAGCATCACCGTCGCACCGGATGCGGCCAGCGCCCGGGCGATGCCCCTCCCGACGCCCGAGGTTCCACCGGTCACCAGGCAGACTTTCATGCCATCTCCTCCATGGCCACCATGCGCCCCTCTCGACGTGACAGCTCGGCCGCGAAGACGATCGCGTGCGACCGCAGCGACTCGTGCACGTCGGTGATCACCAGCGCCGCCTTCTTTTCGCGGATGGCCGCGAAAAAGCTCATGACGACCCTTTCATCGCCTCCGCCGTGGCCTCCCTCTTCCGCCGCGGGGACAATCCTCTCGGTCCTGTTGTCCGCAAAGGTGCGCACGGACATCTCCGCCTCCGTGAACTCCACCTCGCCTTCGGTGCCGTGAACCCGGATCCTGCGGCCTTCCCCCTGTGTGAAGGCGGTCATGGTGAAGGTCGCCGTGACGCCCCCCTCGAACTCCATGCAGACCACCTGGTGGTCCACGACGTCGTTGTCGCACTTCCACACGCAGCGGCCGTACGGTCCCTCGGCGATCGCGGCGCGATGCGCCTCGCGGCTGTGATCCGCGGATACTACCACGGCAGGCCATTTTTCGCGGTCGGCCTCCACGTAATGCTTCAGCGCGGAGTACGCGCATCCCGGCTCCAGGACGCAGGAAATGCACCTTTCGCCGCTGCCCGGGGGGGCGTTCCGGCGGCTGAAGTACGACAGGCTTCCATACGAGGCCACGCGCCGGCAGCGGGCGTCGACCAGGTGGGCGATGTAATCGATGTCGTGGCAGCTCTTGGCGAGCAGCATGGACGACGAATGCTTTTCGCTTCCCCAGTTCCCTCGAACGTAGCTGTGGGCCTGGTGCCACCAGGCCACCTGCTCGAGCTGGTCGATCGTGACCAACCGGCCGATCCTCCCGCTCGCCGCGACCTGCTTCAGCCCGGCGAAGCGGTTATTGTAGCGCAGGGAATGACAGACGGAGGTGATCGTGCCCGCCTCCTTCTGCGCGCGGACGATCCGCCGGCAGTCCTCCAGGCTGGTCGCCATCGGCTTTTCCAGGAGCATGTGGTAACCGAGTCTCGTGAACGCCACGGCGGGGTCGACGTGATCCCGATCCATCGTCGCCACGATCACCGCGTCACACAGGCGCGGACGGGCGGCCAGCTCCCGCCAGTCGGAGAAGACACTGCCCGGCGGCAGCTCGTACTGCGCCGCGAATGCCTCCCGGTACTCCCGGCGCGGCTCGGCAACCGCGGTGATCCTGGCCAATCGAGGAATCCCGGAGATGATTTTCGCGAAACCCCAGCCCCTGTTCCCCGCGCCGACGATCGCCACCGATATTGGCGAGTCCATGGTGCCCCGCTACCCCTTGATCGCGCCCACGGTGACACCCTCGATGAAGAATCTCTGGAAGAACAGGAACAGCGCGATGACGGGCAGCACGACCAGCGTGGAGGCCGCCATCAGCAGGGCGAAGGACACCGTGTGCTCCGCCTTGAAGAACTGCAGTCCGATGGAAAGCGGGTAGCGCGATTCCTCGGAGAGGTAGATCAGCGGGGTGAGGAAGTCGTTCCACGCATTCACCGCGGCGAAGATGGCCACCACGGCGATGGCGGGCTTCATGATGGGCAGGATGATCAGGCGGAAAATGGAGAACTCGTTTGCCCCGTCGATGCGCGCCGCGTCGGAGAGCTCTTTCGGCACGCCCATGAGAAACTGCCGGATCAGGAACGTGTAAAAGGCCTGGCCGAAAAAGGTGGGAACGATCAGGGGGCGGAACGTATTGATCCAGTGCAGCTTCGCGAAGATATCGAAGAGCGCCACGAGCGTCACGGGGAAGGGAATGAACACAGTCGCGATGGCGACGTAGAACAGCACCTCCCGTCCCTTCCACTGGATGCGGGCGAACCCGTAGGCGATCAGGGAATTCGAGACGATGGCCCCAATGGTAGCGCCCCCGGTGAGCATCAGCGAGTTGAAAAAGAACCGCAGGAATGGAATGTAGTTGACCGCATCGACGTAGTTGCGCCAGGCGAATGGATGAGGCCAGAATGTGGGGGGGAAGGCGCTCAACTGGGTGTTGTCCTTGAAGGACGTGATCACCATCCAGTAGAACGGCGCGAAGTACACGAGGCACATGAGTGCCAGAATGATTCTCGGAATCACTTTCTCCCCCAGGAGGCGCCCGACCGCGCGGGGGCGCGCTCGAGGCGGGGATTCATGCCGCGCGATTGCCTGCATCTCCTTCACTCCTTCCGAAGAGCTTCAGATCTCGTAGTGGACCCAGCTCCTGGCCCACCGGAAGACGGAAAGCGCCAGCACGAGGCTCACGATGAAAAGGACCCATACGAGGGCAGAGGCATACCCCATCTGCGTGTATTGGAACGCGCTCTTGTAGATGTAGAAGACGTAGAACAGCAGCGAGTTCAACGGCCCGGCGGTGTTCTGCCCGCCCGCGCCGCTGCTCGTGATGATGTAGGCTTGCGTAAAAACCTGCAGGCCATAGCTCAGGCCGAGGATGATGTCGTAAAGGATCACGGGAGTGATGAGCGGAAGTGTGATCCAGAAGAACCGCCGAAAGGGACCCGCCCCGTCGATCTGCGCCGATTCGAAGAGGTCTCTCGGGATGGCACGGATTGCGGCGAGGAAGATCAGGGCAGGTCCGCCGGCCCCCAGCTGCGCCAGGATGACGATGGAGAACTTGGTCCAAGCAGGGTCTCCAATCCAGTCCGGCGCCGGAATGCCGGCTTCGTTCAGGAGGTAGCTCAGCATCCCGTAGCGAGGGTTGACGAAAACCACCCAGACGAAGGCCAGGGCAAAGATCGGCAGGATCGACGGCAGGTAGAGGATCGCGCGGTAGGATGACACCTCCTTGACTCGCTGGTTCATTGCAAGGGCAAGCACGATGGCCACCACGACGCCGATGGGGACAGCGAGCACGGTATAGTAGAGGGTGTTGTACGCGGACTGCCAGAACAGGGGATCCTTGAACATGCGGGTGTAGTTCTGGATGCCAATGTCCACCCAGTTGCCGAAGCCCGAGTACGTGGTGAAACTGAGCCGCAGGGAATACAGGATGGGATATATCTGGAAAGCCGCAAAACCCACAAGCCACGGGCTGATGAAGAGGAGCCCGTTTCTCAGGTTCCGCTGATCCGTGGTCATCGTGGCCTCCTCCAGCAAACGAGGGAGTCGGCCTTCCTGCGGCTCTCGCTGCCCTGCGCGCCCCCCATTGCGCCCCTCCGGGTCGCAGGGGTCGCTGGGTCAGCTGCCGCCCTTCGCACGGCTGCGCCGTGCTTTGCGTCCCTGGCCTCGGCCGACCTCGGCATCCCTGCCGATGATCGACATAGGTTAGCCCTCGCAGGCTTTCCCTGTCACAC
>JBKQPS010000091.1:0-6172 GCA_052144915.1 Spirochaetia bacterium | reverse complement strand
GCCTCCCGCACGTCCATGAGCACCTCCACGGTGGTGTATACGTTTTTTTGCGCGCGGAGGCAAGCGTCCCCCGTGCGGGACGGCATCGCCGAAGGCGGATTCGGGCATCGCCGAAGGCGGATTCGGGCATCGCCGAAGGCGGATTCGGGCTCGGCCGGAGGGCCGGACCCGGCGCCTCTTGCAAAAAACGTCGCGCCGCAACAGTATTGCCGCCATGCTGCACAGAATCCTCGCCGCCGGTCTTGCCGCATTTTGCGGGCTCCTGCTGAGCGCGTGCGGTGCGCGGGCAGTCGGCTACGGAGTGGTCCTGTGGGGAGAAACGAACGGATCGCCTCAGACCGGTGCTGTCGTCACCATCGTCCAGGAACCGACCGCCGGGTCGACTCTCCTGATCGCCGTGCCGGGAGAGAGGAAGCCGCGCGAGTATCCCGCGGGGCGGATCCGCATTTTCCGAAAGAAATCGGAGGCGGCGACATTCGCGGCTGCCTACGCCCCGAACCGGGGCTGGTGGGCCGTGGTGACGAAGGAAGACACCCCGCCGCTGCCCGTGCGGGATGCGCCGACGCAGGAGGGGAGGGTACTCTACAAGCTGGAGTACCGACAGCTGGTGAAGGTGGTGAGCAGGTCGGCGCAGGAAGTCACCGTGAAGCCATACACCGACTACTGGTACGAGGTTGCCACGGAAGACGGGTTCGGGGGCTGGGTGTTCGGGCACTTCCTGAAGGCCTTCACCTCGGGCGCCGACCCCGCGGCGGACGCCCAGCGCATCCTCAGCCAGGACGAGGTGCTCGCGCGGATCATGAGCACGACGTGGCGGCCGAGCTGGTTCCTCGACATGGCGGCAAAGGGAGCCATCGATCTCACGATGTTCCGCGAGGACGTCGGACTTTTCCCGAGCCCGGCAGACCGGCTCATGAAGCTCGTCCTTCCGCTTTCCACCTTCGAGTTCCATTATACCGGGGATCCGCAGAAGGCCGGGGCTGCCTCGTACGTCTTTCCGGGCACGGACCTGCGGATCGACGTCCTGGACGACGAGCGCATCGACGTCTCCTACCGCTACAAGGACCAGCCGAAGACCGACCTGTACGTGGTGATGAAAGACGACGTGGCCCAGTTGGTGGCCGCGGAGCAGCAGCGCCGCGCGGACATCTATGACGGGCTGGTGAAGAAAGGGTCGTCCCTCGCCAGCAGCGCCTACGGCACGATCCACCTGCTGCCCGGGATGCGGTTCAGCTGGGACGGGTTTTCCAAGCTCGTTCCGACGCTCATCGGACCCGAGGCGAAGGGCAGGGGAAGCGTGGACTTCACGCTGCACGTCCGCAAGGAGCTCGCGGCGGATTACGACGGGGCTCTTACCTTCGTTTTCGACGAGTACCCGAAGTCCGGGCTCAGTTTTCTCTACAAGGCCGTCGCGGGAGGGCTCCGTTTCACCTCTCTGGCGAGGGACAGCGTCCAGGACCTGTTCGTGACCCACCCGAGCCTCTCTCCGGTGGTGATTTTCTTCGTGCAATCCCCATAGGCGCGCGATGTCCCTGGTCAGCCTTTCGGGAGTATCCGTCGCGTTCGGAGAGCGGATACTCCTCGATTCCGTCAATCTCACCATGGCCGCGCGCGGCCGCATGGCTCTCGTGGGGCCCAACGGCAGCGGAAAGACCACGCTCATGCGCATCATGGCGGGCCTGGCGCAGCCCGATTCGGGCTCGGTTGTGCGGGAAAAAGACACGCGAGTTTCCTATGTTCCGCAGAGCTCGGCGGCCGCCGCGGCCCCCGCGGGAGGATCCGATGTCCCCGCAACAACCCTCTGGGAAGAGGCGGAGAAAGCCTTCGCGCGAGGCGCGCGGCTCGTACAGGAGAGCGTTGAGCTCGAAGAACGGCTCGGCGGACTTTCGCCGGATTCGCCCGGTGCCGAGACACTGCTGTGGAAGCACCACGAGCTGCAGGAACGGATAGAGTCGAGCGGCTACCACGGCCGGAAGGAAGGAATGCACAGGGTCCTCACGGGCCTGGGATTTTCCGTGGACGATTTCTCCAGGCCCTGCGCGGAGTTTTCCGCGGGGTGGCAGATGAGGATCGCCCTCGCCCGCGCCATCCTGGAAGCCCCGGACATCCTGCTCCTGGACGAGCCGACCAACTACCTGGACATCGAGGCGCGCACGTGGCTGGAAGAGTTCCTGTCCGCCTTTGGCGGCGGCCTCCTTCTCGTCTCCCACGACCGGTATTTTCTCGACGTGGTGGTCACCGCAGTCGCGGAGATCTACATGACACGGGTCTCGGTGTTCAGCGGCAACTACAGCGGCTACGAAGAGATGCGAAGCCGTGAGCTGGCCGCCCTCATGGACCGATGGCGCTCCCAGCAGGAGGAAATCTCCCACATCGAGGCCTTCATCAACCGCTTTCGCTACAACGCCTCCAAGGCGCGCCTGGTGCAGAGCAGGATCATCGCCCTGCAGAAGATCGAGCGAATCGAGATCCCGCCGATCGTGAAGGCAATCCGATTTTCATTCCCGGCGCCTCCCCCGTCCGGCCGGCACGTGCTTGCGGCGGAGGGGCTGGCAAAGTCCTATGCCGGCCGCCCGGTCTTCGCGGGCGTGGGTTTCGACGTGTCCCGCGGCGACAAGCTGGTCGTCGTTGGCGTGAATGGCGCGGGCAAGTCCACGCTCCTGCGGCTCATCGCGGGGAAGGAAGCTCCGGACGGGGGTGCGCTGAAGTGGGGAACGGGAGTGATCCCCGCCTTTTACTCCCAGGAAAACGCGGATGCCTGGACGAGCGAAAGGCAGGTCATCGAGGAGCTGGAAGCGGCGGCGCCCACCTCTCTCGTCCCCGAGGTACGGTCGCTCCTGGGGTCGTTCCTTTTTCGCGGCGACGACGTGTTCAAAAGCGAGTCGGTTCTCAGCGGCGGAGAGCGAAGCAGGCTCGCCCTGCTCCTGCTCCTTCTCCGGCCGGCAAACCTGCTCATCCTCGACGAGCCCACCAACCACCTCGACATTGCTTCAAAGGACGTGCTCCTGCAGGCGCTGGGGGACTTCCCTGGCACGGTGATCTTCGTGTCCCACGACCGGCATTTCATCTCCCACCTGGCGACCGCGGTTCTGGAGGTGAAAGGCGGGTGTGCGCGCTACGTGCCGGGGGACTACGAGTACTACCTCGCCAAGGCCGGCCAGGGCCCCGACGGGCAGGAGCTTCCCACGAGCCGGCCTGCGGCGCCACGGCCCACGACCATCGTCCAGCAGGAGCGGATTCAGGAAAAACGCCTGAAGAGCGAGCTGAGAGCGCTGGAAAGGGAGGAGTCTCTCCTGATGCAGCGCCTGGAAGCACTCGAATTAGAGAGGCACGGCATCGAAGATACGATGGCCCGTCCCGAGTTCTATGCGAACGGGGAACGGATGAAGGAGCTGGGACGGCAGCACGAGGAGAACCACCGACGCCACGCGGAGGCGATGGCGAAGTGGGAGCAGCTCGACGGGCAGTGCCGGCGCGCCCGGGAAAAAATGGCCAAACTCCGGACGGAAGCGGAATCGCGCTGAACGCCGCATCGGCTGGCGGCGCAGGAGGGTCGCGGATGAGCGGGCTTTCCGAATCGGAACGCGAGCGGTACACGAGGCAGCTCGTGCTTCCTTCGTGGGGCGAGGAGACGCAGCTGAGGTTGAAGGCCGCCACCGTGTTCGTCGCCGGCGCGGGCGGCCTGGGCAGCGCGGCCGTCTTCTACCTCGCGGCTGCGGGGGTCGGGTGCATCCGCGTCTGTGACCCGGACCGCGTGGAGTTGTCGAACCTCAACAGGCAGATCCTCCACGCCGAGCGAGGCATCGGCCGGCGGAAGGCCTTCTCCGCGCGGCGGGCAGTCGCGCGGCTTACCAGGGAGGTCCGCGTCGTCCCCCTCGCTTCCGCGATCACGGCGCAGAACGTGGAGGCGCTGGCGGCCGGGGCGGATATCCTCCTTGATTGCCTGGACAATATCCCTGCGCGTCTCATCGTGAACGGACTCTCGGTGCGCGCGCGCATCCCCCTGGTGCACGCCGGCGTGCGCGGCCTGGGAGGGCAGCTCGCGTTCCTCCGACCCCCGGCAACTCCCTGCCTCGCCTGTTTCCTGCGGGAGGCTCCGGGAGAGGGTCCGGCGGATCGCCCTGCAGGCAGACCGAATCCACCGCCGATCCTCGGCGCTGTCGCCGGTGTCATGGGGTGCCTCCAGGCTCTCGAGGCCCTGAAGTTCCTGACGGGAATCGGCGAGCCGGCGGAGAGCAGGATCGTGTTCCTGGACGGGGAAACGATGAAATTCGAGATCGTGGAAATCGCGAAGAATCCCGGCTGCCCTGTGTGCGGCAGGGAGCTCACGTCCGATACATCTTCTCGATGACTCCGCCGTACATCTCCGTGATCACCTCGCGGCGCTTGCTCAGGGTCCGGGTGAGCTCGCGCCCGACCTCGAACGCCGCGGGCAGGAGGGCGATTTTCGGCAACTTGCCGCCGGGGAAATTGATCCCACTGTTCACGAGGTGCGCCTGCACCTCGTCCAGGAAAAAGCGGTTGACCGCCGCATTTCCCACCAGCTCCCTCGGGTCCCCCCATTGGATACGCCGCGAATCGGCCAGCCGCCGCAGCCAATCCATGTTGGGGACGAGCAGGAAGCCCAGCGATTCGCGACGGTCACCGACGAGCACCGCTTCCTGGATGTAGGGAGATTCCTGGACGACCATCTCGATGGGCTCGGGCTCCACTCGCTCGCCCGAGCGCATCACCAGGGCGTGCTGCACGCGCCCCGTGATGACGAGATTTCCGTCCACCGTGAGCATGCCGCTGTCACCGGTGTCCAGCCAGCCTTCGGATGAAAGAAGCTGCCGCGTGGAAACCGGGTCCTTGTAGTAGCCCTGCATGACCTGAGGACCTTTTACGACGACGCTGCCCTTGGATCCCGGAGGGAGGATCTCCCCGCTTTCCCCGAGGATCCGCACTTCGGTGGCGGGAAGCGGCCGTCCCACCGTCCCCATGACCGGCGCCTTCTCCGCGCGCATGCTCACGATCGGCGAGGCCTCGGTGAGACCATACCCTTCCAGGATGTTCACGCCGATGGCCGCGAAGAAGCGGTCCAGGTAGGCAGGAAGCGGTCCGCCTCCACAGACGATTGCCTTGAGCCTTCCCCCGAGGAGCTTCCTGATCTGGCGCCGGAGGATAAGATGAGAGGCGAGCTTCACCGGGGAAAGGAGCAGGAGCGGGGGGAGCGCCGCGAAGATCTCCAGGACCCTCTCCTCTCGGCGGAACCGGGGATAACGGTCCAGGATGAAGCCAGAGAAAACCTGGAAGAACTTCTCGAACCGGATCAGCAGTCCCTGGACCATGCCGACCCTCTTGGCGATGCTCTTTTCCATCGCCTCCAGGAGCGTGGGAACGATGACCAGGTATTCGGGCGCCATGGAGGCGAGGTCGTCGAAGATCTTCCACACGGAAGGACGGGAGTACACGATGGTGCTCCCGAACGACAGGCTGCAGTATTCCACCGTGCGTTCGAAGGGATGCCACACGGGGAGCACCGAAAGCCAGGTATCCCCCGGTTCGGGGCTGATGCTCGCGTGCACGTTCGTGACGTTGTGCATGATGCTCCCGTGGGAGAGCATGACCCCCTTCGGCTTTCCCGTGGTGCCCGACGTGTAGACCAGTGTGGCGGTGTCCGCGGGAGTCAGGCTTGCGCCGCGAAGCTCGAATTGCCTCTCGCCGCGTGCGATCCGCGTCCTCCCCTTTTTCCGCACCTCGTCCCAGGTGTAGATGAGCACGCGCTCGTCACCCGTGCCTGCCTGGGGCTTGGCTCCGGAAAAGTCCATCACCACGATCTTGCGAATGCGCGGCAGACGCCGTCGGAGCGACAGGAGGCGGTGCAGAGAGGAGGAATCCTCCACGACGGCGATGTCGCAATCCGCATGGGTCAGGACTTGCTCGATTTCCCTGTCGGTCATCCCGGTGCCCAGCGGGACGTCCACGCCGGCGCACCCGAGGATCGCCAGGTCCGCGACGAGCCAGAGGGCGTTGTTTTCGGACAGGATCGCCACATGGGTGCCGGGGTCGAGTCCGATGGCGATCAGCCCGGTTCCCAGCTCCTTGACGGCGGCGTACAGCTCCGCATACGTGACCGTGCGCAGCCCGCCGTCCGTGCTGCCATGCTTCAGAACGGCCAGAGATGAATACT
>JBKQPS010000090.1:0-22559 GCA_052144915.1 Spirochaetia bacterium | reverse complement strand
TAAGGAGGTTCGGATGGGTATCGGGAAGACGCCAGGCGACATCATCTCTTTCATTCAGAAAGAGAAAATTGAGGTCATCGATCTTAGGTTCATGGACTTCCCCGGTTTGTGGCAGCATTTCTCCATCACGACGCACGAACTGGACGAGGAGGCCTTCGAGAAGGGGCTCGGCTTCGACGGATCGAGTATCCGCGGCTGGCAGGCGATCAACGAGAGCGACATGCTGGTCAAGCCCGTGCCGGACACGGCCTTCGTGGACCCCTTCCTCAAGGCCAAGACCCTCGTGATGATCTGCAACATCTGCGATCCCCTCACGGGCGAGGACTACACGCGCGACCCGCGCAACATCGCCCGGAAGGCCGAGGCCTATCTGAAGCAGACGGGCCTTGCCGAGATCGCCTATTTCGGGCCGGAGTGCGAGTTCTTCATCTTCGACGACATCCGCTACGACCAGAACGAGCACGAAGGGTACTACCACATCGACTCCGTGGAAGGCCGGTGGAACACGGGCCGGCAGGAGAACCCCAACCTGGGCTACAAGATCCGCTACAAGGAAGGGTATTTCCCCGTGCCGCCGAACGACACGCTCCAGGATATCAGGAGCGAGATGATGCTTACGCTGGAATCCATCGACATCCCGATCGAGGCGCAGCACCACGAGGTGGCGACGGGCGGCCAGTGCGAGATCGACATGAGGTTCAACAACCTCATCACGATGGCGGACAACGTTCTGAAGTACAAGTACGTGGTGAAGAATACCGCGAAGAAACACGGCAAGGTGGCGACATTCATGCCGAAGCCGCTCTTCGGCGACAACGGGAGCGGGATGCACGTGCACATGTCGCTGTGGAAGGCCGGCAAGAACCTGTTCGCCGGCGACGGCTACGCGGGCCTTTCGCAGATGGCCCTCCACGCCATCGGCGGCCTGCTGAAGCACGCCCCGTCCATCCTGGCGTTTGCCACTCCGACGACGAACAGCTTCAAGCGCCTCGTGCCGGGGTTCGAGGCCCCCGTGAATCTCGCCTACTCCCGGCGCAACAGGAGCGCGGCGGTCCGCATCCCGATGTACTCACCGTCGCCCAAGGCGAAGCGGCTCGAGTTCCGCTGCCCGGACCCCAGCAGCAACCCGTACCTGACGTTCTCCGCCATGCTCATGGCGGCGATCGACGGGATCCAGAACAAGATCGACCCGGGAAAACCGCTGGACAAGGACATCTACGACCTGCCGCCGGAAGAGCTGGCCGCGGTGCCCAAGACACCGGGGTCCCTGCGGGAAGTCCTGAAGGCCCTGCAGAACGATCACGACTATCTTCTGAAAGGCGACGTTTTCACCACGGACGTGATCGAGACGTGGATCGACTACAAGATGAAGAACGAGGTCCTCGCATTGGACCTGCGGCCGCATCCCTGGGAATACATGCTCTATTTCGATATCTGAAACGTTCTCCGCTCCTTCCATTGGGGCCCCGAAAGGGGCCCTGTCTGTTTTGCGATCAACGGTCGATGTTGCCCCGGACCAGGTCCGCGAGGTCGCGCGGGACCGTTTCGTCCAGGCGGGCGAGGACCCTCTTCCACCGGTAGGCGAAGCTGCCGGGCTCCTGGGCGGGAAGGTGCAGGAAGAGCGAGTCGAAGGCCTTCCGCCTCCTGCGGTAGTCATCCTGGATCCTTCGCAGCCGGTCCTCGAACGCGGCGCAGTACGCACGCGCAAACGCCGCGGGGTCGTGGAGGAAGGGCCGCCGCCGGGCAACGGGCAGGGCATACTTCACCGTGAACTCCCCGAGCGGACAGGCGTAGTCATTGAAGGTGCCCGTGTGGTCGGCGACCACGATGTCATGGGGCATGCCTTCCGTGTCGAGGACCATCACCTCGTCGCCGTCGTCGAACAGGGGACTGCCGGTCCGGTCGCACCTGCCCACGACGATGTTCGGGGCCGCGGCCTGGCCAAGGAGGTGCGCGCATCGCACGGCAAACTCCTTTGACTCGAACAGCGCCGGCGGGAGCTTGTCGGTGGCGATGCCGCGGATATACTCCCGCTCGAAGTACGTCGTCCAGATCGGGTACCCCGGCCCCTTGTCCGGGACGTAGCGTTCGCTGATCTTCTTCGCCGTCACGCGCATGGGGAGGTTCATCCCGAGCTGCCGGCAGCCCAGGCGCCGGTCGAGGATGTACTCCGTGTACTCCTCGGCGCTGATCATCGCATCCAGGATCGAAAGCCCCTGCTCGAGGTATTCGCGCACTCCCTGCTTCTGCAGCCGGATGATCGTGACGATCTCCGCCGGGTTCTGCCTCTGCTTGAGCGCGGCGATGTACACGCCCCGCCGCCCCGGCGCCGCGGCGCGCCGCGAGAGGGAGCCGATCACCCGGCCGATGTTGACGAACTCCAGGTCGCCGTACTCGCGGACGAAATTCAGGATGAACTTGCGCGATTTCTCGTCCCGCAGGCGTTCTCCCGGTCCGCCGCCGGCCTCGGCGACGTCGAGAGCCGGGTCGAGCACCAGCTCGCCCTCCTCCATCCGCCCGCCGGGCAGCCACTCGATCTGCATGAAGAACTCCGCGCTCAACCCGAGAAGGCTTTCCTCCGTCACCAGTTCGGTCTCGCGCCCGATGAGCGCGGCCACCATTGCGTTCTTCCACTCGAGGTTCTCCGGGTCGTCCCGGAGGAGCGTCGGCGCCGCCGCGGACCGGAACTTCTCCACGAGGGCCGCGAACGTCTCCCGCAGACCCGCGGAATCGAGCGTCGGGAAGTCGATCCGGCCAAAGTCCGATCGGGAGATCCCCGCGCCGGCTCCGAAAAAGGCCACCTCCGGATTCCCCGCCGCGTTCCTCCTCCCCAGGTGCCGGGCAATTTCGGCGAGGTGGGAGCGCAGCTCCTCGTCCGGCAGCCGGCCGAGACCCTCGAACTCCTCGAAGGTGAGGAAGCGGGTTCCCGTGAGCTCGCCGTAGTAGTAGATCTCGCGGCCGTCGATCCCGATGCGGGAGTCCGCGATCATGGCCCGCATTTCTTCGGCGGTTTTCGGAAGCGGCGTGATCCGCCACAGCTCGCCGCGCCGCTTGATCGCCTCGCGGACCTTCTCGTTCAGAACGCCGAGGAACCGGATCCTGTGCTTGGCGAGCAGGCGCTGGAGCATCTCGTCGGCCTGGAAGGCCAGGGCCATGTTATTCGGGTCTGGCCGTATCTGGATCGCGCCTTCCACGATGATCAGGTCGACCGCCAGTCCCCACTCCCGGTCCTTTTCCTCCTGCGTGAGCGCCGGTTCCCCCCGCGCGCGCGCCAGCGCGTCGCGGTGGTCGAGGAAAGCCTGCCGCTGGGTGACGTGGATCCCCGGCACCGTCACCAGCGTGTCGTGGCCCGGGAACGCCGTGGCGATGCGCGCTTTCAGCTTGCCCGCCGGTGTGCGGGCGAAGGGGGGATCGCCCAGGATCGTGACGCCGGGCGCCAAGAATGTTTCGCTGCTCCTCATCGATGCCGCTCTGAGATTTCACCTCACACGGGTGGGCAGTGTCAACGGCGGATGGCGAGCCCGCGGCGTTTCTGGTACTGTCGATGCGAGCGAGGACTGCATGCGGCCGATCCTTCCCGACGAGCCGGTCACTCTCGCCGCCGGCGCCGACCGGCGGCTGGCGGCGGAGCACGCCGCCCGGCTGGATGCGCGCTACTTCGAACGCTTCGACGCCGCGGAGATCGCGCGGCACGTGAGGGCAATTTCCTCCCTCGGCCCCGGCCTGCCGGCCGTGGTGCTCGTGGACAGCGTACCGGCGGGCGCGCAGGTCACCGTCCTCGCCTTCGACCACCCCGGCGCGTTCTCCGCGATCTCGGGTGTGCTCTCCTCGATGGGGTTCAACATCGTGCGGGGAGACATCTTCACCTGGTCCCGCCCTGGTGCCGATGCGCCGCGCGAGCTGGCGCTGCGGAGACGCCGGATCATCGACACGTTCACCGGAACCGTCGCGCCGACCCGGTGGGATGACGGGTGGCCGGCCCGTCTCGTCGACCGTCTCACGGAGGTTTTCACCCTCTTCGAGCGGGGCGGGAAGTCGGCGGAGAACGCGCGCCAGCTGGTCAAGGAGATCGCCGGAGCCGCGCTCGGCGAGCTTGCGCGGAGCGAAAGCGGCACGGTCCTGTACCCCGTCCGTATCGAGGTGGAAGAACCCGCGGCGGGCCGGACGCGCATGCGCGTGCTCTCGCAGGACACGCCGTTCTTCCTGTTCGCCTTCTCGACGGCCCTCACCCTCCAGGACGTCTCCATCGAGCATGTCACCATCCGCACCGAAGGGGAGAGAATCGAGGACGAGTTCGAGTTCGTGGACGCCGCGGGCCGGGCGATCTCTGATCCTGGAGCAATTGACCGTATCAAGCTCTCGGTGCTCCTCACGAAGCAGTTTACCTCCTTCCTGCCCAGTGCCCCGGATCCCCTGGCCGCCCTGGTGCGGTTCGAGCAGCTGGTACGGGAGGTTCTCGCCGTGCCGGGACAGGGCCGCTGGGTGGAAATGCTCTCCGACCAGGATGTCCTGCGCGACCTCGCCCAGCTCCTCGGGGCGAGCACGTTCCTCTGGGAGGACTTCGTGCGCCTCCAGTACGAGGAGCTTCTCCCCATGCTCGCCCCGCAGATGGGGGTCGGCGGCTTCTCGGAGCCGATCGAGAGCCTCCGCCCGAGGCTGGCGGCCGCGCTGGCGGGCGCCGAGGACCCGGAAGAGTTCGCCCGGAGATTGAACGAATTCAAGGACCGGGAAATCTACCTGTTCGACCTCGACCACATCCTCACCGCGCGCCGCCCCGCGGCCCACCGTGACGCCTCCGCGGAAGCCTTCGAAAACGACTTCCTCCTGCTGAGCAGGAGGCTCACCGCCCTCGCGGAGGCGGTGGTCGAGGCGGCCGCCACATCCGCGCACCGGTTTCTCGCGCGGAGGTTCGGGGAGCCGCGCACGGTGGCAGGCCTGCCGGTGCGCGTGGCGATCCTGGGACTCGGAAAGATGGGCGGGATGGCCCTGGGTTACGCGTCGGACATCGAGATCCTCCTCGTCTACAGCGACAGCGGATCCACCGGGGGGCCCGAGATAATCGAGAACGCGGAGTTTTTCGACCACGTGGTCCGCGAGGTGCTGCGGCTGGTGCACGCCAAGCGCGAGGGCATCTTCCATATCGACCTCCGCCTTCGGCCCTACGGCGCGGCAGGACCGCTGGCCAGCAGCCTGGAGAGCTTCTGCACGTACTACGCGCGGGGGGGTCCCGCCCATTCCTACGAGAGACTGGCCCTCGTGAGGCTGCGGGCGATCGGGGGGGACCGGGAGTTCGGAAGCCAGGTCGAAAGGCTTCGCGACGAGATGGTCTACACGGCGGAGAGCATCGACCTGCGGGAGCTTCGAGAGCTGCGCGCGCGCCAGGTGCAGGAAAAAACCACCCCCGCGGGTCTCAACGCGAAGTTCAGCCCGGGCGCGCTGGTGGACCTGGAGTACGCGGTGCAGATTCTCCAGGTCACGCACGGCGCTACGGAGCACCTCCTGCGCACGCCGCGAATCCACGAGGCCCTCCACGCCCTGGCCTCGATCGGCGTCGTGGAAGAATCCGAGGCGGGAGAGCTGGTGGACGCGTACCGTTTCTTCCGCCGGCTCATCAATGGCCTGCGGATGCTCCGCGGGTCGGCCGTCGACCTCGTGCTGCCCGGCCTGGACGCCCCGGAATATGTGCACCTCGCCCGCCGCATGGGATACGCGGCGGAGCCCGAGAGCACGCCGGCGCAGAAGCTGCACCTCGATTTCGAGACGCACACCGCCTCGGTGCGGGCGTTCGTCCAGCGCCGCTTCGGGAAGGACAGTCTCCCCGGCGCGCCGGTGGTCACCGTCGCGGACCTGGTCCTCTCCGATGCCGTGCCCGAGGAGCTCGCCCACCGCGCCCTCGCCGAGCGCGGTTTCGCAGACCCGGCGCGCGCCCTGCTGAATCTCCGCCGGATCGGCGGAGAGGACCGCATCCTCTTTGCGCGGCTGGCGATCATCGCCTGCGACGTCCTGGCCCGGCGGCCCGACCCCGACATGGCGCTCAACAACTGGGAGCGCTTCCTCCAGGCGCTGCCCGATCCGGCGGCGCACCTGCGCCAGATTCTCTCGCAACCCATGCGGTTGGAAATCCTCCTCAGCATCTTTTCGGCGAGCCAGTTCTTCGCCGACACCCTCGTGAGGGATCCGGCTCTCCTCGAATCGATCGCGAGGCCCGACGTCATCAACGCGCGCCGCCTCAGCCCGCAGATCGCGGCGGAGATGCGGGATATCTCCCGCTCGTCGCCCGGCCCGGAAGAGTGGCGCGATTCCCTGCGCCGGTTTCGCCGGCGGGAGATCCTCCGCATCGGCGCGCGTGACATCTGCCTCGGCGTGCCCACCGCGCGCATCATGGAAGAGATCTCTGACCTCGCCGACGGGGTGATTGCCGCGGCCCTGGAGCGCCGGCAGGCAGAGGCGCAGCGGGCGGCCGTTTCGGCAGGACCCGCGGCGGGCGCGATCCCGCCGTTCTGCATCATCGCTTTCGGGAAGCTCGGAGGCCGGGAGCTGAACTACAGCTCAGATGTCGACCTGCTCGGCGTATGCGCCGACGACGGCGCGGCGGACCCGGTGGAGCCGGCCAGCCGTCTCATGGAGGCCCTGCGGGGCGATCTCTCCGCCCACACGACCGAGGGATACGCGTACCGCGTCGACCTGCGGCTTCGTCCCTATGGGACCTCGGGTCAGCTGGTGTTCACGCTTCCGGCGCTGGATGAATACTACGGCCGGCATGCCGCCCTGTGGGAAGTGCAGGCGCTCCTGAAAGCGCGGCCGGTGGCCGGCGACCCGGCGCTGGGCCAGGCCTTCCTCGACGCGGTCCGGAAGCGGCTCCTCGTTCCTCGCGGCCGCGCCGACGTGGCCGCGGCAATCGACAGCCTCCGCCGGGAGGCGATGCGCGTCCTGTCCCGCAGCGTCCTCTCCACCACGGACATCAAGACCGGCCTCGGCGGGCTGCGGGACGTGGAGTTTCTCGCGCAGGGGCTCCAGCTTTCCCACGCGCACGATCATCCCCGCCTGCTCTGCGGGGGAACGCTCCCGGCGCTGAAGGCTCTTGCAGAGCAGGGAATACTCTCGAAGGAAGTTTCGGAGAGGCTCGCGGAAGACTACATCTTCCTGCGACGCGTGGAGCACTTTCTCCAGATCTACGAGGATCGCCAGACCCACAGCCTGCCGCGCGACCCCGCGCAGCTGCGTGCTCTCGCCCGGCTGATGCTCGGCGGCAGGGCCTCGTCGGAGCAGCTGCTCAGCGCTCTCGACGAAAGATTTCGGCGGGTGAGATCGACGTACGAGGAGATCATGGGCCACTGAAGCCCGGGGGGTACTTCGGTGGACACTCCCGAGGCGATCAGGCCCTGCGGGGCCCCCCGGCGGCCGAGGGCCCGTCGTGCTGGCGGTCCTGCCTCTCTTTCTTCATGCGCTCGTCGAGGTACATGAGGATGAGGCCTTCGAAGCTCAGCTTCCGTGATTGCGCCTCGATCTGCAGGAACTCGTTCATCTCTTCGGAGACCCGCAGCTCCATTCGAATGGTGACCTGCTTCATTCGCTTCCCGCAGGAACCATAGGAGAATCGGCCGCGCGAGTCAAGAATTGACCGGCGGCCGAGCCGTTGACCCGCCGTCGCGGGGGGAGTACCCTGCACCGGAGAGACGACCGATGAGCACCATCATCCCGATGACGGAAAAGGAATTGCCCTCGTCGTGCTTCGTGTTCAAGCATTCCACGACCTGCGGTGTCTCGGCGGGAGCCGCGCGGGAGGTCCGGGCAATGACGACCGAGCTTCCCATCTACTGGATCAACGTGCGCGAGCAAAGGGAGCTCTCGAACTGGGTTGCCCAGACCTACGCGGTGACCCACGAATCGCCGCAGCTCATCCTGATCCGGGACGGCACGCCGCAGAAGGTCTGGAACCACTACGACGTGCATCGATCCAACGTCACCGCCTGATCGCACCCGCGCTACATCGCCATTGTTTCGAAAACCTGCACCTCTCCGCCGTCCGCGATGAGGGGACATCCCCTGGCGATCGTTGCCGCAGCCGAAAGATTGTCCGCCTGGATGATGGTGTAGCCGTTGGACGCGTTCGCGCCGTCGCGGATCCCCGACGAAGTGACGGTCTTGCCCTGCCCAAAGGGCTTGCCCGCGTCAACGACGGTCTTTCCGAGCTTGTCGAACCAGGCCGTCCAGACTTTCATGACCTTCGCGCCCTCTTCCGGACTCGACGGGGCCTTCCCGCCGTTGTACAAAAACACGAACGAGTTCATGGTGTGCCTCCTCGCCCGGAAGCTACTCACATCTCCCCGGCAGGCAAAGAAAAATCCACAACGCGGAAAGCGATTGTCAAAATCCCCTGCCGTGCATGGCGCGTTTCACGGTGCAATCGTCTCCTTCTCCCACGTGAGCATCACGATGATGCCCAGGAGGATCGCGACCATCGAGCCGGCGGCCATCATGGGCGTGGCGGGCGCGAGTGCCGCCCGGCCTCCCGCCGTCTCCTTCGCCCTCGTGGAAATGATCGCGATCATCGCCGCGCTGGATGCGGTCACGATTCCCAGCGGGATCCAGAACAGCACCCGCGGCGCCCGGGGAGAAAGAATCAGGAACCCGCAGAACAGGGCGAGCAGGTTCGTGGCGCACATGTTGATGAAGTCGAGCCACATGGCCCTGAGCGCCGCGGTTCTCCGCCTGTTGCGGAAGACCGCGTCCAGCGGCGGGCCGAACGCGGCTGACCAGAGCCGGTCCATGAGCAGGTGGCCCGGGATCGAGACCGCGAGTGTCGCCAGGGAAGAGAAGAGAATTGTCCACCACATTCGGTTTGAACCTTTTGATTCCGACTATGACGCAAGGACGGCGGCCAATCAAGCGCCCGCCGGGGGTTTATTCGACGCCGCCGGGGGCTCATTCGAGACCGCCGGGCGGTCCCGGCTCAGGCCGAGTAGCACTCGCGCAGCGCCTCGTCGAGGACGCCCAGGTCCTCCGGCGAGTTGAAGATGTGGGTCGATACCCGCATCCTCCCACCGGTCGGGGCAGCCGAGGCAGGGACGACGATTCTCCGCGACTTCAGGATCCGGGGGAGCCTTCCCTCGTCGTGCACGGGCGGCAGCGAGAAAGCGGCCATGGAGCCGCACATGGCAGGATCCCGGGGGGTGAGCAGTTTCACACCGGCAATCCGGGTGAACAGGTCCTTGCCCTGCTCGGCGAGCGCCCTGCCGCGCTCCTCGATGCGCTCCCTGCCGATGGAAAGCTGGAAGTCCACCGCGCTTTCCACCGCGTTGGGAAGCGCCGTGTTGTGGATCCCGGGGCCTTCGAAATTGCCGCGGAAGGTCTCCGGCTGGTCCTTGTTCCATCCCCAGCCGACGAGGAAGGGCTCGATGCGGTCCCAGGCGCCGGGGTGCATCGCGATGAAGGCGGTGCCCTTCGGTGCGCCGAGCCACTTGTGGCAGTTGCCCGCGTAGAAATCGCACCCGATGTCCCCGATGTCGATCTTCAGCATGCCCGGGGCATGGGCGCCGTCGATGACGGAGAGGATGCCGCGCGACCGCGCAAGACCGCTGATCTCCTTCACCGGCAGCACCAGGCCGGTCGTCGTGGTGATGTGGCTCGCGAAGATCACGCGCGTCCGCGGCGTGATTCCCTCCTCGATGATCCGCACGATCTGCGCGGGACTCTCGGGAGGAACGGGAATGTTCACCTTGCGGATGACCAGCCCCTGCCGGGCGGCGGCGTATTCCCAGGCGTTGATCATCGCGCCGTACTCCTGGTCGGTCGTGAGGATTTCGTCTCCGGGGATGAGCCCCCGGATTCCGCGGGTGATCACGTTCATGCCCCACGTGAGGTTCATTGCGAAAGCGGTGTATTCGGGCCGGGAGCCGACGAAGGCGGCCAGCTTCGGCTTCACGACGCCCAGGAGCCGCTCGTACTGCGAGTCGTACACGGAGGGATTCTCCTCCAGCTGCGTCATGAAACCGAGAAGCGCATCGAAGACGGGCCGGGGGGTGGGACCATAGGAGCCGTTGTTCAGGTAGACGATGTCCTTCGGGACCATGTAGAGCCCGCGGATCTGCTTCCAATCCTTCAATTTCTACTCCTTCGCGAAGTGGCAGGCGACAAAGTGACCGGGGCGCAGCTCGCGCCACTCCGGGCGCGCTTCCGCACATGCGGCCTGGGCGATCGGGCAGCGCGTGCGGAAGCGGCAGCCCGACGGGGGATCGACGGGAGAAGGGATCTCGCCGGTGAGAATGGTCCGCCGCCGTTTCTCCTCCACCACCGGGTCCGGGATCGGGACCGACGACAGCAGCGCCTGCGTGTACGGGTGCAGCGGGTTGGTATAAAGCTCGCGGCTGGCCGCCAGCTCGACGATGATCCCCAGGTACATCACCGCCACCCGGTCGCAGACGTGGCGGACCATCGAGAGATCGTGCGCGATGAAGAGGTAGGTGAGCGTGAGCTGCTTCTGCAGATCGACCAGGAGGTTCACCACCTGCGCCTGGATCGAGACGTCCAGGGCGGAGATCGGCTCGTCGCAGAGGACGAGCTGGGGCCGCAGGGCCAGTGCGCGCGCCACCCCGATGCGCTGCCGCTGCCCGCCGGAAAACTCGTGCGGGTAGCGGTTGGCGTAGGAAGGATCGAGCTTCACCAGGGCGAGCAGCGAACGCACCTCTTCGTCGATTTCTTTCCCGGATTTCCCCTCACCGTACACCCGCAGGGGATCGCTCACGATCTCCCCGACGGTCATGCGCGGGTTCAGGCTGGCATAGGGGTCCTGGAAGATCATCTGCATCTTGCGGCGCGTGGCCCTCAGGTCCTTGCGGCCCAGGCGCACGATGTCCACGCCGTCGAGCCAGACCGACCCGGCCGTCGGCCGGTAGAGCTGCATGATCGTGCGGCCCGTGGTCGATTTGCCGCAGCCCGATTCCCCGACGAGCCCGAGGGTCTCGCCCCGGGCAAGGTCGAACGACACACCGTCCACCGCGTGGACCACGCGGGTCTCCCGCCGCAGCGAACCCGAATGGACCGGGAAATGCTTGACCAGGTTTTCGACCCGCAGGATCAGATCGGCGGCCATGTCAGGCTTTCTCGAGCTTCGGCTTCACCCAGCAGGCAACCCTGTGCCCGGCGGTGATTTCTTCCAGCGGCGGATTTTCCGTCCGGCACCGGGGGATGACGAACCTGCAGCGCGGCGCGAAAGGGCACGACGCGGGCTTCTGGAAAAGCACCGGGGGCAGACCGTCGATTGAGGCCAGGCTCCGGCGCTGCTCCGCGTCCACCCGCGGCAGGCTGCCCAGGAGCCCGATCGTGTAGGGGTGGCGGGGATCGGCGTACAGTTCCTTCACCGGCGCTTCCTCGACAAAGCAGCCGCCGTACATCACGATGACCCGATGGGCAAGCCCGGCGATGATTCCCAGGTCATGCGTGATCCAGATCACCGCCATTCCCAGCTCCTCGCGCAGCCGCTTCACCAACTGCACGATCTGCGCCTGGATGGTGACGTCCAGCGCGGTGGTGGGCTCATCCGCAATGAGAATCTGCGGATGGCAGGCGAGGGCCATCGCGATCATGGCGCGCTGGCGCATGCCGCCGGAAAACTGGTGGGGGTAGTCCCGGAGCCTCTGGCGCGCGTTGGGAATGCCCACCAGGTCCAGGAGCTCCGCGGCGCGGGTCCGGGCCCGGGCGCGGGACATGCCCAGGTGTACTTCCAGAGGCTCCGTGATCTGCCGTCCGATGGTGAGCACCGCGTTGAATGACGTCATCGGATCCTGGAACACCATGCTGATCTGGCTGCCGCGGGCGTCGCGGATGCGGCGGTCGCTCATCGTGACCAGGTCTTCACCGTGGAACAGGGCCGAGCCCGCGGTGATCTTGGCAGGAGGGGACGGCAGCAGCCGAAGCAGGCTCAACATCGTGACGCTTTTGCCGCTGCCGCTTTCACCCACCACGCCCACCGTCTCCCCGCTCCTCAGCGTGAAGGAGACGCCGTTGACGGCGTGCACGGGGCCCTCCGGGGTCTTGAAACGAGTTTCAAGACCCCTTACATCCAGCAGGATCTCTGAGCCCACGAGTTACATGTGACGGTCCGAGGGGGCGTCGTTGGAGACGTAGATTGAAGAGTTCAGCGCTCCAACATCCTCGAGGCCGGGCCAGTGCCAGGCGGTGACGCCCGTCTTGTCCGGCTCAAGCTCGGAGCCTTTCATGTAAGGCTTGTAGGTATTGCCCGGCGTCTGGTGGTAGATGAAGATTCCTCCTACGTCATCTACCAGGATCTTTTCCGCCTGCTTGAACATGGCGTCCCGGCGGGCCTTGTCGCCGGCAAGGGAGGTGGCTTGTTTCACCAGTGTGTCGAACTGGCTGTTGGCCCAGGCGTGCCGCCCGCCGCTGATCCAGATACCCAGCATGTTGGACGGATCGAGGTAGTCCATCCCGTAGGACACCATGTAGAACGGCAGCTGGTGCGCGTTCAGCGAGGCCATGAACAGCTTCTGATCCTTGTTGGACACCTGGACGTTGATCCCCAGGTTGTCCTTGAGCATTGAAGCGATGGCCTCTCCGACGGCCTGGTTGACGGGCGTCTCATTGCGCAGTGCCAGCTCCAGGCTGGGGAAGCCGTTCCCGCCGGGGTAGCCGGCATCCGCGAGCAGCTTCTGGGCCGCCGCCACGTCGTAGACGTTCGGGTATTCCCCCTTCAGCGCCGCCGAGTTCGAATCAGGGAACCCCGGCATGAGGAAGGAGTACGCCGCCATTCCCTCCCGCCCGACGATCTTCTGGATGATCGTGTCACGGTCGATGGCCTTGGCGAACGCCTGGCGCACCTTCAGGTCATTGAACGGCTTGTGGAAGCCGTCAAACCCGAGATAGAACGTGCGGAAGTCCAGGTAGCCAGGGTGGTATTCCTTGCTCAGCTTCGGATCAGCGGCTATCGTAGCGATATCGGCGGGTGAGAACGCGTCGCAATAGTCAATCTCGTTGTTCTGGTACGCGTTGAACTCGGCCCCCGGCGGACCGAAATCGATGATGATGTGCTCCAGGTACGGCTTCAGTTTCCCCGTGTACTTGGTGTTCGGGCCGAACACCATCCGCTTGCCCTTTGTCCACTCGGTGAGGATCCAAGGGCTGGAGGATACCGCGGTGGCGGGGTCATTGTTGTAGTACTCACCGGATTTCAGGAACGCGGCCTTGCTGAGCGGCCTCACGTACAGCGCCTTGGTCAGGAAATAGGGAGACGGCACGTTGGTGGTGAACTGCACGGTGTAGGTGTTGATCTTCTTCACGCCGATCGCAGAGACGGGAACCTTGCCCGCTACCGCGTTGTCCCAGTTCACGATGTCGCTCCAGAACCACGCGAAGTCCCAGGCATGCTTGGGGTCCGCGTCGTATTGAAACGTGAACACGATGTCGTCCGCCGTCAGCGGGTTGCCATCGCTCCACTTCACCTTGGGGTCCATGTGGAACGTCCACGTCTTGCCGTCTTTCGAGTTCTCATAGCTCGTCACGCCGACCGGCTCGAGCTCGAAGTTCTTGTTGATCCGGAAGAACGGCGTGGCCATGATGCTGCTGTACGAGTTGCCCACCCGTTTGTAGACCGACACCGCGAAGTCCGCGGTCGTGCCTTCGAAGCTCAACATCCGCACGAATTGCTGGTCCAGCGGGGCCGCATCGGGCGGCAGCGTCACGCCCCACGCGTTTGTTTCCGCCACCGCGGTGCCGGCGCCTGCCAGCGCCAGCGCAACAGCGGCCACAAGGAAGACTGTCCTCAATCTCATGTGAACCTCCTCGATTCGATTCGATGATCCGTCGCCGCCGGGCCGGGGCGTGCCAGCCTCCCCCTCCTTGTTCAGACGTTGTTGTACATCGTGGGATCCAGCGCATCGCGCAGCCCGTCTCCCACGAAGTTGAAGCCGAGCATCGCAAGCGCAATGGTCACGGTGGGGAACACCCCCATGTACCAGTACACGCTGAGGTACGAGATGCTCTCGCTCACCATCTTGCCGAGGCTCGGGATCGGGTCGTTGATCCCCACCCCCAGGAAGCTGAGTCCCGCTTCC
This sequence comes from Spirochaetia bacterium, assembly GCA_052144915.1. Lineage (GTDB taxonomy): Bacteria > Spirochaetota > Spirochaetia > SZUA-6 > Fen-1364 > Fen-1364. Next base: position 8,493 of record JBKQPS010000090.1, on the reverse strand, counting down.
GCAAAGATGGCGTTGGGGATCCCCAGGGCCAGCATGATCACCAGCGGCGGCATGGCGTGGGGCAGGAGGTGCCGCAGCACCACGCGCCGGTCCCCGGCTCCGTACGAACGGGCCGCCACCACGAACTCCCGCTCCCGCAGGGACAGGATCTGGGCCCGGGTGAGGCGGCAGACGTCGATCCAGGCTGTGACGCTGATGGCGAGGATCACGTTGGCCAGGCCGTTGCCCAGGACTGTCATCAGGAAGAGCGCGAACAGGAACCCCGGAACGGCCGTCATGATCTCCAGGAGGCGCACGACGACGAAGTCGATCCACCCTCCCCTCAATCCCGCCGCCGCTCCGAGGGGGAACCCGATGGCAAAGGCGATGGCCTGCACGGAGAACCCCACGACGAGCGACGTACGGATTCCGTAGATGATCCGGCTGAGAAGGTCCCGCCCAACCTGGTCGGTGCCGAACCAATGCCGGGGAGTGGGGAACTGCAGGTTGTCGATGAGGCTGGCCTTGTAAAAGGTCTGGGGGGCCAGCAGGAACGGGACGGCGGCACACACCACCATCAGTCCCACGACGATCAGCCCCGCCATTGCCAGCCGGTTGCGGGAAAAGCTGCGAGTCGCGTTGCTCCACAGCGTCCGCTGAGGGACCGCGCGGGGAAGCGCGGCAGTCTCGGGAGAGCGCGGAAGGGTGCTCACAGGCGGCTGGCCTCCGTCAGGCGCACGCGGGGATCGATCAAGGTGTACACGACGTCGCTCAGCAGGTAGGTAAACCCCCAGAGGAACGCGGCCAGCATCATGGTGGCCATGATCATCGGGTAATCGCGGGTGTACGTGCTGCTGACGAAGTATCGGCCGAGCCCCGGAATGCGGAATACGCTCTCGATGAAGATGGAGCCGGTCGCGATGTTGGGGATCTGCGGACCCAGGACGGTAATCAATGGCAGCAAGGCATTCTTCAATATGTGGCGGACGATGATGGTAGACTCGCTCAACCCCTTGGCCCTTGCCGTGCGGACATAGTCCGCGCGCATCGACTCCAGCATGTTCACCCGCGTGTACCGGGCCACCAGCGCCATGGGAGCGGCCGCGTAGACCAGGGCCGGCATGATGAACTGAACCGGGTGACCCCACCCCCCGGTGGGCAGCCAGTGAAGCGTCACGCTGAAGATCAGGATCATCCAGACACCGATGACGAAGTTGGGAACCGCGAATCCCAGCGTTGCCGCTCCCGTGACCGCGTGATCGATCCACGTGTTCTGCCGGATGGCCGCCACGGTCCCGAAGAACAGGCCAGCGTGTAGGAAAAGAGGATGACGACGCCGGCAAGCTGGAGGGTGGCAGGCCAGACCCGGGCGACCAGGCCCTGCACGGTCTCGGTCGGGCTCTGGTAGGGAATCCCGAAATCGAAGTGAAGCGCCGCCCACATGTACAGCACGTACTGCTGCCACACCGGCTTGTCCAGGCCGTACTTGTGAAGGATGTTCGCCTTGGCCGCCGGGGGAAGCGGCTGCTTGTTCTCGTCGAACGGACCACCGGGCACCGCGTGCATGAGCGAGAAGGTGATGACAGACACTATGAAGAAGGTGAAAAGCAGCCCCGCGAGACGGCCCAGAATGTAACGGAGCAACGACCCTCCTCCCTTTTCCCCGAGCGAGTATGTGACTGCTTCGCTCAGAATATCGTCCTTTCCATGGTGGACTGTCAACAGAGTTGCCGGGGTGCGCCGGCGCCGAAAAGGGGATATACTACTCCAAAAGGGGGATCACGCCATGAAGCGTCTGGTGACATTTGGGTTGATCGTGCTCCTGCTCTCGGCAGGTGTCGCGCTTTTCGCCGCGGATTCCGGGAAGCCGGTCGTCGTGGGATCGAAGATCGACACCGAGGGAGCTCTCCTGGGCAAGATGATCGTGAAGCTCCTCACCGCCCAGGGCATCCCGGTCGTGGACAAGGTCGGCTTCGGCACGACCCCGGTCGTTCGAAAGGCGATCACCGCGGGCGAGATCGACATCTACCCCGAGTACACGGGCAACGGCGATTTCTTTTTCAAGGGCACGGATCCCACCGCGTGGAAGGACGAGAAGCGGGGCTACGAAACGGTGAAGAAGCTCGACCTGGAGCAGAACGGCATCGTGTGGCTCACCCCGGCGCCGGCGAACAACACGTGGGCGATCGCGGTGCGCAAGGACGTGGCCGACCAGCAGAAGCTGGTCACGCTGGACGACATGGCCCGCTACGTCAACGCGGGAGGGAAGCTGAAGCTCGCCGGGTCCGAGGAGTTCATCACGACGCCGGATGCCCTTCCCGCATTCCAGAAGGCATACGGGTTCACGCTGAAGAATGACCAGCTGCTCTCCCTCTCCGGGGGAAACACCGCCCTGACCGAAGGGGCGGCGGCGCGCGGCACAGACGGAGTCAACTTCTGCATGGCGTACGGCACGGACGGTTCCCTTGCCGCTCTCGGGCTGGTGGTGCTGAAGGACACCCGCTCGGTGCAGCCAATCTACGAGCCGACGGCCATCGTCCGGAAGGACACCCTTGCCCGGTACCCCGCCATCGACGCGGTGCTGAAACCGGTGTTTCTCTCCCTGGACCTGACGACCTTGCAGGGCCTGAACGCCCGCATCGCGGTGAACGGTGAGAACGCGGACGTGGTCGCCGCGGACTACCTTACGAAAAAGGGCTTCCTCAAGTAGACTCCGGGGCGCGGCTGATGAGATGGGAGAGAGGCGAGGCGCCCGAGCGGCGGGGATAGACGTACCGACACTCTGCTTCGCCGTGGCGGGCATTGCCGCGGCGGCCGTTCTCCCGTTTGTCCGCGTGCGTCCCAACAGGATTGCGGACGGCGTGTCGCGGCTCCTCGCCGAGGTGGACCCGGCCGCCGCGGCCGCACTCCTGGTCCTGTGGGGAATCGCCGGGATTGCGGCGATCGTCCGAATGGCCCAGGGAGCGCGGGCACGCATTACGGCGCTGGTGGCGATGGGCGCGCCGATCTGTGCGGTGGTCGCGGCGGGACTGGTCACCGGAAGGATCGCGGGAACCAGCCCGATCGTGCGGGTTTCTCTTTCCGCCGGCTTCTGGGCCACCGCCATCCTGGGCTACGCCTCCTTTCTCTCTTCCTCGCGAAAGGTCTCCCCGGAGGACGGGCTGCTGCGGCGCGTGCTCGGCTTCACCGTTCCCGTCCTCATCGGCGCGCTGCTCTTCTCCGGATTCCTGGACGCGGTCTCGGTGATGAGGGAATGGGCCGTCCAGAAGACGGTCTTCCTCGCCGAGACGAGAACTCATCTCGTTCTTGCGGGAAGCGCCGTGCTCGCCGGCTGCCTGCTGGGGATCCTGATCGGAATCCTCTCCGTCCGCCGCGTGCCGGTGAGACGCGTCGCATTCTTCGTCTTGAACATCGTCCAGACCATTCCCAGCCTCGCCCTCTTCGGTCTGCTGATCTTTCCCCTGGCGGCGCTCTCGAGGCGTTTTCCCCTCCTGCACGAACTGGGCATCAGCGGGATCGGCCGGGCTCCGGCCATTCTCGCGCTGTCTTTCTATGCGATGCTGCCGATCGCGCGCAACACCTACACTGCCCTGGCGCAGATCCCCGAGTCCCTGCGCGACGCGGGGAGAGGAATGGGGATGACGCGGCGGCAGCTCCTCGCGCGCGTGGAGGTGCCCCTCGCGCTCCCGTTGATCCTCGCGGGCATCCGGACGGCGGCGGTCCAGGCGGTCGGGAACGCGGTCGTCGCGGCCCTGATCGGCGCCGGGGGCCTGGGGATCTTCATCTTCCAGGGACTGGGCCAGTACGCCGCCGACATGATCCTGCTCGGGACCCTGCCCGTCATCGCCATGGCGGTGATCGTCGACATGCTGATGGGCGGCGTTGTGCGCCTTCTCACCCCGAAGCCCTTGCGCGAGGCCGCGGCATGATCCAGTTCGAGGGGGTGACGCGGCTCTTTGGAACCGTGACAGCGGTGGACCGGCTCGACATCGCCATCCGTGACCGGGAGCTGTGCGTTCTCGTCGGACCTTCGGGCAGCGGGAAATCCACGATATTGCGAATGATCAACCGCCTCATCGAGCCCACCGCGGGCGCCGTTTCATTGGACGGCACGGACGTGCGGACGATGCGGCCGGAGGTCTTGCGTCGAAGCATCGGGTACGTCATCCAGAGCGTCGGGCTCTTTCCGCACCTCACCGTCGCGGCAAACGTGGCCACGGTGCCCCAGCTCCTCGGCTGGGACCGGCCGGCGATCGAGGCGCGGGTCGAACGGATGCTCGCCCTGGTGGGCATGGAGCCGTCCGTGTACCGCGGCCGCTATCCCCACGAGCTCTCCGGCGGGGAGGCGCAGCGGATCGGCGTGGCACGGGCACTGGCGTCCGACCCTCCGGTCATCCTCATGGACGAGCCGTTCAGCGCCGTGGACCCGGTGAACCGGGCGAGGCTCCAGGACGAGTTCCTCTCCATCCAGAGGGAGCTCAAGAAGACCGTCGTCTTCGTCACCCACGACGTGGACGAGGCGATCCGGCTCGCCGACCGCATCGCGGTGGTGCGGGCCGGCCGGCTCGTCCAGTACGACACCCCCGAGCAGATACTGGAGAACCCGATCGACCATTTCGTCGCCGCATTCGTCGGCGCCGACCGGGCGCTGAAGAGGCTCTCGCGTTTTCCCGTCCGCGAGTTCGTGAAGCCGGCAGTCTCGGCGAGGATCGACGATGAGACGGGCATGCGGCGCGGCGGGGCCCGATTCCTGTGGATCGTGGACCCGGCCGGCATTCTCGTCGGCAGCCTCGACACCGCGCTCGCGGCCCGCTGCGGGGAGGTGCGCGACTGCATCTCCACCGAGAACATCCGGGAAATGGCCGTGCCGGAAGAAGCCTCGCTGAAGGAAGCCCTCTCGCGGATGCTCGGGACCAGCGCGCGGACGCTTCCCGTGGTGGATGCGCAGTTCCGGCTCCTCGGGGAGCTCAGCCTGAGCGACGTCGAGCAGGCATCGGAGCGGCAGGCAGGCCGCGCCTCCGCGGAGCGGCCGTGAGCCGTGCACGGGGCCCGTGGATCGCCTTCGGTCTCCTCGCCGCGGTGTTCCTGCTCCTGATGGCGAGCACCGGTCTCTGGCGCTGGGGCCTGCACATCCTTTTCCCCGACCTCCAGGATCTGCTGTACCCGCGGGCGGACCCGGCGTGGCTCGTCGGCGAACACCTCGTGCTGGTGGGCGTCTCGAGCCTTTTCGCCATCCTGGTCGGCGTCGGCGCGGGCGTGTTCGTCACCCGGCCCCGCGGCCGCCAGTTCCTCCCGGTCGCGGAAAAGCTCGCGGCGGTCGTCCAGACGTTTCCTCCCGCGGCGGTGCTCGCCCTCTCCGTGCCCGCCCTCGGTTTCGGTTTCCGGCCGACGATCGCGGCGCTCTTCCTGTACAGCGTGCTCCCGATCCTCCGCAACACGCTGGGTGGTCTTGCCTCCGTTCCCGCGGACGCGGTGGACGCCGCGCGCGGCATGGGCATGACACCCGCCCAGGTCCTCGTGAGAGTCGAGCTGCCGCTGGCCCTGCCGGTGATCCTGGCGGGCGTTCGCACGTCGGTGATCGTCAACGTGGGGACAGCGACCATTGGCGCGACGATCGGCGCCGGCGGACTTGGCGCGCCCATCATTTCGGGACTCGTGAACCAGAATCCCGCTTTCCTGGCCGAGGGGACGATCATCGTGGGGCTCATGGCCATCTCGATCGACACCGCCTTTGCCGCCGTGGAGGCGAGCCTTCCGCGCGGCGCACGCGGGCCTGACGGCGTCAAATCCATTTGACCGGCGAAATCGTCCGCGAGTATCTTCCCTCCCATGGCTGACGTGGCGCGTTCCGACTCCGGTGTCTGGGTTCTCGTGGCGACGATCCTTGCCTCGAGCATGGCGTTTATCGACGGCACGGCGCTCAACGTGGCGATGCCCGCGCTCCAGACGGGTCTGCAGGCCAGCGGCGAGCAGATCTTGTGGGTCATCAACGCATACCTCCTGATGCTCGCGGCACTGATACCGATCGGAGGTTCGCTGGGGGACGTCCGGGGCCGGAGGAAGATATTCGGACTGGGGATCGGATTGTTCATGCTCGCCTCTCTGGTCTGCGGAATCGCCCCGACGATCGGGTTCCTGATCGGTGCCCGCCTCGTCCAGGGAGTGGGGAGCGCGCTCATGATCCCCGGCAGCCTGGCGATCATCACCGCTTTCTTCGGTCCCGACCGGAGAGGGAGAGCCATTGGAACGTGGTCGGCACTCACGACGATCCTCCTGGTGGTCGGCCCGGTCCTCGGGGGCGTCCTGGCGAATGCGGGGCTGTGGCGCGGGGTCTTTCTGATCAACATACCGCTCGGGCTCGTTGCACTGGTTGTCCTGTTCCTGAAAGTCCCCGAAAGCCGCGACGAAAAATCCTCCGGGCGCATCGACTACCTCGGGGCGGCGCTCCTCGCAATCGGCCTGGCAGGCATCACGTACGGATTGCTCTCCGAGCCGGACCTAGGATGGGCCAGTCCGCGGGTTTTCGGGTCTCTCGCAGTCGGGGCGCTCGGGTTGACCGCGTTCGTCCTTGTGGAGGCGCGAAGCGAGTACCCCATGATCCCGCTGGGGCTTTTTTCGTCACGGACATTCAGCGGCGTGAACCTGCTGACATTCGGGCTGTACGGGGCGCTGGCCGCGGGCACCTTCTTCGTGTCCCTGAACATGATCCAGGCGCAGAACTATCGCATGGACGTGGCCGGTCTGACCTCGTTGCCCTTTGCCGTGATATTGATCGCCCTGTCCCGATGGGCGGGCGGTCTCGTGGACAAGGGGGGGCCCCGGCTCCCGTTGATCGTCGGTCCGATAATTGCGGGGGCCGCGTTCCTCTCCATGGCGTTCGTGGGGGTGTCCGACGGGCCGTCGCACTACTGGGTGACATTTTTCCCCGGCTTCGTGCTCCTCGGGATCGGAATGGGAATTACAGTTGCTCCACTCACGACGTCGGTCATGAGCTCCGTGGCAAGTCACTTCGCCGGCACCGCCTCGGGGATCAACAACGCCGTCTCCCGCACCGCCGGCGTCCTGGCGATCGCCGTGGTCGGCGCGGTCGCGCTGATCGTCTTCGCGCACGCGCTGCAGTCCCGCACGGCGCCGATCCAGATCAGCGGCGACGCCCGCGCGGCGCTCTCCGCGGAGGCCCCCCGGCTGGGCGCGGCGGTGGTTCCGGCCCAGGTGGGCGCTGAAAGGGCCGCGGAGGTTCAGGCCGCGATCCGCCTCGCGTTCGTTGATGCGTTCCGCATCGTCATGCTGATCTGCACCGCGCTTGCCTGGGTCGGCGCGGCGCTGGCCGGGTTCATCGTGGAGCGGAAATTCACCGCGGCCCGGTGACCACCGCGGGAGTGAGGCCGAGCGGGATTGCTCAGGCAGTGTCTTCGCCTCGCGGGATGTGGGCCGACGACGAGCCACCGCCGGTCCGGGTATCGTCCCGCGTCGCCGCCCGGGGCTCTTCCAGATCGATATACGACTCCTCGGGCTTCAGATCCGCTTCCGCACGTTTTTTCGCCGCGGAACCTGGGCCGGAGCGACCCAGCACCGACGCCACCGCGTTGATGTCCCTTCCACGGTTGATCTGAATCGCCGCCCAGGTATGACGAAGCTGCTGCGGCGTCACTTCCCTGCCGAGGATCCGCAGTGCCTCGTGCTTGATCCTGTTCGTCACCGAGACGCGGCTGTATGGCGTGCCGTGGTGCTCGAAAAGCCACGTCTGCCCGCGGAAATACTTGCGGATCCGGTCCAGGAAAGTCTTCCGGACGTAGATCGTCCTCTCGCGCGCCGCCTTGCCCATCACGCGGACCTGCACCAGCTCGCCCTTTGCCGGCTTCAGGTCGGCGAGGCGCAGGTTTAGCATCTCGGATACCCGGACGCCCGTGCTGACGAGGAACGTGACCATGAGCCGGATGGTCGCGTCCTTCGTCTGCCGCACCAGCTTTCTCGCCTCTTCGATATCCAGCACCTTGTCGGCGGGGACTGCCAGGGTGTCGACCTTCTTCAGCCTGACCGACTTCAGGATGTCCTCCAACCGGTATCGCCGCCGCAGGCTGCCGGCGAAGGGGCTCAACTTGAACGCGTAGCGGACCCGGCTCCGGGCGGCGGCGATCTTGCGGTTCACCGTTGCCGGCGAGTAGCGCTTTCCGTCGTGCTCCTCATCCAGCCAATGCGCGAACTGCTTGAATCCTTCCACGAAGAACAGTTTTCTCTGCCTCACGAACTCGATGAACTGCTTCACGTCAAGCCGGTAGATGTCCCGAATCCCCTCGAGCTCCGCGAGAAGCGCCTCCTGGCCTTCCATCTGCCCGTGCGTGTCCGCCATACCTCGACCCCCCTGTCTGTGGAACCGATCTTGTATTGTGTAATGTAACAGATAAAGCGAGCCGGGTCAAGAAGAGAAAGACTCGAGCAATCGACATAGGTTAGCCCTCGCAGGCTTTCCCTGTCACACCACCGTACATGCGGGTCCGCATACGGCGGTTCGGC
>JBKQPS010000089.1:0-24302 GCA_052144915.1 Spirochaetia bacterium | reverse complement strand
CCGATCCTGAGCCCGAGCTGGAACTGGTCGCTGGTGATGACGTGGCCGACACCGGTGATCAGCGTGCCTTGCGGAGCGCCGTTTCCCGCATCTGCATTCCCGTACCAGTACTGCGTCTGGGTTGTGTCCACGACGTAGTAGATGATCTCTCCGTCCAGGGCAATGTAGGGTGTGATGTTCCCGCCGATCTTCGGAAGGTCATAGACGGCCTTCAGGTCAGCATACAGCCCGTTGCCCCAGCCCGACGCCGTGGAGAGCTTGGTCCGAAGCTTGTGGTCATCCGAATCGGACACGTAGACGGGCGTATAGCAGGCTCGCAGTTCGACATGAAAACCGGAAAAGGCCTCGAGGTCCACGAGGAAGCCCAGCCCGAATGAATCAGAAGTGAGAGTGTACTCCAGGACGTCAGGCGTCGTGATCATGACGGGAACGAGAGCGTATTCCCCCGTCGTCGTGTCATAGACATATTGCCAGCCGGTGGCGGAATCCTCCACGTGGCTCATGGACTGGTATCGATAGGTGCCATAGAGAGCGAATGACATGGCGCCGACCGTCGCGAATGTCCAGGCGGCTTCGAACGATGCGTGCCAGCTCACGGTCGAATCATCCGAGTACGTGTAGCTGAACGGAATCTTCGGAATGCCCGGGTATTGCGTCCAATCGTAGTCGTTCATCGTGCCGGACATCGGGAATGTGGAATGCGTGATCCCCACTTCGAGGAGCCACTCCCTCTGTGCGCCCCTGTTGATCGTGATCCCCAGGAGGCCTCCCGCCTCCAGGGAGAGCTGCGGGAACTCGAGCCGGCTGAGACCGGTAGACCCGGACGTCGGGTCGAAAAACGAAAGGTCGTAGGAAGTGCCGCCGAAGCCTTTTTGAAGCAGGGGCTCGACGAAAAAGCTCACCCCGACGGCATCCTCACTCGGGAGGGCTGCTGACCACACGGTGGCTCCTGAGAGCAGAGGCAGGAGGACGATCGCGGCGACAAGAGTCTTGTTTGTGAGCATGACTGGTATTATCACTCTTACTTTTCCCCGATGCTACCCGGAAAGGGACAGTATTGTCAACCAATACCATCAGAATCTCCAGTCTATTCAGCCACCGGTTGGAGGATAGACTGCTCTCGCCTGCATTGACTGTCACGGCCCCGTCTGTCACGGCCTGTCTTGACTGCCCGCCTTCTTTGGGGGTATTCCTTCTGACGACGAAAGAGTTCAATTAGTAATACATTTCCATCCATATCGATCGATGAAAGAGGAGACACCTGCATGGGCGCAGAAAAATTCGTTTACCTGTTCGGCGGAGGAAAAGCGGACGGCAACGAGAAGATGAAAAACCTTCTCGGCGGCAAAGGCGCAAACCTCGCGGAAATGGCGGGCCACGCCGAGCTGAAGCTGCCGGTCCCTGCCGGGTTCACCATCACCACTGAAGTGTGCAATCACTTCTTCAAGAACAAGGGCAAGCATCCCGCGGGCCTGGACAGCCAGGTTGACGCCGGTTTGAAGCATATCGAGAAGATCATGTCCCACAAGTTCGGAGATCCCGGCAATCCGCTCCTGGTCTCCGTGCGCTCGGGCGCGCGAAAGTCCATGCCGGGCATGATGGAAACGGTTCTCAACGTCGGCCTCAATGAAAAGACGGCCCAGGGCATCATCGCCGCCACCCACAACGCGCGGTTCGTCTACGATGCATACCGCCGCCTCATCCAGATGTACTCGGATGTCGTCATGGAAAAGGCGGAGGGGATCGAGCCCGCGGAGGGCATGGGCATCCGCCAGCAGCTCGAACGCGAGCTGGAGAAGATGAAGCACTCCCGGGGTGCAAAGCAGGACACGGACCTTTCAGCGGAAGACCTGAAGTCTCTCATCCGGATCTACAAGGCGAAGGTGAAGGAGGTCCTCGGCAAGGAGTTCCCGGATGATCCGAAGGAACAGGTCTGGGGAGGCATCCGCGCCGTCTTCCAAAGCTGGAACGGCAAGCGCGCGATCTCCTATCGCCGCATCGAAGGAATCCCCGATGAGTGGGGCACGGCGGTCACCGTGCAGTCCATGGTGTTCGGCAATATGGGCGATGACTCCGGCACGGGTGTTGCGTTCACGCGGAATCCCGCGACGGGCGAGAACATCTTCTATGGCGAGTGGCTGCCCAACGCGCAGGGTGAGGACGTGGTGGCGGGAATCCGCACTCCCTACCCCATCAACGAGGCGGGAAAGACCGAGCACACCGCGGGTCTGCCGTCCCTGGAGAAGCAGTTCTCCCGGATCTACGGCGAGCTGCACGCAGTCGAGAAGCGCCTGGAAAAGCACTACCACGACATGCTGGACCTCGAGTTCACGATCGAGAAGGGCAAGCTCTGGATGCTGCAGTGCCGGGTCGGCAAGCGCAATGGCCCGGCCGCGGTCCGTATGGCCGTGGACATGGTGAAGGAAAAACTGTGCGCACCGGAAGAGGCGGTCACCCGCGTGACGGCGGCACAGCTGGACGAGCTGCTGCACCCCGTCATCGACCCCGCAAAGGAGAAGGTGACCCCCGTCCTCGTGAAGGGACTTCCCGCGGGACCGGGGGGAGGCGTCGGCCAGGTCGTCCTCACCGCGAAAGACGCGGTGGAATGGACCCGCCAGGGCAAGAAGGTCATCCTGGTGCGGGAGGAGACCAACCCCGAGGACGTGGAAGGCATGCGCGCGGCGCAGGGCATTCTTACCGCCCGGGGCGGAATGACCTCCCACGCGGCCCTCGTGGCGCGCGGGTGGGGCAAGTGCTGCATCGTCGGCGCGGGTGAAATCCACGTGGACATGGGGGCACGCCAGATCAATGTGAAGGGCACCGTCATCAAGGAAGGGGACTGGATCACCCTGAACGGGAGCAAGGGCACCGTGTACGTGGGCGGCCTGCCTCTCATCAAGGCGGCGGGAGAAAACCCCGACTTCGTCGGCTTCATGGCGATCTGCGACAGGGTGAAGAAACTGGGCGTGCGGACAAACGCGGACACCCCGCAGGATGCGAAAAAGGCGCGCGAGTTCGGAGCCGAGGGAATCGGCCTCTTCCGGTTCGAGCACATGTTCTACGGCGAAGGAGCCGACAAGCCGCTGTTCCTCCTGCGCCGGATGATCGCCTCCAAGACCGAGGCGGAGCGGCGCAAGGCGCTCGAAGAGCTGTTCCCCTACATGAAGGACGACGTGAAGCAGACCATGGCGGTCATGGACGGGCTCCCTGTCACCTTCCGTTTCCTGGACCCCCCGCTGCACGAGTTCGTTCCCACCCGGGCCGAGGAGCGCCAGCGGCTGGCCACGGACCTCGGCATCTCCCTGGACGAGTTCAACAAGCGCGCGGACAACCTGCACGAGTCCAACCCGATGATGGGCCACCGGGGGGTGCGGCTGGGCATCTCGTACCCCGAGATGACAGAAGTGCAGACACAGGCCATCCTGGAGGCCGCCGCCGAGCTGATCCAGTCGGGGAAAAATGCGCGGCCCGAGATCATGATTCCCGTGACGTCTACCATGACCGAGATCGTGGACCAGAAGAAGATCATCGACCGGGTCTACGAGAAGGTCCTGGCGAAGTTCAACCTCTCCAAGTCGAAGCTCGTGCTGGTCGTCGGCACCATGATCGAGATCCCGCGCGCCTGCGTGACGGCGGACAAGTTCGCCAGTGTCTGCGAGTTCTTTTCTTTCGGCACGAACGACCTCACGCAGATGGGATTCGGATTCTCCCGTGATGACATGGGCAGCTTCCTCCCCACCTACCTGGAGAAGAAGATCCTGCCCGCCGACCCGTTCCAGACAATCGACCAGGAGGGAATCGGGGAGTTGATAAAGATGGGCATCACCAAGGGCCGCGCGGTGAAGCCGACCTTGAAGATCGGTATCTGCGGAGAGCACGGCGGGGATCCCGAGTCGGTGAAGTTCTGCCACAGGGAGGGCATGAGCTACGTGTCCTGCTCGCCCTACCGCGTGCCCCTTGCCAAGCTGGCGGCCGCGCAGGAAGCGGTTGCGGACTCTGAGCGGGCAAAGGCGCCCGCGAAGCCGGCTAAGAGACCGGCAGCAAAAGCGGCGGCCAAGAAGCCTGCGGCCAGGAAGCCGGCAAAGAAGGCGGTGAAAAAAGCCTCAGCAAAGGGCAGGAAGAAATAGCGGATTGCCTTTTGACCATGGGCCCCGCTGTCATCGCGACAGCGGGGCTTTTTGTCAGTAGCCGAGCTCTTCCTTCACAATGATCGCGGTGATACGGCCGGGCGCAGGCTCGAGGTTGGTGACCAGCACCTTGCCGATCGCTGAAGGGACTCCCAGCGACGCGCGCAGGCGTTCATCTTCCAGAGGATAGCTGTATTCTTTGATCCGACGAAAGCCTTCATTCAGGTCTTTTACGATCTTCTGCGCGCCGATCACCCAGATCACTTTCGCTGCGCCGTATGCATACGCTCCCAGCTGGCTTCCGCCGTAAGAGGCCGTCAAGACCTGCCCCTCTTCGGTCACCGCGTGAACGCTTCCGATGATGTACGCGGGACTCGACCGAAGAACCCGGATTTGGTCGGCCTGGATCTTCCGGTCGAGCGCCAGCACTTTGGGACGGACGGCAGCGTATCGGCCCGACTTGTCTATCTCGTCGGTGATACCCAGTTTTTCCAGGGTCTTCGAGACGTTGGCGAGAACTTCCACGCCGCCGGGCACAAGGTCGAGCACCAGCTTTCTGGCTTCCTCGCCGTTGTCCACTACGACGGCGTGGATGTTGTTGGCCTCCAGCGCCTGCGCGGATCGTGCGATCTGCTCGTCTGTTGCAAGTCTGGCAAACTCTCTATTGGGAATCAAAGTGCCTCCATGTCTGACGCCGCGGCCAGGGGAAAAACTGACCGCGTTCAGACTGAATGGGCTCCTCTCAGGAAGAAGCCTTCGCTGCCGCTTCCTTTTCAACCGCCACCGGTGTGAACTTCTGTGCACGGACGGTCTTCAACGCGCCTCCCCATGACACGACCTGGTCGAGCATGGTTGCCAGGGCCGTATCGTGCACGGCGCTGGGCTTGAAGGTGGCGAAGTTCTCGAAGTCGGTGAACAACGACAGCAGGACCTGCGACCTCACGTCCGCAACCTGGAGCTCGGCCATGATCATGCGCAGGTGCTCGACGGCGCGTCCTCCGCTGGCGCTCGCGCCGTAGCTCACGAACCCGGCCGCCTTGTTGTTCCACTCGGCGTACAGGAAATCGATCGCATTCTTCAAGGCGGCGGAGGGTGCGTGGTTGTACTCCGGCGTTACGAATATGTACGCATCGAAGAGCGCCACTTTCTGCGCCCACTTTTTCGTGTGCGGAAGGCTGTACTGCGCCATGGAAGGAGGAACCGGCTCGTCGAGCAGCGGCAGGTTGAAATCCTTGATGTCGACGACTTCGAACTGGGCATCCGTGCGCGTTTTCGCCTTTTCGAGAACCCAACTGGCCACCGCATCCGCATGGCGCCCCGGCCTGGTGCTTCCAACGATAATGCCTACCTTGATCATCTCTTCTCTCCTTGCTTTCAAATTGAAGCCAACTAATGTTTTCAAGCTTCAACAAGAGAGAAGGTAAGGACAATGGCAATAAAAGGCAAGTCTATTAATATTCAGAAGCTTGTTGCCAAAATATGGTTAAAGCAGTAAGTTATTGAGTTATGAATGAGCCAGACGTGGTCGAGGGAGTTGACGAAGAGGGCCACCTGTCGGAGTTCTGCGCCTCCTACGCGTCTCTCATGGATCTGCTGGGCCGGCGATGGATGGGCATCATCCTGCGCGTTCTGATGACCGGGTCCCACAGATTCAGCGAGGTCCTCGCCGCGGTCCCCGGACTCTCGGATCCGCTTCTCACCCAAAGACTGCGGGAGCTCGAATCGAAGAGACTCGTCGAACGCCGCGTGCTTCCGACTTCCCCCGTCCGAGTGGAGTACGAGCTGACAGAGGCTGGCCGCGACCTCGAGAGCGCGGTGCGCGTCCTGTCCGAGTGGGCGGAGAGGTGGCTTCCCGTGATCGCAGCGCCCGGACAGCCGCAGAAGTAGTCGGAGCCCCTCGCGGGTCGGCAAACGCCCGGCGGGCGATGATCCTGCCCCCGTGGTCCGGCATCGCTTCTCCACGCGAAGGAGCCCATGCTATAGTCCGAGCGAAATGAAGTCGAGGCGATACCCGCCGGTGGCGACGATGACGGCCGCCGGCCTCACAAGCGTGGTGCGGGAGATCTTCACCACCGTTCACGGCCGCTACGATTTCCTGAATCACCTTCTGAGCCTCCGCAGGGACGTGGGCTGGCGCGCCGTGGCGATCGGCAGAATGCGGTTCCCCGGCACGCGGCGATTCCTCGATGTGGCGACCGGTACGGCCGATCTCGCCATTGCCGCGGCGCGCCGCTACACGGACGTTCGTGTGGTCGGCGTCGATTTCGCCGCCCCGATGCTCGATGTCGGCAGGCGCAAAGTGAGCGTGGCGGGGCTCTCGGAGCGAATCGAGCTGCTCGAAGGCGATGCACTCGCACTGCCATTCCCGGACCGGTCGTTCGATGTCAGCGCGGTGGCCTTCGGGATGCGCAACATCCCGGACAAGCTTGGCGCGCTTCGTGAGATGGCCCGTGTCACGGTGCCCGGCGGGCAGGTGATGATATTGGAAATGACCTTCGCGCCGGGCCCCCTCTTTCGACCCTTCTACGAGTTCTACCTCGGAGGCGTCCTTCCGCGCATGGCCCGGATCTTTTCCCGCAACGGGGCGACGTACTTCTACCTGGGCGACTCCATACGGCACTTCCCCGCTCCCGCCGCGCTCGCGTCCCTGATGCGGCAGGCGGGGCTCCAGTCGGTGTCCTTGCACCGCCTGACATTCGGCACGGCGTATCTGCACATCGGACGAACGCCGGGAGGGAATTGATGGAGCTGGGACCGATATTCGCGCCCGTGGCGCAGGAAATGGCGGCGGTCGATGCCGGGCTGCAGGCGCTGATGCGGGAAGTGGGAGCGCAGACCGCGGCGGCCCACGGAAAAATGCGCATCCTCGACCGCATCGTCCAGCACCCTTTCGCCGTGCCCGGCAAGCGGATCCGGCCCGCACTGGTGCTTCTCACGGCTCACGCGGTGTCGTCGGCCGATCGGGCCCCCCACCAGGAATCCCTCATCGCCCTGGCAGGGGCCGTGGAAATCCTGCACGCCGCCTCACTGGTGCACGACGACATCATCGACAACGCGGACTCGCGCCGCCACCAGGTGAGCCTGAACAAACGCTTCGGCAACCGGGTGGCCGTGCTCGCCGGGGACATCCTGTACACGAACTTCTTTTCGGTGATCACGGGACTCACGCAGCTGGAGCACGCGAAGCGCTTCTCCCTCCTGGACATCTTCCTGGATACCACGAAAGCCATGTGCATGGGGGAAATCATCGCGCAGGAAGTTGCCGCCTCCGGTCGACCCCTCTCCCAGGAGGAGTACGTCGAAATCGCCACGGACAAGACGGCCGTTCTCTTCGCCGCGTGCTGCCGGACCGCCGCCCTGCTCTGCGATGCCCCGGAGCCGCAGCAGCGCTGCCTGGGCGATGTGGGCCTCCACTTCGGCCTGGCCTTCCAGATGGCCGATGACCTGGTCGACAAAGACCACGGGCTGAACGACAGCGTGGACCTGGAAGCGATCACTCTCTCCTACGCCCAGAAGGCGCGGGACGGCATCGCACAACTGCCCGCGGGCGCACACCGTGATTCGCTCCGCGATCTCGTGGATTACGTGATCTCTTCCGCGATTCCTTGACACCCCTTCGACCGGGAATTAGATTGTACCCAGGCCGCGGACACAGAGAGCAGAGATGAGCGCAGTCGTATCCTTGGCAGTGTACTTCGTGGTCGTCGTCGCCTTGATCGGGTTCCTGATGCTCATCACCCACCTCTCGGGGGAGCGGCATTTCGAGCGGGGGACGGGCACGCCGTATGAATCGGGAGTCCCGATCACCGGCTCGGCGCGCCTCCGTCTCTCCGCGGATTTCTACCTCGTGGCCATGTTCTTCGTCATCTTCGACATCTCGGCGGTCTACCTGTTTGCCTGGGCAGTCGCGGCGCGGGAGCTGGGCTGGCCCGGTTACATCGCTGCGCTCGTGTTCATGGTGGAAACGGCGGCGGGCCTCGCCTACCTGTGGCGGAAAGGCGCATTCGACTGGGGCGCGCGGCGGCTCCGGGAGCACCGGGAAAGGCACGGTTTGAAGGGTGCGTGAGAAGATACCCGTGATGGGAGACTACCGCGGAACGCGGCGCGCCCCGTCGGAAGGCAACGACGTGTACCTGGCGCGAAGAAACGACCTCATCTCGTGGGGAAGAAAGTATTCGCTGTGGCCGTTCAATTTCGGCCTCTCCTGCTGCTACGTGGAGATGGCCACCTCCCTTACCAGCAGGTTCGACATCGCGCGCTTCGGCTCCGAGATCCTCCGCGGCTCTCCCCGGGAGGCCGACGTCATGGTGGTCGCCGGCACGGTGTTCAAGAAGATGGCGCCCCTCGTGCAGCACATGCACGAACAGATGATGGAGCCCCGCTGGGTGATCTGCATGGGCTCCTGCGCCGGTTCGGGCGGGATGTACGACATCTACAGCGTCGTGCAGGGAGTCGACACATTCCTCCCGGTGGACGTGTACGTGCAGGGGTGCCCGCCCAGCCCGGACGCGTTCATGCGGGGTCTCGTGCTTCTCGGAGAAGCGGTCGTCTCCGAAAAGCGTCCCCTGTCGTGGGTCGTCGGGCCGCAGGGCGTGGTACGGACGGTGAAGCCGTCACTGCGGGACGCGATGCGTCCCGAGCGGCAGAAGCAGACCGATCTTCGATCACCTGACGAAATCTAGCGCGGCCGGTGGCCGCGCGGAATCCGCGGCGTACCGCGGCGCGAATCCGCGGCGTACCGCGGCGCGAATGGCGCCGCGTTGCGCGAGAGAGAGGGGCGATGATCACAGCGACGGGAATCATCGGCGGACTCACGGAACGGCTCGGTGCGGAAGCGGTCATCCCGCAGACGACCCGTGACGAGGTGCACACCGCCTGGGTGAGCCCGGAAAAGCTCCGTGATGCCCTCCAGTGGCTGAAGAGCCCCCAGGGCGGCTCGTGCGCGATGCTGCTGGACCTGACGGCCATCGACGAGCGCGCGCGCACCCACCGGGAAGAACAGCCTCCCGCCGAGTTCAGCGTCGTCTATCACCTCTGCTCACTGGACAGGAACGAGGACGTGCGCGTGAAGGTGGCCCTGCGGGGGGAAAAGCCCTCCGTGCGCACCGTGGCCGACCTCTGGCCGAACGCGGACTGGTACGAGCGCGAGGTCTGGGACATGTTCGGCATCACCGTGGAGGGCCACCCGCACCTCACGCGGATCCTGCTGCCTCCCTGGTGGGAAGGCCACCCGCTGCGAAAGGAGCACCCGGCGCGCGCGACTGAAATGGAGCCATATCACCTGAGCTCCGAGGAAGCCCAGCGCCAGCTCGCTATGCTGGAGTTCAAGCCCTAGGAATGGGGCATGAAGCGGGAGAGCGGCGACCACCAGTACATGTTCATCAACTTCGGTCCCCAGCACCCCGCCACGCACGGCATCCTCCGCCTGACCGCACAGCTCGACGGAGAAGAGATCATCGACGTCGTGCCCGAGATCGGCTTTCACCACCGGGGCGCGGAGAAGATGGGCGAGCGCCAGACCTGGCACACCTATATTCCCTACACGGACCGCATCGACTACCTTGGCGGCCTCCTGAACAATTTCCCTTACGTTCTGGCGGTGGAAAAGCTGGCCGGCATCCAGGTCCCCGAGCGCGCGCAGGTGATCCGCGTCATGATGGCGGAGCTCTTCCGGGTCATCAGCCACCTCGTGTACTATGGAACGTTCAGCGCGGACACGGGCCAGATGTCGCCCGTCTTCTGGCTGTTCACGGACCGCGAGCGGGGCTTCGACATCGTGGAGGCCGTGACGGGCGGCCGCATGCATCCTGCCTGGTTTCGAATCGGCGGCGTCGCGCAGGACCTGCCGAACGGCTGGGACGGGATGGTGCGGGAGTTCATCGCCTACATGCGCCGCCGCCTGAAGGACTACGACGCGGCGGTGCTGAAGAACCGCATCTTCAAGGCGCGCACGATCGGCCTGGGCACCATCAGCAAAGAAGAGGCCATCGCGTGGGGCGGGACCGGGCCTTTCCTCCGCGCGACGGGAGTGGATTGGGACCTGCGGAAGAAGAAGCCCTACGGCGGGTACGACCGTTTCGATTTCGACGTTCCCCTCGGCGTCCACGGCGACAGCTACGACCGCCTGGTCGTGCACGCCGAGGAGATTCGCCAGAGCCTGCGCATCATGGAGCAGTGCCTGAAGAACATGCCGGCCGGGGACTACAAGTCCGACCATCCGCTGGCCACCCCGCCCCGCAAGGAACGGACGATGCACGATATCGAGACCCTGATCACGCACTTCCTCGGGGTGAGCTGGGGCCCGGTGATCCCCCCCGGCGAGGCGTGCATGGTCGCCGAGGGCTCCAAGGGAAACCACATGTACTACCTGGTAAGCGACGGAGGCACGATGAGCTATCGGACGCGGATCCGCACTCCCTCGTTCGCTCACACGCAGATCGTGCCCCTCTTGAGTCGGGGCCTGACGATTCCGGACCTGGTCGTGATCCTGGGAAGCATCGACTACGTCCTGGCCGACATCGACCGATGACCGCCGCGGTGACGGCGGGGAAAAAGACGGGGGAGACATGCTGAGCGAGCGTGAAAAGGAGAGGATCCTTGAGGAGGCGGGGCTGCACGAACATCCGAGGTCGGCCGTCTCCGAGGCGCTCCTTATCGTGCAGGAGAGCCGCGGCTGGGTCCCCGACGAAGCGCTCGGCGAAGTGGCCGTGATCCTGGGAATGAGCACCGAGGAAGTGGAGTCGATCGCCACGTTCTACGAGCTCATCTTCCGCAGGCCGGTCGGCCGGCACGTCATCCTGGTCTGCGACAGCGTGAGCTGCTGGATCACCGGTGAGGAGAGGATACTTTCGCACCTCCAGCACAGGCTGGGGGTCGGCCTCGGCGGCACGACGCCGGACGGGGAGTTCACGCTCCTTCCGGCCGGTTGCCTCGGCGCCTGTGACGCGGGGCCGGCGATGATGATCGACGGAAAACTGTACGAATCCCTCACGCCCGAACGGGCGGACGAGATACTCGCGGAGTACGGGATGGGAGCAGATGCGCAAACCTCTCACGGCTGATATTCGCGCGGATCGCGCGGCCCTCCCCCTGGCCGTCTACGAGGCCGCCGGCGGCTACCAGGGTCTGCGCAAGGCCCTCGCCCAGACGCCCGTCCAGGTCCAGCAGGCAGTGACCGCCTCGGGGCTCCGCGGCAGGGGCGGCGCGGGATTCCCCACCGGCATGAAGTGGAGCTTCGTGCCAATGGGCGGTTCGGCCGGCGACACGAGCGGTCATCGCTACCTCGTGGTGAACGCGGACGAGAAAGAGCCGGGAACCATGAAGGACCGCTGGCTCATGGAAGGAAACCCCCACCAGCTCCTGGAAGGCGCGCTCATCGCCGCCTGGGCGGTGCAGGCGGACATCGCCTACATCTTCCTCCGGAGGGAATACACCCGGTGCGCGGAGGGTCTCACGCGCGCGATCGCCGAAGCGCAGAAGGCCGGGTACATCGGGGAGCACGTCATGGGCTCGCCATGGAGCCTCGCGATGCGGATGCACATGAGCGCGGGCCGGTACATGTGCGGCGAGGAAAGCGGGCTCCTGAATGCGCTGGAGGGGCGGCGGGCCACGCCGCGAAACAAGCCGCCCTTCCCCCAGGTGAGCGGCCTCTGGGGCCGGCCGACCGTCGTGAACAACGTGGAAACGCTGTGCAACGTGCCCCATATCCTGCGGGAGGGGGCGGACTGGTACAAGGCCCTGAGCCCCGGTTCGGACGCCGGTACGAAGATCTACGGGGTGAGCGGAAAGCTCAACCGGCCCGGGCTCTGGGAGCTGCCGATGGGAACCAGCGTCCGCGAGCTGATCGAGCTTGCCGGGGGCATGCGGGACGGCCTCCGTCTCCGCGGTCTTCTTCCCGGCGGGGCGTCCACGGATTTTCTCTCCGCCGAACAGCTGGTTGTGAAGCTGGATTTCGACTCTGTCGCCAGGGCCGGCAGCAGGCTGGGGACGGGAACCATGATCGTGCTGGACGATGCCACCTGTCCGGTCGGCATGGTGCTGAGCCTGGAGAAATTCTTCGCCCGCGAATCCTGCGGGTTCTGCACGCCCTGCCGTGAAGGGCTGCCGTGGGTGGCCCGGACCCTCGAGGCCCTGGAGGAAGGAAAAGGCGAGCCGCGCGACCTGGAGATCCTCCAGCAGCACGTGGGCCTGCTCGCGCCGGGCCGCACGTTCTGCGCCCTGGCCCCGGGCGCGGTGGAGCCGCTGGGGAGCGCGCTGAGGCTCTTCCGGGACGACTTCGAAGCGCACGTGCATCAGAAGAGGTGCCCCTGGAGATGAAGACCTATCACCTGACGATAGACGGCCGGCGCTACGACGTGGACGCGGAGGGGAAGAACCTCCTGCACGTGTGCCTCTCACTCGGACTGAACCTCCCCTATTTCTGCTGGCACCCGGCCCTGCATTCGGTCGGGGCCTGCCGGCAGTGCGCCGTGAAGCTCTTCAAGGACGAGTCGGACACGAAGGGCCGGGTGATCATGTCCTGCATGACCCCCGTCACCGACGGAATGCGGATCTCCATCGAGGACCCCGAGGCGCGCATGTTCCGCGGCCAGGTGACCGAGTGGCTCATGGTCAACCATCCGCACGACTGCCCCATCTGCGACGAGGGCGGCGAGTGCCATCTTCAAGACATGGTCGTCATGACTGGCCACGCCTACCGCCGCTACCGATTCACGAAGCGCACGCACAGGAACCAGGATCTCGGGCCCTTCGTCAACCACGAGATGAACCGCTGCATCCAGTGCTACCGCTGCATCCGTTTCTATCGTGACTACGCGGGCGGCAGGGACCTTGAGGCGCTGGGCGCGCACGACGACGTCTATTTCGGCCGGCAGACCGACGGGGCGCTGGAGAACGAGTTCAGCGGCAACCTCGTGGAGGTCTGCCCGACGGGCGTGTTCACCGACAAGACGCTGAAGATGCACTACGCCCGGAAGTGGGACCTGCAGACGGCGCCGTCGCTCTGCGTGCACTGCGCGGTGGGCTGCAACACGATCCCCGGCGAACGCTACGGCACGCTCCGGCGGGTGCGCACCCGGTACAACGGCGAGGTCAACGGCTACTTCCTGTGCGACAGGGGCCGCTACGGATACGAGTTCGTCAACGGCGCGCGCCGGCTCCGCCAGCCCCTCGTCCGGGCCGACAGCACCCCGCGGCAGGCGACCGCCGCGGACGCCGTCTCCCGCGCGAGCCAGGCGGTGTCGCGGGCGGCTTCCTCGGGGGCCGCGACGATCGGCATCGGCTCCCCCCGGGCGTCGCTGGAAACCAACTACGCGCTGCGCAGCCTGGTGGGCCCCGCGAATTTCTACCTCGGCGTCCGGGATCATCACCTGGAGATCCTCCGGCTGATGACGCGGGTGCTGAGGGAGGGTCCGGCGCCCGCCGCCTCCGTGCGCCAGGCCGGGAAATCGGACGCCGTGCTGATTCTCGGCGAAGACGTGTGGAACACGGCGCCGATCCTTGCGCTGAATCTCCGCCAGGCATCCACCAACGCACCGGCCGCGGCGGCAATGAAGGAAAAAAAGCTCAACGCGTGGGACGACGCGGCGATCCGCGGCGCCATCAAGCATGAAAAAGGGCCGTTCTTCGTCGCCTCGGTGGAGGAAACGAAGCTCGACGAAGTGGCGCGGGAGCGCCACAGGCTGCGCCCGTCCGAGATTGCGCTGCTGGGCTTCGCCGTTGCGCACGAGATCGACATCTCGGCCCCGGGCCCGACAGGACTGCCGGAGGGCGTCCTACAGGCCGCCCGGCGGATCGCTGCCGCGCTGAACGCGGCGGACCATCCGCTGGTCGTCAGCGGCGCCGGCCTGGCCGCGCCCGAGGTGATCATGGCCGCGGCGAACGTCGCGCGCGCTCTGAAAAAGACCGGCCGGGACGCGCGGATCAGTCTCGTCGTCCCGGAAGTGAACAGCCTCGGCGCGGCCCTTCTCGCCGCGGGCGGACTGGACGCCGCGGCGCGCGCGCTTTCGGCGCGGAGCGGACAGGTCCTGGTCGTCGCGGAAAGCGACGTGTTCCGCGAGATGCCGTCAAAGAGCGCCCGCGCGCTTCTCGCCTCCGCCGACCGGGTCGTGGCAGTGGACCACACCACCCACGCGACGACGGAGGCCGCGGAGATCGTGCTGCCCTCCTGCACGTATGCCGAATCCTCGGGAAGCATGGTGTCCTCCGAGGGTCGCGCCCAGCGCTTCTTTTCCGTGTTTCCGCCCGTGGAACCCGCGCAGAGCGCCTGGCGGTGGCTCGACGAGATCGCCGTGCGCGCCGGCAGAAAGACCACCGCGTGGAAGGGCCTGGACGAGGTCATCCATGCGATGACCGAAGAGCTGCCCGAGCTGCGCGGTGTCCGGGATGCCGCTCCGGGCGCCGACTATCGGCTGCGCGGCAGCCGCGTGCCGCGCAAGTCGCTGCGCGAAAGCGGACGGACCGCCGTGACCGCCAACGTGAACCTCCACGAGCCGCAGCCGCCGAGGGATCCGGATTCTCCCCTCGCCTATACCATGGAAGGTGCCTCCGTCGGGGCGCCGGCGGGCCTCAATGCGCGTTTCTGGTCGCCCGGCTGGAACTCGGACCAGTCGCTGAGCAAGTTCCAGGCGGAAGTGAGCGGCCAGCTCGTGGGCGGTGATCCCGGCGTGAGGCTGTTCGAGCCGCCGGCCGGCGCAGCGGGGAGCTGGTTTCCTCCCGCCGCCGCGGCACCGGCTGCCCGGGACGAGACGCTCCTCCTGGTGCCGCGGCACCACGTGTTCGGCTCCGAGGAGCTTTCTTCTCTTTCTCCCGGGATCGCGCTCCGAACGGCCCCGGCCGCCGTGGCGATGTCCCGGACCGAGTGCGAAAAGCGCGGACTGCAACAGGGAGACCGTGCGCGCCTCACCGTGGACGGGGTCGACGTCGAGATGGCGGTCGCGGTGAGTGACATGCCGGACGGGGTCGCCTCGGTTCCGCCCGGCGTGCCGGGCATGCCCGTCCTTTCCCTCCCCGGCCGGGCGACGGTCAGCGCGGCAGCCGTTGCCGCGGCCACCGCAGGTGACATTACCGCTTCGGCAGAGGCGGGAAGATGAGCGGCCTCGTCACTGCCGTCATCGTCATCCTCGGAGTCCTCCTGGGTGCACTGCTCTTTGCCGCGGGAATCATCTTCGTCGAGCGACGGCTCCTGGGAGTGTTCCAGGAGCGGTACGGACCGAACAGGGCGGGCCCCCTCGGCGCCCTGCAGGTCGTGGCGGACATGCTGAAGATATTCACCAAGGAGAACTGGATCGCGCCGTTCGCCGACAAGGCGATTTTCGTGATCGCTCCCGGCATCATCATGATCACCACCCTGGCCTCCTTCGCGGTGATCCCGCTCGCTCCGGCCATTCTCGTCTCGGACATCGACATCGGCCTGCTCTTCTTCCTGGCGATGTCCTCTTTCGCCGTGTACAGCGTGGCACTGGCCGGCTGGGCCTCCAACAGCAAGTACTCCCTCCTGGGCAGCGTCCGCGCCGTCGGACAGATGGTGAGCTATGAAGTGTTCATGGGACTGTCCCTCATGGGGGTGGTCCTGCAGGCCGGCTCGTTCAGCATGAGAGACATCGTCGAGGCCCAGCACCGGTTGTGGTTCGTCGTGCCGCAGTTCGTCGGCTTCGTCGTGTTCTTCATCGCCGGGCTCGCCGAGACCCGCCGCATCCCGTTCGATCTCCCGGAGGCGGAGAGCGAGCTGGTGGCGGGCTACCACACGGAATACTCGGGGTTCAAGTTCGCCATGTTCTACATCGGGGAATACGTGGGCATCACGCTGATTTCCATGATGGTCGTCACCCTCTTCTTCGGCGGCTGGCAGGGTCCCGTCCTTCCGCCGCTGATCTGGTTCCTCCTGAAGACCCTCGCCTTCCTCGGGCTGTTCATCCTCGTGCGGGCCTCTCTTCCCCGGCCGCGCTACGACCAGCTCCTCTCGTTCGGGTGGAAGCTCATGCTCCCGCTCGCGCTCGCCAATCTCGCGGTCACCGGCGGCATCGTGCTCGCCGTCGGCCGATAAGGAGTCCACGGTATGCTGAGCATCCTCAGGACGCTCTGGGTCACCTTCCGCCACTCGTTCAACAGGAAGGTGACGGTTCTCTACCCGGAAAAGAAGCGGCGCCTGCCGCCGCGGTGGCGCGGACGCATCGTGCTCACCCGGGACCCCGACGGCGAGGAGCGCTGCGTGGCATGCCACCTGTGCTCCTCGGTGTGCCCGGTGGCCTGCATCGCCCTGCAGGCCGGCATCGACGAAAAGGGCCGCCGCAAGCCCGACTTCTTCCGCATCAATTTCTCCCGCTGCATCTACTGCGGCCTGTGCGAGGAGGCGTGTCCCACCTTCGCCATCCAGCTCACCCCCGACTACGAGATGGCCGAGTATGACCGCAACAACCTGGTGTACGAGAAAGAGGACCTCCTGATCGCGGGCACCGGCAAGTACCCCGGGTACAATTTCTACCGGGTCTCGGGCATGGAGATCAGCGGCAAGCAGAAGGGGGAGGCGGAAAACGAGCGCCCGCCGGTGGACGTGCGGAGCCTGCTCCCGTGAACGCGGTCTTCACGCTCGCCGCCATCGTCGCGGTCGCCGCGACCGTCATGATGATCACCCGGCGCAGCGCCGTGCACGCGCTGCTGTACTTCGTCGTGTCGCTCCTGGCCTCCGCCGTGATCATGTTCGTCCTCGGCGCGGCCTTCGTCGCAGCGCTGGAGGTGATCGTCTATGCGGGGGCGATCATGGTCCTGTTCGTGTTCGTGATCATGCTCATCGGTCCGGAGACCGTCCCGATCCCGGGACGGGCATGGATCGGACCTTCCCTCCTGAGCGTCGTTCTCCTCGCCGAGCTCGCGCTCGTGCTCGCGCAGGGCTCCCTCGTCGGGCAGCCCGCGGTGGAAGTGATCCCGAAGCAGGTCGGCATGGCCCTGTTCGGTCCGTACATCCTGGGCGCGGAGATCGCGGCCTTCCTCCTCCTGTCGGGACTCGTGGGGGCGTTTCACCTGGGGCGGCGGGAACCGATTCCGGCCGGGCGGCAGCTGCGCGACGCGCAGCGAGAGCCTTCCCCGAGGAGGCCATAGATGGCGTCAGTTCCTTTCGAATACGGTCTCCTCCTCGCCGGGGTGCTCTTCTCGCTCGGGCTGATCGGTGTCATTGTCCGCCGCAACCTCTTGTTCATCCTCCTGTGCGTCGAGGTGATGCTCAACGCCGCGGGCCTCGGATTCGTGGTTGCCGGGGCGAAATGGGGCCAGGCCGACGGCCAGGTGATGTTCATTTTCCTCCTTTCCATGGCGGCAGCCGAAGTCGCGGTGGGGCTCGCCCTCCTGCTCCTGCACTTCGGAAGGAAAAAAACGCTGGACGCCGACGCGATGAAAGAGGGCGTGCCTGTCTCCCGGGGAGGAGTGTGAAATGTTGAGCTGGACCTGGTGCATTCCCGCTCTCCCCCTCGCCGGGTTCCTCGTCCTGGCGGCCGGCGGAAGAAGGTTCCCCAGGGGAGTGACCGCGGCGGTGGGCGCCGGGTCCGTCGGTCTTTCGTTCGTCGCCGCGGCCGCGGCGAGCGCGATGTTCATGGTGTCTCCGCCCGCGGGCGGCTCCCTCACGTTCGCACTCTGGCAGTGGATCGCGTCAGGCTGGTTCTCGCCGAGCCTTTCCTTCACCCTCGATGCGCTCTCGGTCGTGATGATCCTGGTGGTGACAGGCGTGGGATTCCTCATCCACCTCTATTCCACGCGTTTCATGGCCGACGAGGAAGGCTACAGCCGGTTTTTCGCCTACATGAATCTCTT
The DNA here is from genome assembly GCA_052144915.1 of Spirochaetia bacterium. Classification (GTDB taxonomy): domain Bacteria; phylum Spirochaetota; class Spirochaetia; order SZUA-6; family Fen-1364; genus Fen-1364. Next base: position 6,375 of record JBKQPS010000089.1, on the reverse strand, counting down.
CGTGGGGTCGATGCTGATCCTCGTCATGGCGAGCAACCTGCTGCTGCTGTACCTGGGCTGGGAAGGCGTGGGCCTGTGCAGCTTTCTCCTGATCGGCTTCTGGTACAAGGATCCCGAGAACGGGCGTTCGGCCCGCAAGGCATTCATCGTCACGCGCATCGGCGACGTGTCCCTGGCCATCGGGCTGTTCCTCATCGCCACGACCCTGGGCACTCTCGACATCCGGGAAATCGTGCAGAAGGCAGGCGCGCAGTGGCAGATCGGCTCCACGCTGGCAATCGCGGTCGCCGCGCTGCTCCTGGGCGGCGCGGTGGGCAAGTCAGCCCAGCTCCCGCTGCAGACCTGGCTCCCCGACGCCATGGCAGGACCCTCGCCGGTGAGCGCGCTCATTCATGCCGCCACCATGGTGACAGCCGGCGTGTACCTCATCGCCCGCACCAATGCGCTGTTCACCCTCGCCCCGCCGGTTCTGCTGGCGGTGGGGATCATCGGCGCGGCGGGCGTGCTGGTCGCCGGCCTGAGCGCGCTCACCCAGCGCAACATCAAGCGGGTGCTCGCCTACTCCACCATGAGCCAGCTGGGCTACATGTTTCTCGCCCTGGGAATAGGGGCGTGGTCGGGAGCGATCTTCCACCTCGTGACGCATGCCTTTTTCAAATCCCTGCTCTTCCTCGGCGCCGGGGTGATCATCCTCGCCGTCAATCACGAGCACGACATCTACGCCATGGGCGGCATGGCGCGGAAGTCGCCGTTCACGTTCTGGATGTTCCTCATCGCCGCGCTCACACTCGCGGCGCTTCCGCCGACGACGGCCGGTTTTTCCAGCAAGGACCTGATCCTGGCACTGGCGTGGCAGTCGGGTGGGGCAGGCCGGGTCTTCTGGGCACTCGGGCTGGCGGGTGTTTTCGTCACCTCCGTCTATATCTTCCGGCTCGTGTTCATCGTCTTCGCCGGCGCTCCGCGCACGACGGCCGCGGGAGGCGCTCCCGCCGGCGCCGACAGCGCTCACGCAGGAGCTCACGGGACGCCGCACGAGGGCGGCTCCGCGGCGGGACGCGACGGGATGCAGGCCGGGGCCGTGATGGGAATCCCGCTCGCCATTCTTGCCGTGCTCTGCTTGGCCGGCGGATTCCTCAGCCTCCCGCACGACCTGGGCGGTTCCCCCTACCTCCTGAGCTTCCTGAATACCGCCCTGCCGGCGGGGGCGATGCCGGAGACGCCAGTTCGCACTGAATGGACACTCCAGCTGGTCTCCGAGGCGGCCTCCCTCCTCGGAATCCCGGTCGCCTGGCTGGTCTATCGACGCAGCCGGCGCGCGTCGGCTCCGTCCGCGGCGGCAGCGGCGCGGCCGATGCATCCGCTCGCGCGCTTCCTGATGGCGGGCTGGGGGTTCGACTGGCTGTATGACAGGCTGTTCGTTCGGCCCTTCACGTGGCTGTGCCGGATCAACGTGCGGGACGTGGTGGACCGGATCTTCGACGGCGTCGGAGGCCTTTTCATGCTCCTGTCACGGGCATCTCGCCTCACGCAGAACGGGAAGGCGCGCTGGTACGCGGCCGGCCTCGCGGCCGGGGCCGCGCTGATCGTCGCCGCGGTGGTGCTGCTGTGATGGCGGTCGGCGCAGGCACGGGACACGGTGCCGGAGGTGACGTGGTGCTCGCCCTGTTCGTCTTCGTTCCCCTCGTGTGCGGGCTGGCCGGCTGGCTGCTGGGCCGCCGCCAGGCGGGTTTTGCCCGCTGGCTCGCCCTCGCGGCAAATCTCTTCAACCTGTGCCTGGCTGCGGTCCTTTGGCTCGGGGCCGCGGGAGCAGCGCGCCTGGCGCATGCCGCGGCGGCGGGAGCCGGATCGCCCTGGCTGGCCGAGCTGCACTGGCCGTGGATCACCGGGCTGGGTATTTCCTTCTCCCTCGGCCTGGACGGGCTCAGCCTGACGCTGCTCGGCCTCACCGCCCTGCTGGGTGCCATGGCAGTGCTCTCTTCGTGGACGGGAATCACGCAGAGGGTCCCGTTCTTCCACCTCAACATCTCCCTCGTCCTCGCGGGCATCAACGGTGTGTTCCTCGCCACCGACCTCTTCCTCTTCGTCTTCTTCTGGGAGCTCATGCTCGTCCCGATGTATTTCCTCATCGACATCTGGGGACACGAGAACAGGCACCGGGCGGCGGTGAAGTTCTTCCTCTTCACGCAGGTGGGCGGACTCCTGATGCTCGTGGCGATCATTGCCCTCGCCGTGCTCCACGCCCTGGCGACCGGTGTCTGGACGTTCGCCCTTGCGGACCTCATGGGGACGGCCCTGTCCCCCGTGGTGAGCATGCTCCTGATGCTCGGCTTCTTCGCCGCCTTCGCGGTGAAGCTCCCTGCATTCCCCCTGCACACGTGGCTGCCGGATGCGCACACGGAGGCGCCGACGGCGGGAAGCGTGATCCTCGCGGGGCTTCTCCTCAAGACCGGTGGGTACGGGCTGATCCGCTTTGCCGTCCCGCTGTTTCCCGCCGCCTCGCGGGCGTTCGCCCCGGTTGCCATTGGCCTCGCGGCCGCGGGAATCGTCTATGGCGGACTCATGGCGTTCAGCCAGAAGGACATGAAGCGCGTCGTGGCCTATACGAGCGTGAGCCACCTCGGGTTCGTCCTCCTGGGCGTGTACGCGTTCACGGCCCAGGCCCTTTCCGGGGCCGTTCTGCAGATGGTGAGCCACGGGATCAGCACGGGCGCCCTTTTCATGCTGGTCGGGGCTCTCCAGGACAGGATCCACACGCGGGACCTGGACCGGATGGGCGGGCTTTGGACGCAGGTCCCCCGGATGGGCGCCGCCGCGCTGGTACTTTGCATGGCGCTGGTGGGGCTGCCCGGCCTGGTGAACTTCGTCTCCGAGTTCCTCGTCCTGGTCGGAACCTGGTCGGTGAGCCCGGTGGCCACGGTCGTCGCGGGCTTCGGCCTCGTCGTTGCCACCGTCTACGCGCTGCGGCTCTTCCAGACCGCGTTCCACGGCGCGCCGCGCGAGGCGTGGGTCATGGCCGACCTCGGTGCCCGGGAAGCGGGGACACTATTCCTGGCCATCGCGCTTCTCGTCCTCTTCGGGCTGTACCCGATGGCCATCCTGAGCATGGTCGAGCATTCGGTGAGCGGCGTGCTCGCCCTGGTGGCGGCGGGGGGTGGCGCATGAACGCGGCGGATCTCCTCGGCGTTCTCCCGCTCGCCATCCTGGCCGCCAGCTCCCTGCTCGTGCTGTTCGCGGCCGCCTTCACCCGCCGGCTGGTCGTGTCCTTCGTGATCACGCTTGTAGGGCTCGCGGCTGCAGTCGCCTGCGTGGCCCTGGCCGCCCCGCGCGCGCCCTTCGCGGTGTCCGGCCTGCTCTCGTTCGACCGCTTCGTGCTGTTCGGGTTCGTCCTGATCCTCGGCGGGACCCTCTTCGCGTCGATCAGCTCCTGGGCGGCGCTCCGCGGCCGGGCGGATGAAGGAGGCGATTTCTTCTTCCTTTTCCTGCTCGCCGCGCTGGGAGCGTGCATCCTGGCTTCTTCCCGCGCATTCGCCTCGTTCTTTCTCGGTTTGGAGCTGATGAGCGTCTCGCTGTATGCGCTGATCGGGTGGCGGCGGGAGAGCGGCATCGGAACCGAGGCGGCGATCAAGTACCTCGTCATCGCCGGCGCCTCCTCCGCGTTCCTCCTTTTCGGCATGGCACTGTTCTACGCGGACACGGGGACCATGGACCTCGCGCAGCTCGCCGCGGGAGGCCCGGCGCAGAGCCTCCTCGCCCCCGTGGGGCTCGGCATGATGCTGGTCGGGATCGGGTTCAAGCTCGCCGTCGTGCCGTTTCACCTGTGGACCCCGGACGTCTATGACGGCGCGCCGGCGCCCGTGACCGGATTCATTGCCACCGTCTCGAAGGGCGCCATGGTGGTCGTCCTCGCCCGCGCGTTCGCCCCGGCGATGGTGGGCACCGGTGGAGTGAACGGCCTGGCCAGAGACAGCGCGGGCGCGGTTTCCTCCGCGTTCCCCTGGGTCTTCGCGGTGATCGCCGGCCTGTCCATGTTCGCGGGAAACATCCTCGCCCTGCGGGAAAGCAACGTCAAACGCATCCTTGCCTATTCCTCCATCGCCCATCTCGGCTACATTCTCGTGGCCTTTCTCGCCGGCGGCGCCGAGGCCTTGCGCGCGATCGCGTTCTACCTGGTCGCCTACTTCGCCACGACGCTGGGTGCTTTCGCCGCGATCACGGAGCTCTCCGGACCCGATCGGGACGCGGACACGATCGAAGAATACCGCGGGCTGGCGGTCCGCAGGCCGTGGCTCGCCGCCGCCCTCACGGCGATGCTCCTGTCCCTGGCGGGTCTCCCGCTCACGGCCGGGTTCATCGGCAAGTTCATCATCCTTCGGGCAGGCGCAGGGGCGGAGTTGTGGATCCTCGCGGTCATTCTCGCCGTGAACGGAACGATTTCGATCTTCTATTACCTGAAGATCGTCTCCGCGATATTCCGCGGCTTCGCGGAGCACGCCGGCGGAGCCGCGCCAGGACCGGGAGCTTCCGCGGGCGCGGCCGCGGCAACCGGCGCGGCCAGCGATGCGGCTCGCGCCCCCCTTCTGGCCGCCGTGGCCCTTGCCCTGCTCGTCCTCCTGGTGGTCGCACTCGGCGTGTTTCCCTCGCCGCTGCTCTCTTTCATCGGGTCCCTGAGCACCGCGGGGTTCTGAGCGCGGGCGGTACATGCCGCGGGGTACCTGGTCACGGTACCCCGTAACATTCGCGGCCGCGCAAATGCCACGGGGTACCCCGGTCACGGTACCCCGTGACATTCGTGGCCGCGGGATTCTCAAAACGGCCCAACAATGGTAGTCTGCGCGCACCAACGGACACGGCGGACGCGCTGCAGCTCAGAAGGAGGCGGACCATGGATACTGTTCATTCCGGGCAGGAGTACATCTCGGGGATGCGGACGTACATGGAGGGAGACCGCGAGAAGTCCCTGAAGGCTCTCAGTGATCTGCTCGAAAAGAACCCCGGCGATGCATCGCTCCACGTCCTCCTGGGCAACCTCCTGTATTCCCACGGCACGCTCGGCGAGTCCGCGGAGCACTACGAAAAGGCGCTGAAGCTCGCCCCCGGGATGTGCCAGGCCTGGTACAAGCTGGGCGTCTGCTACGTGCGGATGGGCAAACTCAGCGAGGCGCTGCGCGCCTTTACGAGGAACGTGGAAGCGGAATGCGGCACCCACGTGATGTCCTACTACTGGATGGGCCTGATCAACAACTTTCTCGGCCGGGACGAGAAAGCAAAGGAGGCCTTTTCGATTCTCCGCCGCGAGTCGGAGGAATCGCTGCTCGCGAACTTTTTTCTCGCGCAGCTGTACATGAAACGCAACGAGCACGCGAAGGCGCTGCCTCTCCTGGAAGAGCTCGTTGCGATGAGCCCCGATTTCGCCGAAGCGCACTTCCTGATCGGCGAGGCCTACGCCGGCCTGTACAAGAACTTCGAAGCCATCCAGAGCTTCCGCAAGGCCGTGGCGCTGAACCCCGACGACAAGCGGGCGAAAATGATGCTCGAGCACTACACCGGGGATTCTTCGTTCTAGACGGATCTCCGATGCGGCGCCGCCGCGGTGCCGAGTCCATGCGCGACCTCTGTTGCTGTCTCCGAAAGCCGTGAGTATATTTCGCAGAGGATGGAAGACGCGATCGATCTCGGGCCCGTCCTTGACTTCCTCGCGCGGCTCCGGAAGAACAACAACAAGCCGTGGTTCGACAAGAACCGGGAGCAGTACGAGAGCGCAATGGCGCAGTTCGAGTCACTGGTTGCGCGCCTCATGAGCGATCTGGGCAAGATCGAAGATTTCAGCGGCGTGACTCCGAAGGACTGCATCATGCGGATCTACCGCGACGTCAGGTTTTCGAAGGACAAGACCCCGTACAAGACGGGCCTCGGAGCCGGGATCGTCCCGGGAGGGAGAAAGTCCGGCCGGCTCGGGTATCACGTTCACCTCGCTCCGAACGGAGAGACGATGATCGCCGGCGGCCTTTGGGAGCCGACACCCCCGCAGCTTTCCCGGTTCCGGGACGCCATTTCCCGCGATGCCTCGCGCTTCAAGGAGATTCTCCAGAGCGGCGCGTTCAGGCGGCACTTCGGGCAGCTGACCGGAGAAAAGGTGAAGACGGTGCCCCAGGGGTTTTCCCGTGACCACCCGGAAATCGAGCTTCTCCGTCATAAGCAGGTGTGCGTGAGCGAAAGCTTCGCCGATGCGGCCGTGCTCTCTCCCCGGTTCCCGGCCGAAGCGGCGGAAAGCCTCAGGGCAATGAAACCTTTCATCGATTACCTGAACAAGATAATTCTATAGTCCTGCAAACGAGAGCATACTCAAAACCTGTACTTCTGACAGGTTGGTCTCAG
>JBKQPS010000088.1:0-3426 GCA_052144915.1 Spirochaetia bacterium | reverse complement strand
CAAGACCCTCAGCATGATCCTGAACCTCGCCCAGAACCCCCACCCGGAGTTCAACATCACTGGGACGGTGACGTTCAATACCCCTTATGGGTGGATCTTCATTCCGGTGAGCCTGAAGGAGGCGCTCCAGTAGTGCAGGTAGGTGCATTCTTTTCGCGTTGGATCGGCTTCGGCTGGGGCGCCGCGTTCCTGCTCTGGCTGCTCGGGACCATGGTCATCCTCACCACGGTGCAGCGCCACTTCCTCGAGCGGACGGGCAGCAGGCGCCTGACGATCGTCGTGTTCATCGTGTGGAGCCTCGCGGTGATCGGAACGGCTGCGAAACTGTTCGGGTTCGGCCCGCCCGCCGGAGGCTGAGTGGGCCGTCACGGTGCCAGGTCGAGCGGAAGCTCTGGGTGCGGCGTGGAATCGAGAGCGCCGGCAATCGAGGCCGCATCCCTGTCCCAGGCGGTGAGGGCGGGCACGCCGAAGAGGTCCTCCACGTATCGGAGGATGGAAGAAAAATCGTAGGGCGTGTGATCGACGAAGCCGGGGCGCGCATAAGGCGATACGATCAAGGCCGGCACGCGCGGCCCGAGCATCGTTCCGTTTCGCGTCGGCGGCGGCACGTGGTCGAAGAACCCGCCGTATTCGTCCCACGTCACCACCAGCACCGTGTTCTGCCACGAGCTGCTCTTCATGAGCGCATTGACGACCGCCGTCACGTACCACATGCCGATCCGTACGTCGAAGGGCGGGTGCTCGCTCTCCTCCGGGCTGGGAAAGGTCCATGCCACCGAAGGGAGCGTGCCTGACGCGATGTCCTTGAACAGTTCGCCGGTAGCCGCCAGCCGGGTTTCGCCTGCCGCCCGGAGAAGGGAAGGGAATCCCGCGAGAGGATTCAGCGCATCGAAGTGCCGCGGGTCCTTTTTGCCGATATAACATTTCCACGACACGCCTGCTTCATCCAGCTCATCGGGAAGAGAAGCGAACCCGAACCCGCCGCCGGGCGGCCGGTAGAGGTTGCGGTCCACCCCCGGGGATTGGGCGGCGACCGCGAAGAGGTGATTCGGAAGGGTCGGCCCGGCGAAAGAGCTGAAGAACCTGTCAGCGAGCGTGAATCGCTTCGCAAGCGCCCAGTAGTTCGGAATGTCACGCGAATCATAGTAGCCCAGCGTATCCGCGGAGCCCTCCGCGGATACGAAATGATCCATTTTCCCCCCGTTCGTCGCCGCCTGGACAGTCCGTGCGGCGTGGGGAAGGTTGGGGGTGGTGGGGGAGGGAAGGTGGAACCTCGCGGCACCCTCCTCGGAAAAATCTGGCGGCAGGCTGTCGGTGCCGGGAAAAGAACTGAAGTAGTTGTCGAAGCTGTGATTTTCCTGCATGAGGATGAGACCGTGCGTGACGCCGTGCACTTCCGTGGCTGCCGCGGCGGCAGGCCAGGGCGTTCCGCCGATCGGTGCGAGTGACCGCGTGGCGAAGATACCCGACTCGAACTTGCCCGTCGCGCTTACGCGCGTCCCGGGCGTCAGCCCCGCGGCTGCGGCGCTGCCCGCGTTCATGCAGTATATGGTCCGCGTGTGGTCGTCCTCCACCGCGAGAAGCTCACCCGTCCTGTCGACAATCGTGCCCGTGATGCCGGCCGTTTCCGCCTGGAGGTTTATCGCGCCCTGCACGAGCGAGCCCGCGACGCTGCTGTTTACGAGCGACGCGCAGGAAGCCAGCAGCACGGCAGCTGCCGGGATTGCAAACCGGCGGACGAGGGTCCGCCTCACAGCCCGTGAATCCTGCGGCCCGGATCCTGTTTGTAGAATGCGGCCAGCAGACGATAGACGTCCGGATATTCGCGGGTGAGCACGCCGGGCCGCTCGAAGAAGTACTCGGTAGTCACCGCGAAAAACTCCCCGTCATCTTCCACGGCATACGCGTCTATCTTCAGCCCGCGTTTCTTCCGCCCGGCCTTCCTCTTCAGGTCCTTGTAGGCGCCGGAGAAGACCTCGCGCCACTCGTCTGGGTCCATTCCTTCGTGCAGGGAAGGCCTGCCGTTGACCTCGCCGTCCAGCATGTCCAACCGGTGCGCGGCCTCGTGGATGATGACGTTGTACCCCTCTCCCCAGCCGGAGGCTTCCACGTCTTTCCACGAGAGCAGAACGGGCCCGGCGTCCCAGGATTCCCCGCTCTGGTCCTCGTCCCACTCGTGCACGACACCAGCCGCGTCGAAGGAGGTGTGCTCCTCCACGAACACGTCCGGAACGACAACGATCGTCTTCCAGTTGTCGTACCATTCGAGTCCGAGGTGCAGGATGGGAAGACAGGCCTGCACGGCGACCACTTCCCGCATCGACTCGTCCAACTCCAGGCCGTCTGCGCCCTCAAACGTCTTCTCGTGGAGAAAGAGCGTCGACAATTCACGGAGCCGGGAGAGCTCACCTTCGGTCAGCCCGGCGAGTATGGGGTGGTCATGGATGAGCCACGTCCAAGTGTCGGCAGGGAGGAGTTTTTCCCTGACTATGCGGCTTCGGCGGATGCTTCGGAAGATTCCCATATGAGCTGGCGATGCACCAGAATATGGTCGATTTGCCGGGCCCCGTCAACTTCCCCGCGGAATCGCAGGTATCATTGTACCATTGCCACGTAGACCTGGTACTGGATCGTGTTGTTCACGGTGACGAAGGTCAGGGTGTACGAATAGCCGCGTTCGACGGCCTGGGGGACCGGCCACTGAAACCAGGTCCCATCGATGCCACTGGTGGAGAGGGTGTACGAACCCGGATCTATCTCGGTGTAGCCGATGGCCTGACCGGGGGCCAGGGGCGTTGCATAGTCGAATGGTCCCAGCTTTATTTCCGTGAACGTGTAGCTGGCAGTACTATTGAGGAAGCTCACCTTGGTCGAATAGAAAAGGTTGCACGAGCACAGGAGAAACGGCAGAATGGCGGGCAGGACGATTCGTGTGAGCATCCGGCAAAGTGTAGTTTCCTTTCTCAATGCCCGTCCTGTCAAGGCTCTGCTGGTGGCGGCAGGCGTCGTGTCGCTTGGACGCTGCACCCCCGTGGGAGTGGGTCAGGGGGGGCCGACGACCTACACGCTCTGCGCGGCAACGAGCAACGGGGTGTCGCTTTCCGTGAGCGGCGGTGCATCGTGGACGAACTTCACGACCGCGCAGGGTCTTGCGTCGAACAACGTGAATGCGGTCTGTCTCGTGCCGGGCACCCTGGCGATAAGCCTGAATCCAGCACTTCAACGACCTCCCGCTGGGCAACGATGACTTCGAGTTCCCGGACCTGCTGGGCGCCGCCTACGAATACCTGATCAAGTACTTCGCCGACAGCGCCGGGAAGAAGGGAGGCGAGTTCTACACGCCTTCCGAGGTCGTCCGGCTCTTGGTCCAGTTGATCGAGCCAAGGGAAGGCATGGCGGTTGACGATCCGACCTGCGGGTCGGGGG
>JBKQPS010000087.1:0-3614 GCA_052144915.1 Spirochaetia bacterium | reverse complement strand
GTATGGCAGAGGTTGACCCGATCCAGGCACTTAAGGATCTGACGCACAAGAGGTTCGTAGAGCTCGCAACGGAAATGCAACCCAAGACCAGGCGAGCTTTGAAGGAACTCTTTGACGGAGTTATTTCGCAACTGGCGGCGCTCCGGGATGCCGCGGAAAAGCACAAGCATACCTGAATACATCGATCGGCTATACGACGTTGGCGGTGCATCTCCGCGTATCGCCTGGAGGCGCACCTTTCGGCCAGGTGAAAAGTATACATCAAGGCCTCCCGGATCGATTCTCCTTGCGGCCTGCTTTCATGGAAGTCAACCTTGGCCAAACCACCAGATGAATGAGCCAAAGCTCGAGTTTATTGTCGCTCGTCAGAGTTGATTTGGACTTTGCTTCGGCGGTTCTAACATTTCCCGAATGCTTGCCAGTAGTGCCTCGCTCTTGAATGGCTTGGACAGAAACGGTGCGTCGATGTTCCGTCTCACGATCTCGCCTTTGTCCGTCCCTGACATCACAATGACCTTGATTCCAGGTCATACATTGGCGTATTCGGGCACGGGTCGACAGACCTGGGCGAGGCGCTTCGGACCTATGCGATGGCCGGGGTCGTCCAAGTGTTCAACGTCAGGAATGAGGTGGAAGCTTCCCACGCGGCAGCCTCTCTCCGTTGGCAGTACGGAGAGACCGCGGCGGTATCCACGTCGATCGGACCGGGTGCCCTTCACGCTCTTGCAGCCTCGCTGGTCCCCCTCTCGAACGGGTTGGGTGTGTACTACCTTTTCGGTGACGAAACGACGCACGACGAAGGATTCAACATGCAGCAAATCCCTCGTCACGAGCAGTTGTCGTTTCTCAAGCTCGTTTCAGTCATGGGAACCGCGTACAGCTTGCAGACGACTGAAGCGCTTCCCTCGGCGTTGAGGCGCGGAGCGAATGCGGTATTCAGTCCGGAACAACCGGGCCCGTGCTTTTTCCTGCTCCCCATGAACATGCAGGGACAGCTCATGGCGCAGTTCAACCTGGCCGAGCTGCCGCAGAGGCCGCGGTTTTCCCGGGTTGGCCCTGCCGACTCCTCCGCATATCGGGAAGCCGTTGAGCTGATCGCGAAGTACCCGCGCATCCTCGTGAAAGTCGGCAATGGCGCCCGCAACGTGGATCAGAAGCTTCTCGCGGAATTCCTTGAACGAACCGACGCCATCTTCGTCCATGGGCCGTCCGCGGTCGGAGTTCTGCCGGGTTCAAACCCCCGGAACATGACGGTGGGCGGCTCCAAGGGATCGATATCAGGCAACTGGGCCATGGAGAATGCCGAGCTCGTGATCGTGATCGGAGCTCGAGCGGTGTGTCAGTGGGATTCGTCCGGGACGGCCTGGAAGAATGCAAAGGCGTTCATCTCGATCAACACACGTCTGGAGGATGCGACTCATTACAACAAGAGCGTGCCCCTGATCGGAGACGCGGGTGCGGTGCTGACGTGCCTCCTGGAAAATCTCCGGACGGCCGGCATGCAGAAGTCGAGCACGAACTCTCCCTGGCTGACGGAGTGCAGGAAACAGCGCGAAAAATGGGACGCATTTTGCGCGCGCCGGTATCAGGCTGATGCGCTCCATGATTCCAAATGGGGAACGAAAGTGCTTACTCAGCCCGTCGCTCTCAAGACCGTCATCACTTTCGCCGACGCGCATGGTGCGGTGAAGTACTTCGATGCGGGCGATGTCCAGGCGAACGGCTTTCAGATGATCGAGGACAAGAGACCGGGGCAGACAATCACGGACACCGGAGCGTCATATATGGGTTTCGCCGCGTGTGGAATCCTTGCCGCGGCGTTTGCCGATTCTCCGCAGTACCCTGTCGCGTTCTCGGGTGACGGGAGTTTCATGATGAATCCCCAGATTCTCATTGACGCGGTAGAGTATCACTTGAGGGGGATGATCGTGGTGTTTGACAATCGCAGGATGGCGGCAATCTCCGCGCTGCAAATCGCCCAATATGGCCATGAGTTCCGGACAGACGATTCGGTGGCCGTGGACTACGTGTCCATGGCTCGCTCGATTCGAGGAATCAACGGTGTATTCGGTGGATACACGCGACAATCGCTTGAAGCTGCGCTCGCTGAAGCCTTCGCGTACCGCGGTCTTTCCCTGGTTCACGTTCCTGTCTACGCAGGTCTGGATGAGCTTTCGAGCCTGGGCGTCTATGGTGACTGGAATGTCGGGCCCTGGTGTGCAGAGGTCCAACGTGAAAAGCATCTTCTCGGGCTTTAGGCGCAGGCTGAATATCCCGTTCGGGGAGGCCGGACGGCAGAGCTGTCCTGTGGCGGACCCATGTCGGTCACTCGGGATGCGACCGTAGTAGCGATGAACGACTACAGTTTGGCTTGATCTATCAGAGCCGGGTCTGAAGGCGCAGGAAGGGAAATGACTATGACTGCAACGAAGATCAACTGGTATCGGACTCCGATCGGCGAAGCTGTTCCGTCCCTTCTCTCAGGCCGATGGTTCCACCACGCGAAGGTTCGGCGGCACGGGTCTCGGACTGAGCATCACCCGCCGTCTGGTGGAGTTGATGGGCGGCCAGATCTGGGCGGACAGCGCGCCGGGCAAGGGCAGCATCTTTGCCTTCACCACGTGGTTCGGCCTAGGCTCGATGAAGACGCAGAAGCGACGCCTCATTCCCCAGCATTTCGCCGGCATGCGCGTCCTGGTCGTTGACGACAATCCCAGTGCGCGGCAGATCATGAGCGAGATCCTCTCGTCGATGAAATTCCGCGTGGAGGCCGTGGATTCCGGCGAGAATGCAATAGAAGCGGTCAGAAAAGCTGACGCGGCCGATGCCTTTGGACTGATCCTGATGGATTGGAAAATGCCCGGGATTGATGGCATGGAGGCCACGCGGAAGATCACAGCCCCCGGTTTCGTGAAAAACCCGCCCGCAGTAATCCTGATGAGCGCCTTCGGAGACGACGGGAGCGAAAAAGCGGACGCCCGGGCGGCAGGCGCAGCCGAGTTCCTGATGAAACCGATCACTGCCTCCACGCTCGCGGACACGATCATCAGGATCTTTGCCCCTGACCTGCTGCCGGAAATGGTGGACAGACAACGAGTCAATGATGCTTCCATAGGCCTTCGCGGCGCCCGTGTGCTTCTGGCGGAGGACAACGAGATCAACCAGCAGATTGCCGTCGAGCTTTTGCGAGGAGCTGGCGTAGAAGTCGTTGTTGTTTCCAACGGCCGAGAGGCGATCGAGAAATTGGCCGCCCCTTCGACGCGTTTCGACATGGTGCTGATGGACATCCAGATGCCGGAGATGGACGGATACGAGGCGACGCGACGGATCCGCGCGCAGCCCTGGGGAACTTCTCTGCCGATCATCGCAATGACCGCGCACGCCCTAGAAGAGGAGAGACGAAAAGCGCTGGAGATTGGAATGAACAGCCATATCAGCAAGCCCATCGATCCAGACGCAATGTTCGAGACCATGCGGCAGTTCTATCGGCCCGCCGGGCCTGCGCCAGAGACAGAGCAGATGGCTCCGCCACGCGACGGCGAGGTTTTATTTCCTTCCATGGAGGGCGTGGACGTCGCCGCGGGCCTCCGGAGGCTGGCCGGCAACCGTCGCCT
>JBKQPS010000086.1:0-4933 GCA_052144915.1 Spirochaetia bacterium | reverse complement strand
CCGCGCGCAAAAAAACGTATACACCACCGTGGAGGTGCTCATGGACGTGCGGGAGGCGCTGCGAAAGCGCATCGAGGAGAAACGGGAGCTGATCATCGAAATGCAGCGCGACCTGACTGCTGTTCCCGCGCTTTCGCCGCAGAACGGCGGCACGGGCGAGTGGGAGAAATCCCAGGTCCTCGCGCGTTGGCTTTCGAAGGTCGGACTGGGAAGCTGCGAATCAGTCCCCACTCCCGATCCCCGCGTCCCCCGGGGTGAACGGCCGAACCTGATGCTCACTCTTCCCGGCCGCACCGACGACAGGTCTTTCTGGATCATGTCCCACATGGACATCGTGCCGCCCGGAGAATCGTCCCTCTGGGAATCCGATCCCTACACGCTCATCGTGAAAGGTGACCGGCTGATCGGCCGGGGAGTCGAGGACAACCAGCAGGGCCTCGTGTCCTCGGTCATCGCCGCGCTGTGCGTGAAGGAGGCGGGCCTGGCGCCTTCGCGGACGGTGAAGCTCCTGTTCGTCGCCGACGAGGAGACCGGTTCGGAGTTCGGGATCCAGGCGCTCGTGAAGAAGCCGGGGCTGTTCCGCCGTCAGGACGAGGCCCTGGTGCCGGACGGGGGATCGGAAGACGGAACGAAGATAGAGATCGCCGAGAAGAGCATCCTGTGGCTGCGATTCCGTGTCCGCGGAAAACAGTGCCACGCCTCCACTCCCCAGAAAGGGATCAACGCCTTCGAGGCCGGATCCCACCTCGTCGTCCGCCTGGGCGTTCTTGCCGAGCGCTTCCCCTCCCGGGACCAGCTCTTCGACCCTCCCCTCTCGACGTTCAGCCCGACAAAGAAGGAAGCCAATGTTCCCAACATCAACACGCTGCCGGGGGAGGACATCTTCCACCTGGACTGCCGCGTCCTTCCGCGGGAAGACCTGGACGCGGTCATGGCCGAGATCCGATCGATCTGCGACGGCATTCACCGGGATTTCGACGTCGGCGTGGACATCCAGGAGGTCCAGCGCGCCTCCTCGCCGCCCACCGCTGCCGATGCGCCGATCGTAACGTCGCTGAAGAGCGCCATCCGTGAAGTGTACGGGGTGGAAGGCCGGACCGTGGGAATCGGCGGCGGCACAGTAGGCGCATTCTTGCGCAAGGAAGGGATTCCCACCGTCGTATGGGGAAAAATCGAAGAGGCCGCGCACCAGCCGAACGAGTACTGCCTCCTGCCAAATCTCATGGGGGATGCACTGGTGATGGCGCGGCTGATGATCGGTGAGGGCTAGGGAATCGCCAGGCTGTCGTAGACGATGCAGATCCGGCCTTCCTGGAGCAGGGCGATATTCTCGGGCAGGGCGAGGAGCTGGCGGGCGCCGTCCATGGAGATGACGATGTCCGTGTCGTTGTCACCGAATACGCCGCGGGCGGCGAGGCGAAGCGGCAAGTTTCCGACGCGAAGCTGCGCGGCGGGATCGTCGATCGCCTGGGAGTATCCCACCATTCCCCAGCGGGTGAGATATTCCGGCGCGCACATGCCCTTGTCGAGCACCAGGTTCATCTGCTCGTCCCAGATGCGCGGATAGAGCGCGGGGCGGGCGACGGCCATGCGGGACGTCCCCGCAGAAGGAAGCATTCCGCGCGCGAAGATCAGCAGGCCCGTGTACGCGCGTGTCGTCACGTCGCCGAGCCTCCGCCGGATCGCCGTCGATTTCGAAGGGTAGAGGGGCGACCCGATCCCCTGCATGCCGAAAAATGGGATCGCGTATCGGGCAACGAGCGACGTGAGATCTCCCGTCAGAAAGAGATCCGTCCGCTGTGCGTTCAGGGCGATGTCGTTGAAGCGGGCGGACAACCCCGGATCGGCAGCGAGATAGTCCGCGACCGTGTGGGAGGAATCCACCGTGAGCGGTCCGAGTGCCCGGGAGAGGGCCCCCGGCAGCTGCTGCGCGAGGTCGGTTTCGGCATCTGCCTTCGCGCGCACGAGGGACGGCGTGGCGGCGTCGAGCGGCCGGGTCACTTCCACCACGATACGGTCCGCCGCCCAGTCCACGCTGCGCGTGACGGCCAGCCCCGGACCTTGCGCCGCCCCGTCCTGGGAGAACACGGGCCCCGACGCAGCAGCGACCAGGGCGATGAGGCATGCAATTGTCTTTGTCATCCTGAACTCCGTGGTGGGATCACCGGGATGAGCACCTTCGCGCCGAGGTGAAGTGCCCGAGGCACGAGGGAAGGGTTGAACTCCTGGATGAGGGGCACGCTGACCCCGTAGCGGATCGACATCCCGGACAGGGTGTCGCCCTGGGCCACCTGGTGGACGCGGAACTCCATGAGGGGCAGCTCCGAGCCTGCCAGGGCGGCCGAGACCGCATCCCCGTAGTCCGCGGGGACCTTCAGCTGGTACCCGTAGGACGCCGGTGGAGTCACGAGGAAGTTCAGCTCGGGATTGCCGGAGAGCAGCGACTCGAGGGGAGCCCCGGAGGCATGTGCCAGCTTCCTCAGGTCGACGCACCTGTCCAGGGGGATCGCGCTCACCGCGGGTGGCGGCTCCCAGCCGATGTCCAGACCGTTGCGGCCGGCATGCGCGAGAATCCGGCTGAGCGCCAGGAACTGCGGGACGAACGCCGCTGTTTCTCGCGGGAGCACCCCTTTCCTCCGCAGCTCCCAGAAATCGCATCCCGGGTTGCGCCGCAGGATGGCCGCCATCCTGCCCACGCCGCAGTTGTACGCCGCAAGCGCGAGGTACCAGTCTCCGAAATAGCCGTAGTTCTCGGAGAGCTTCTCCAGTGATGCATCCGTCGCCTTGCCGACATCGCGCCTTTCATCCACCCACAGGTCCATGCGCAGCCCGTAAGGAGAGGCGGTGTTGCGCATCAGCTGCCAGATTCCCGCGGCCCCGCGGGGAGACACCGCCCGCTCCTGGAACCCCGACTCCAGCGCGGGCAGGAACCCCAGCTCCCGCGGCATCCCCCGTTCGGCCAGGGCGCGGGATATCAACGCCCGGTAGCGGAGGCTGCGGTCCAGCACGGTCTGCAGCCAGTCCTTGCGGGCAGCGAGCAGACCATCCACGTATCTCCCAATGATATCTTCGTCAGGAACGGCGATGGAAAACACCTCGGGGCCTTCGTGACCCTGCAAAGGAGGCAGGGGCCCGTCGCTTTCTCCCGCTGATGCGGCCTGGACCGGCGCGGCCGAGACCCCGTCTTCCCCTGTCACCGTCGCCGCGGCGGGAACAGCACAGAGTGCGGCGAGCACGGCCAGGAGGCCGCGTCTCAGAGCTTTTCGCCGAAATATATTCCTGCCCATTCCCACTGCATGTTGATGTCGGGATTCGCGGGGAAATCCACCTGGCGGAAGTACAGGTACCAGGTCGACGGCCGGAAATTCCATCCCGTGGTTCGAAGGGTGGCCTCGCGGCCGTTTGCGGCGATATCCAGCTGCGAGTCCATGGCGACGTTGGAGGTGAGGAGATAATTGATGATGTTGTAGTTCACGGTTTCTTCAGTGATGAGCTGTGTCTGGTCCCACGGCTCCTGGAAGAAGTTCACCTGCGCCTGGAATTTGCGGAGGCGGGTGATGTTCTTCGTGCTGATGGCATCCCTCACCCCGGCCACGAGAGTGTTCAAGTCCGGCACCAGCCATCCTTTGTCCGGGCTGTTGTAGAAATTCACTTTCTCCGACGCGTCCCGCAGGGCAAGGGCATCACTCGTGACGTCGACGTCCACCGACCCGATGAACTTCTGGTAGGCCTGAATGGACTGCTCCCACTCACCCACTTCCTCGTACGCTTTCGCCATGTAATACCAGTTGATGCCCGGGCTCTGGTCGGGAAACCGGGACGACAGCTCCTTGTAGTATCCGATCTTTGCCTCGGGATCCGTTTCAAGCGAGAGCAGCTCCTGGAGGCACTGCAGGTGAATCGAGGTGCCTTTCACGAGCAGGTCGCCATAGTTGGACAGGATTCTACGATAATAATGGATGGCGAACGGGACCGCCTTCATGTCCCGGTAGGCGTCGGCGACGAGAAGGAGGTAGTAGCCGTTGTAGATGTCGGCAGGATTCTTTTCCACGTGCGTGGTGAGAAAGAGGATTTCGCGGTCCACCCGG
The DNA here is from genome assembly GCA_052144915.1 of Spirochaetia bacterium. Taxonomy (GTDB): domain Bacteria; phylum Spirochaetota; class Spirochaetia; order SZUA-6; family Fen-1364; genus Fen-1364. The sequence continues at coordinate 845 of JBKQPS010000086.1, read as the reverse complement.
CTCTCGTTCGCCAGGCCCGCGGCGATCTGCGTGATGAGAACAAAGCGGTTCTCCTGGTCCTTTTCCGTGCTGAAGAGGCGGAACAGCTCGCGGAGCTCCTGGTTCTGATCGAAGGCGCCCAGGTAGTAGCGGGTATCGGTGGCGCCGCAACCGGCGAGCGCGGCGGCGAGCACGAACAGCGCGACTGCGCGTGCCGCCCGGCGCCCACCCGATCCACGGAGAGTAATGCGACCTGCCATCGGTGTTGGGGGATAGTAGCAGGAATGCCCTCTGTTGGCAAGGCAGAGCGGTTCTGATAGGATCGATCGGCCGATGAAGAGTCGCAGCACACCGCGATACCCGAACATGCTCCTCGTGACCGGAGTGGCAGTCGCGCTTGCCGGCGGCGTCCTGATGCTTTGGAACGCGGGCTACCTGCCGCAGGCGGGGACTTTCTGGCCGGTGGCGGTGATTCTCACCGGTCTGATCTTTCTCTCCTTCGCCTGGCCGCGGCGCCGGTCGGACCGATGGATCATTCCGGGCATGGTGTTCACCCTCGGGGGAATCGTCTTCCTCCTCATGAACACGCTGCTCCGTTCCCAGAGCCTCGTGCGGATCTGGCCCGCCTTCATGCTCGTCACCGGCGTCTCTCTCGTGCCGTATGGACTGCGAAAGCGCGGCTCTGCCCGCGTTGCCATCATCGTGCCCGGGCTCTTCATTTCCCTGCTCGCCCTCCTGTTCCTGCCCTTCAGCCTCCATCGTTCCGAGGGGGAGCTCGCGGCATTCGTGCGGCAGTGGTGGCCCATGATTCTCGTCATACTCGGGACGGTGCTGATCGTTTCATTTTTCAGCACTCGCCGGCCGAG
>JBKQPS010000085.1:0-10585 GCA_052144915.1 Spirochaetia bacterium | reverse complement strand
CTGCCCATCACCGCACGGCCGAGCTTCATGAGAAACTCCAACAGATTTCGTTCCACCAGAAACAGGTCGGCGTTGTCGGTGATCTTCAGCCCGTAAGTGGTCTTGAAGTTTTCCACGATCTGCGGTATCAGAGAATCCATTGCCTTTCCCTCCCAGCTTTGAGAATGTTGGTAGTGGTAGTTTACCACGGGCTGGGAGGGCCTTTTCTAGCCAGAAACCACCAACTTCGGCAATGCGCACCCCCCTCCGTGGCTACGGTTGACGCTGTCTCCGGCTTCGTGGTATGGTGGCGCGTTATTCATCTTCAATACTGAAGGATTTCATATGACACACATTTCCGGTTTTCTCCCCCTGATGATGGGAATGGGCCCGCAGCAGGGTTCGTCGCCGGGCGGCGGCGGCACCCAGCTGGTGACCATGCTGGTGACCTTCGGGCTCATCATCGTTGTCTTCTATTTCCTCGTGATCCGGCCGCAGAACAAGAAGCAGAAGGACGCGAAGAAGATGCTGCAGAGCATCCGCAAGGGCGACCGGGTCGTGACGATCGGCGGAATGCACGGTTTCGTAGAATCGGTGAAGGATGACGCGGTGGTGCTCAAGGTCGACGACAACGTGAAAATCAAGTTCTCCAAGAGCGCCGTCTCCACGGTACTCGAGCGCAGGGACGATTTCGGAGATTCCAAGGAGTAGCATCCTCCATGAAGAAGCGGTATCGGTTTCTCATTATCCTGGCGGTTCTTGCCGTCGGGTTCTATTTCGTCTGGCCCTCCATCAAGTGGTATTTCATGACGCAGCAGACGGACAAGGACATGGCGGAAAGCTCGCGCAACCAGATCAAGGTCTACGCGCAGGAGCGGGCCGATTCCGCCATCAAGACCCTCCTGGCAATGAAACCCTCCGACCCCGTGCCCGCGGACTTCTCGTTCCTGGTGCAGAAGGCGAAGGGACGCTACAGGACCGCCGGCCGAAACGCCCCGACGGAGTGGACCGTGCAGAACGTGCTGCAGGCGTACTCCAGCCGCGAAGACATCACGGGGGATGCCGAGGCCTGGTACCGCGACCAGATGTTCGCCCTCAAGGATCTGAAGAACCAGACGATGCAGCTCGGCCTCGACCTCCGGGGCGGGATGTACGTCACGATCCAGGTCGACTACGCCGCGTACGAGCAGATCAACAAGACGTCGCTGAACGCCTCCCAGCGCAAGGACAAGATGGCCCAGACCATGGAGGTGCTGCGGAACAAGATCGACCAGTTCGGTCTCACCGACCCGTCCATCCGCACCCAGGGCGACGACAGGATCATCATCGAGATCCCGGGCACCTCGGATCCCGAGAACGTGCGACGCTTCATCATGGGAAAGGGGTCGCTCACCTTCCACATCGTCGATGAGGATGCGGTGGCGAAGGTGAAGGACTATACCGCCGCCAACCCCGGCGTCCTGCTCGATGCCGCCGGGGACGTCAAGGACACCGGTGTGCTCGCCGTGATTCCCAAGGGAGACGAGCTGCGGGGCGTCTTCGACAAGGATTCGTACGGCCTGGACGAGCTGAAGGGGTACACGGTGCTCCACCAGGAAATCGGCCTCAACGGCACCGAGATCACCAACGCGCAGGTGGGCCGGGACCCGCTCACGGGACAGCCCACGGTCAACTTCATCCTCACGGCCGCGGGAGGAGAAACCTTCTACAAGCTGACCAGCGCGAACGTCGGCAAGAGGCTCGCCGTCTCCCTCGACAACAAGGTCAAGGCGCAGGCGACCATCCAGGAACCCATCCGCGACCAGGTCCGGGTCAACGGCTTCACGGCGAGTGAAGCGGCGGATCTCGCCCTCACCCTGCGCACGGGGTCCCTGCCCGTGCCGCTGGAGATCACCAGCCAGCAGGCAATCGGCGCCTCGCTCGGCCAGGACGCGATCAGCCAGGGCATCAAGGCGAGCGTGATCGGCATCGGCCTCGTCATGTTGTTCATGCTCCTGTACTATCGCCGCGCGGGCCTGAACGCGGTCGTTTCCCAGCTCCTGCACCTCTATATCAACGTCGCGATCCTCTCGGTGTTCGGGTTCACCCTCACCCTTTCCGCCATCGCGGGCCTCGTCCTCACCATCGGAATGGCCGTGGACGCGAACGTGCTGATCTTCGAGAGGATGAAGGAGGAGTCGCGGCTCGGGAAGACAACCCAGGCCGTCGTGAGCCACGGGTTCTCCCGGGCCTTCTCGGCGATCCTCGACTCGAACGTGACGACCATCATCGCGGCGCTCGTTCTCACCCAGCTCGGCAAGGGCAGCATCCAGGGCTTCGCCGTCACCCTGCTGATCGGCAACCTCGCCACCCTGTTCGCGGCGGTATTCGTTTCCCGGCTCATCTTCGACTTCGAGCTCGACGTGCTCGGGACCAAGAGGATCCGGCTCACCTGGAGAAAGCTGGCATGAAGAGAGTCATTCGCTTTTCGCGCGCCCGGTACTGGTTCTTCGGGTTCTCGTCGCTCCTGATCCTGATCGGAATCGCGGGGTACATCGTCAACAAGGGTCTGAACCTCGGAGTCGACTTCAAGGCCGGCATCGAGTTCCAGTTCCAGGTGGCCCCGGCGAGCTTCACTGTCCAGTACGCCGGCCCCGACAAGACGGAAATCTCCATCCCCGCGGGCGAGCAGGCACTCACGTCACCCGGGGACATCATCTTCACTGTCACCAGCTCCAAGGACGGGTCGAGGAAAACGTTCCCGTTCCGCTACTCGGGCTACGCGACAGTTCGCGATCTCACGGACGCGATCACGAAGAGCGTGGCGGGCGTCACCGTCACGATGAAGGGTGATCCGTCCGCGTCTCCCTCCGAGCTGGAGCCGCTCCCGCGGCCCGCCGACATCACCAATGCTCCCTACACGATCAACCGCGCGCCGGGTCCGGGCAGGGGCGCCGAAGCGACGATCACCGACGTGCGTGCCCTGCTGCCGGCGCTGGGCGAGTTTTCCCTCCAGGCGGTGGGCTCCGCGGTGAACCAGGAGTTCATCACGAAGGTGCCGGTCCCGGCGGGCACGAGCGAAGCGACCTTCCAGCAGGACACGGAGAAGGCCCTGATGCAGGTCCTCGAGGGGAAATACGGGGCCGGCCAGGTGATCCTCAAGAGCACGACGTTCGTGGGCGCGCGCATGGCCCAGAGCCTCGCGACGCAGACGATCTGGCTCGTGCTCATCGCGGTGGCGCTGATCCTGCTGTACATGACCTTCCGGTTCCACCCCTGGATCTACGCGGCAGCCGCCGTTCTCGGGATCCTGCACGACGCCCTGGTCATGCTGTCCTTCGACGCGGTGTTTCGCGTTGAAATCGACGCGGGGACCATCGCCGCGATTCTCACGATCCTCGGGTACTCGATCAACGACACGATCGTCAACTTCGACCGTGCGCGCGAGAACAACACGCTGATGCGCGGGGAATCCCTGCGGACGATCCTGGACACCAGCGTGACGCAGACGCTGAGCAGGACGTTCATCACCTCCGGGGCGACGCTGCTGACGGTCATCGCGTTGTTCATTCTCACCAGCGGCACGATCCGCAACTTCGCCCTGAACATGATCGTCGGCATCGTGGAAGGCACGTACTCGACATTCATTTCCGCGTTCATCGTCATCGAGTGGACGAGGTGGCGGGAAGGGAAGCGCAAGACGGGCGAGCTCAAGAAGTACGGCATCGGCGCATCGGAAAAGCCCCTCCTGGCTCCCGTCGAAGAAGAGGCCGAGGTCGAAGAGCAGGAGCCCGGCGCCGAAGAAGCGCCCGCCGCTTTTGTCCCCGAGTCCGTTTCCGGCTCCCTGGGTGTGCTCGCCGCGGAAACCGCGGGCGGCGCGGTTCCCCTCGAGGCCGCCCGGACCGGGGGAGAGGCGCCGGCGCCTCGAGTCGTTGCGGCGCCGGCGAACGTCGCGTTCCCCGGCCAGACGGGAAGCCGGAAGCACAAGAAGCACAGGAGACGCCACCACTAGGTGCTCGCTTCCGGATGCGGCTTCTCTGTCTTTCTGACATTAACGGAAAGTCAGCGCGGATCGAGGAGCTGCTGTCCAGCGCCGAGGGGGTTGACGTCGTGATCGTCGCCGGCGACATCACCCATCTCGGCGGCCGCGAGGAGGCGCACGCGGTTCTCGCGCCGCTGCTCTCTTCAGGGGCGCGGCTTTTTGCCGTGGCAGGCAACATGGACCGTGAACCGGTGCGGGGCTACCTGGGCGAGATCGGCGTCGACCTTCACGGGCGGGGAACACTGGTCGGGGACGTGGGATTCATGGGGCTCGGCGGCGGGACCCCGTCCCCTTTTGGCACTCCCTGGGAGCTAGAAGACGGGGAAGCGGTGCGCTGCCTTGCGGAAGGCTTTGTGCAGATCGCCCGCGCTCCTTTTCGGGTTCTTGTCTCTCACTCCCCCCCGCACGGCACCCGGCTGGACCGGGGGCACGCGGGTCAGCACTTTGGATCCGGACCGGTGCGGGAGTTCCTGCTCGCCGGGTCGGTGAACATCTGCGTCTGCGGTCATGTCCACGAGTCGGCGGGTGAGGACTCGCTCGGCGGGGCCGCGTGCGTGAACCTGGGTCCCTTCAAGGATGGCAATTACGCCCTGGTCACCATCGACGGCGGCAGGGCTCACGTGACACGGAGGACGATATGAACGTACCTGCGCTCCAGGCGGTTGCCAACAGTGTTCGATCCTTGACCATCGACGCGGTGGAAAAGGCGAATTCGGGGCACCCGGGCCTTCCCATGGGCTGCGCCGAGCTGGGGGCGCTCGTCTATGGCGAGCTCCTCCACCACTGGCCGCAGGATCCCCAGTGGGCAAACCGCGATCGTTTCGTGCTCTCCGCGGGTCACGGCTTCCTGCTGTTGTACTCGCTCCTCCATCTCTCGGGGTATGATCTCAGCCTCGACGACATCCGTGGCTTTCGGCAACTGGGGTCCCGCACCCCGGGGCATCCCGAATGGGGTCTCACGCCCGGCGTCGAAGCCACCGGCGGACCCCTTGGCCAGGGCATTTCGAACGGCGTGGGAATGGCAATCGCCGAGCGCATGCTCGCCGCGAAGTTCAATACCGCGGCCCGTGTCGTCGTCGACCACTACACGTACGTCCTCGCGAGCGATGGCGACATGATGGAAGGGGTGGCGTCGGAGGCGTGCTCTCTTGCCGGACACCTCGGCCTGGGCAAGCTCATCGTGTTCTACGACTCGAACAGGATCACGATCGAAGGGTCGACCGACCTCGCATTTTCCGAGAACGTGCTGAAGCGCTTCGAAGGGTACGGCTGGCAGACCCTGGCGGGCGACATGTATGACATGCCCGGAATCGTGAGCCTTGTCGACCAGGCGAAGAAGACGGAGGATCGGCCGACGATCATCCTCCTGAAGTCCGTGATCGGAAAGGGCGCACCCACCCGGGCAGGCACGGCAAAGGTCCATGGGGAAGCGCTCGGTCCCGAGGAAGCCGCGGGAGCGAAGAAAGCGATCGGCGTGCCCGACGGCTGCCAGTTCTTCGTGTTCCCCGAGGCCTCGGCCTACTTCAAGGAAAAGCAGCCGTCGTGGAAGGCGCGCTACGACGAGTGGGACGCGACGCTGCGGGCATGGAAGAAAGAGAACCCCGAGTTCGCGCGCGAGTGGGACTCCGCCTTCCGCGACCACGTGGACCTCTCCTCGGCCACCCTGCCGTCCTTCAAGCAGGGGGAGAGTCTCGCCACCCGCGCCGCCAGCGGCCAGGTCCTGAACGCCCTTGCGAAGCTGGTCCCGAGCCTGGTCGGCGGCTCGGCTGACCTCGCCCCGTCCAACAACACGAATCTCAAGGACCTGGGCGATTTCGGAAAGGCCAATCCGAAGGGCCGCAACTTCCATTTCGGAATCCGTGAGCACGGGATGGCGGCGATCTGCAACGGCCTCGCCTATCACGGCGGCCTGCGGCCCTTCTGCGCCACGTTCCTGGTCTTTTCCGACTACATGCGTCCTGCAATACGCGTCGCCGCGATCGCAAAGCTTCCCGTGATCTACGTGCTCACGCACGACTCGGTCTTCGTCGGCGAGGACGGTCCCACCCATGAGCCCGTGGAGCACCTCGCGGCGCTCCGCGCCATCCCGAATCTGCTTCTCCTGCGCCCGGGTGACGCGGAAGAGACCGAGATGGCGTGGAGGATCGCTGTCGAGCGGCGTGACGGCCCGACGGCCCTCGCGCTGACCCGGCAGGGGATCGCCGTCTATGCGAAGGCCGACCCGCAGTGGCGGACGTCCATCCGCCGGGGCGCATACGTGGCGAAGGAATGCGAAGGCGCGCCCGAGGTGGTGATCGTCGCCACCGGGTCCGAAGTGTCCGTGGCGCTGCAGGCCGCGGCGGCCCTCGGTGACCGGAAGGTCCGCGTCGTATCGATGATCTCCCGGGCCCTCTTCGATGCCCAGCCCATGGACCGCCAGCGCGCCCTCGTGCCGCACGGGGCGAAGAAAGTGGTCTTCGAGGCAGGCGTTTCCTTCGGCTGGAAGGGTCTTGCCGACGATTCGACTCTTGTCGTGGGTATCGACCGCTTCGGCGAGTCAGGGCCGTATCAGAAGATCGCCGAGCACCTGGGGATCACCGCGGCTTCTCTCGAGAAACGGATCCGGGCCGGCCGGTAAGCTTTCCGCTGCTCGATGCCGCCCGCTTCCGCGTGATTTTCGCGCGGCGTTCTGCGCTTGCCCGCGTGAGCCACTTCACGTTCTCCGAGGACTCGATCCGCCGTGAGATCGCCTCGCTCTCGGCGACCACGCGATCCCGCAGCTTTCGAAGGGCCTCGGCCATGGGCCGCTTCCGCGGAAGGCGCTTCTGCCGCGCCAACCCGGCCAGGAACTCGCAGATCTCCGGCGCCCCCGAGCGCAGCTTCATTGCACGGATGTTGGCCTGGTACCGTTTCAACACGGCGGGCTGCGCCTCCAGCCGCTGGAGAAGCGTGGCAAGGTGAGCGGGCGTGCGCGTGAGCCAGCCAAGCCGGTTGGCGATCACCCAGTTCGTGGTTTCCTTCTCATTCGCGAGGAAGCTGGAGATCACGATCGGACGGCACTGCAGGAGTGTCTCGAATACCTGGTTGGGCCCCGACTTCCCCACGACCACGTCCGACGCCGCGATGTAGTCGGCGAGGTTCGTCACATAGCCCCGCACCTGTATCTGGACGGACCCGGTGCCGTTCCGCGCCAGGGCCTCGATGTCCGCCCTCAGTTTTTCGTTCCGACCGCAGATGACCACTGCCTGCAGGGCGATCCCGCGTTCGATAAGGACCGCGATGAACTTCTTCACGGGTCCGACACCCTCCGCGCCGAAGAAGAAGAGCACGGTGAAGGGCTTCTTCGCGAGTGCCAGGAGCCCGCGAAGCGTGGCGGGGTTCTGTGTGCGAAGTGCGAAGCTCGGCTTGATCGGGAACTGGAAGAGTTTCACCTTCTGGCGCGCAATGCCTTTTTCCACGATCTCGTCCCGTGATTTCCGGGAAAACACCATGCTCCAGTCGAACACGGGGGAGAACCAGATGTAGTGGGAATCGAAGGGCTCGGGGTTGAGGACAACGGTGACCGCGTCCACCTGTCCCATTCTCTGCAGCATTTCCAGGTAGTGCGTGAAGGTGAAATACGTGGAAACGATGAGGTCGGGTTTCTCCCTTTCGAGGTAGGCGACGAACCTCGGGAGGATCGTGATGCCGAGAATGCGATCGACGATCTTCATCAGGAAGGGGTTGTCCGCCCCGCGGTAGAATGCGTTGATGAGGGGCGGGTAGCGCAGCGCCTTGTCCCAGTAGAACTTGTACAGGTAGCGCAGGAACGTGGCGGGAAGAGTGATCCCGAGGTTCACCACGCGCACGTCCAGATCCTTGTACCCGAGGATGTCGAACTGCTGGTTGATCGCCTGCGCGGGGGCGATATGTCCCCCGCCGACGTCGATGGTGAAGATGTCGATGCGCCGCCGTATTTCGGCGGATTTCGGGCGCCGCCGTACCTCGGCGGATGTACTGCTCATCAAAACGGGAGTGTAGCCTCCGGCGCAGCTCGATGTCAATGAAACCAAGGCAGCCGAGGTATTCCTTCGCTGGCGCGGAGTCAGTCTTCCGTTGCACCAGGCCCTCGCGCCCTTCGCACAAGCGCCCTTCGCCCTTGACAGGGCCCCGGGTTTCTCTCGATACTTCCGGAAACGCTGTGACGGAGACGAGTAGGCGGCGGCGCCGAAAACCACTCCCGAGCGGAGGCCGGAAAGATCGCGGGCTCCGGGGTTGCCGAACACACCGCAGAGCCTGCATCGAGTATGCGCCATCCGGACGCTCCCCGTGAGAGAGCAAACAGAGTGCGCGCGTCACCGGGCCCATTCGTGACGTGCGAATCAAGGTGGAACCGCGGGAAGCCCTGAACGGCTTTTCGTCCTTGGATGCGCGGCTGTGCGGCCGCGCCCAATTTCAGGACGAAGCTGCCGCGAGGGGCTTTGTCGTTTGGAGGCACGAGATGGAAGAGACGAAAAAGCCCGGGCTCCTGGAGATCCGGCACTCTTTCGCCCACGTGATGGCGGAAGCGGTCCTGCAGATATTCCCCCAGGCGAAGCTGGCCATCGGTCCCGCGATCGACGACGGCTTCTACTACGATTTCGAACTTCCCCGCACCCTGAGCACGGATGACCTTGCGGGAATCGAAGAGCGGATGCGCGCCATCGTGGCCGGCAACCATGCCTTCACGCGTGCCGCGGTGAGCAGGGCGCAGGCGCGAAGTCTCTTCAAGGACCAGTCGTACAAGCTGGAGCTGATCGATGAGCTGCCCGAAGGGCAGGAGATCTCCACCTACACGCAGGACACGTTCACCGACCTGTGCCGCGGGCCGCACGTGCCGAACACGGGTGCCCTGAGGCCTGATGCGTTCAAGCTCACCTCCATCGCCGGCGCGTATTGGCGCGGAGATGAGAAGAACAAGATGCTTCAGCGCATCTACGGAACCGCGTGGGAATCGAAGGCGGACCTGGACGCGCACCTGAAGAGGATCGCCGAGATCGAGAAGCGGGATCACCGTCGCGTGGGCAAAGAGCTCGACTTGTACTCGATCCACGAGGAGGCCGGGGCGGGGCTCATCTACTGGCATCCCAAGGGAGCGCGGGTGCGTCTCGCCATCGAGGACTTCTGGCGTTCCGAGCACCTGAAGAACGGATACGAGCTCCTGTACACGCCGCACATCGGCAAGGGGTGGCTGTGGGAGACCTCGGGTCACCTCGGGTTCTACAAACAGAACATGTACGCGCCCCTGTCGATCGACGAGGTCGACTATTTCCTGAAGCCAATGAATTGTCCCTTCCACCTGATGATCTACAAGAACCAGCAGCGCTCCTACCGGGACCTTCCCTTGCGCTGGGCCGAGCTGGGCACCGTGTACCGCTACGAGAAGTCCGGCGTGCTGCATGGTCTCCTCCGCGTTCGCGGCTTCACGCAGGACGACGCGCACATCATCTGCACCCCCGAGCAGATCGACGACGAGATCCTGGAGGTGCTCCGGTTCTCCCTGAGGATCTGGAAGGCATTCGGATTCACGGACATCAAGGCGTACCTCGCCACGAAGCCCGCGGACGGAATCGGAGACGATGCGACGTGGGAAAAGGCCATCGCCTCCCTGCGGCGTGCCGCCACAACGGAGAACCTGGACATCATCCTCGACGAGGGCGGCGGCGCCTTCTACGGTCCGAAGATCGACCTCAAGATCAAGGACGCCCTCGGGCGCGAGTGGCAGATGACGACCATCCAGTTCGACTGGAACGAGCCCGAGAGGTTCGGGATCACGTACGTGGCGTCCGACAACACCCAGAAAAGACCCTTCATGGTGCACCGGGCCCTGCTGGGATCCCTGGAGAGGTTCTTCGGGGTGCTCGTCGAGCACTACGGCGGAGCTTTCCCCCCGTGGCTCGCGCCGGTGCAGGCGGTGGCGATCCCGGTAACACCGGCCTTCGCCGCGTACGGCGAGGAAGTGGTGCGGGCGCTGAAAGCCCGCGGCGTGCGCGCCGAGCTGGACAAGGGTGATGAAAGGATGAACGCGAAAATCCGCAATGCCCAGAACCAGAAGATTCCTTTCATGCTGATCCTGGGCGAGAAAGAGCAGGCTGGCCGGGCAGTGTCCCTGCGGACCCGAAGCGGCGAACAGAGGAACATGATCCCGCTGGAGGAATACGTGCGCCAGATCGAGGCCGAGGTGAAGCCGAAGACACTGGAGTAAGAGGAGGGGCCCATGGTTCCACTCGTACCTTTTGCCTCCCTCCTGCAGAGCCCGCTGCCCTGGGTTATCGCCGTCGGGTTGTGTACCGGCGCGGCCTTGAGTCGGGCCACCCGGCGGACGCGGAACGCGGCGGATCCCGAACGGGCGGCTGCCAGGAAGTGGATCCTCGCGTGCGTGCTCCTTTCCGCCGCGGTGATCTTCGGGCTCCTGGCGATCTTCGTGCCCGGCCCCAGCCGAATCCTTGATCCCCGGCTGCTTTGGGTTGGGGGAATCGCGGCCGCGGCTGCCTTCTTCGTTCTGCGGTTCCGGAGGGCAATCGGCATCCCCGTCCTTGTCCTAGCAGAGCGGAAGAGCGTCGGGTCGGGACAGTGTGTACCGGTGTT
>JBKQPS010000084.1:0-11611 GCA_052144915.1 Spirochaetia bacterium | reverse complement strand
TGGCCTCCACCGTATCCAGGCCGAGGTCCTGCAGCTGGTAGGCCCGGATCTTGTTCAGCAGCCCGATTCCCCGGCCTTCCTGCTTGAGGTAGATCACGACGCCGAAAGGCTGGCCCGCGATGTACCGGGTCGCTGCTTCCAGCTGGTCGCGGCAGTCGCAGCGCAGGGAGCCCCAGACGTCGCCCGTGTGGCACTCCGAGTGCACGCGCAGCGGCACGCTCTCGCGGCCCTCCACGTCCCCGTGGACGATGGCGGTGTGCTCTTTGCCTTCCCGGTTGTCGTAGAACCCGTACAGGGTGAACGTCCCGAATCGCGTCGGGAGAGTCGATTTCGCGGCCAGCTGAACGCAGAATGCGTTGTCGATGCAGTATTGTCCGACACCCTTGCAGTAGCACTCCTCCAGGACGAAGTCCGGTTTGCCGGTGAGCTTTGCCTCGAGCTGCTCCCGGGAAAGAGGCTGCGCGGGGTCGGTGCCTGTAATATCAGCCATGCCTCAATGGTAGTCTTCGCCGCGCGCCGCGGCAACCGTTGACGCATTCGCGCATCTTTCATAGACTCCGGCGCCATGATTCCGGAGAAGGTCCGCTCGATCCTCGATGCCCATGGGCTGGCAGCAAAGGAGTTCGCGCCGGGAAGCACCGCGACATCGGTTCTCGCCGCGCAGCAGCTCGGGGTGACAGTCGCACAGATCGCCAAGTCCCTCCTGTTCGTCGGGAAGGACGGCCGATTCTTCATGGTGGTCTGCCCGGGAGACAAGAGACTCTCCAACGCGAAGCTGAAGGCCGTCACGAACGTGAAATCACGGATGGCGAACGCCGAGGAGGCGCAGGGCGCGACAGGCTTCGGTCCCGGCGCGGTCTGTCCTTTCGGCGTGGACCGCGGCGTCGCTCTGTACATCGACAGGAGCCTCTCCGGGTACCAGACGATCTACCCGGCGGCGGGAACCGACTCGTCGGGTGTTCCCATGACATTCGACCAGCTGGTGACGATCACCGGCGGGACGGTGGGAGATTTTCTCGCGGTCGAGGCGGAAGAATAGGAGACGATCAGGCAATGGACGCATCCGTCGTGTGGAAAAAGGGCTTGAGCTTCACCGGCACCGCGGCGACGACCGGGTTCTCGCTGCCGCTGGGCGCCGACCCGAAGGTGGGCGGAGCGAACGACGGCTTTCGGCCGTCCGAGCTGATTCTCGTGGGGCTCGCCGGCTGCACGGCAATGGACGTCATTTCCATCCTGGAAAAGAAGCGCCAGCAGGTGACCGCCTTCGAGGTGAAGGCGCACGGCGAGCGTGCCCCCGTCGACCCGATGAGGTTCACCAGCTTCCTCGTGGAGTACGTGGTGACGGGGAAGGGTATCGACGCGGCTGCCGTCGAGCGCGCCGTCGAGCTGAGCGAGACCAAGTACTGCACCGTCATGGCGACCCTGCGGTCCGCCGGCCCCATCGAGAGAAAGATCACGATCCGGGAGGGGTGAGGCCGCGAACCACCGCATGACCGACGTCATTGTCATCGGGGGAGGCGCGACGGGCTGCGGAGTCGCGTGGGATCTTTCGCTGCGCGGGCTTCGCGTCACCCTCCTGGAACGGGGCGGGCTTGCCTCGGGCAGCAGCGGTCGCTTCCATGGGCTCGTCCACTCCGGCGCGCGCTACGCGGTGTCCGATCCGGTTGCCGCCGCCCAGTGCGCGCGGGAAAGCGCCGTGCTCGCGCGGATCGCCCCGCGGCTGGTCCGCGGAACCGGCGGGTTGTTCGCCCTGTTCCCGGACGACGATGCCGGCTACATCGAGCCATGGGAGGACGGAGCCCACGCGACCGGCGTCCCGGTCATCCGGATCAGTCCCGCCGAGGCCTTGCGCCGAGAGCCGCTCCTCTCGCCGGCCGTCCGCCGCGCGTACGTCGTTGCGGACGCCGTCTGCGAAGGGCCGGCGCTGTGCGCCGCGCTGGCCGCGGCCGCGCGGTCATCGGGAGCCGCCGTGCGGGACTTTCACCGGGTGGACGATTTCCTGTCCAACGGCCGCGGTGTACGCGGGGTGCGCGCCACCGACGTCCGCACCGGTGATGCAATCCAGCTGGAATCCCGGCTCGTCATCCTGGCCGCCGGTCCCTGGAGTGGCGAAATCCTCTCCCGGGTAGACCTGAAACTGACGCTGAATCTCCTCCGCGGGGCAATGGTGGCGCTGGACGGGCCGCGTCTGTCTATCTCGGTCAATCGGCTCCAGCCGCCGTCGGACGGGGACATCGCGCTTCCCCGGGGCCGAATGAACATCGCCGGCACCACCTCCATACCGATCGACCAGCCCGACGACCGGCGTGTGGAGGAAGAAGAAATATCGCGGATACGCGCCCGGGTCGACGACATGCTCCCCGGACTGCGGGAGAGCACGGCCCGCCACTCGTGGTCGGGGGTGCGGCCGCTCTTCTCCTCCGCCCCGGATCGGGGCGCGGCGGCGGACGTGCACGAGTGGAGCCGCGATTTCACTGTGATCGACCACGCGGCCCGTGACCGGATGGAGGGGATCCTCACGGTGGTGGGCGGAAAGCTGACGACGTTCCGCCTGATGGCGGAGAAAGCGGCCGACGCCGCGTGCCGCCAGCTGGGAGTGCAGGCCGACTGCAGGACCTCGGAGACAGTCATTTCCTGATCGGCGCGGAGGATTCCATGAAAGAGCAGCGGGAACCGATGAAGGCCGCGCGGGAGGGCCTTCGGATTCCCTGGTACAGGTCCCCGGTCGAGTCCGCCCGGCTCAAGGAGCTCACCACGCGAAGCGACCTGCGCGGCGCCTTCCAGACGCTGGGTCACATTCTCCTGCTTCTGATTACCGGGGGCGCCTCCTGGTACTTCTTCGGCCACGGGATCTGGGTCGCGTTTGCCCTGCTGCTCTTCGCCCACGGCACGATCTATTCCTTTCTCTCGGGCCTCGCCACGCACGAGCTCGCCCACGGCACCGTGTTCAGGACGAAGTGGCTCAACAGCCTGTTCGTGCGCGTCCTCAGCCTCGTCTCCTGGTTCAATTTCCACGACTACAAGATGAGCCATACGTATCATCACCTGTACACGCTGCACCCCCGGGGGGACCGCGAGGTCGTCCTTCCCAACACCCCCTCCCTGCACCCGCTCTTTCTCCTGCAGCTTTTCACCTTCAACGTGGTCGGGGCGCCGAATGAGCCCTACTCCTTCCCCTTCGTCCAGAACGTGGCGGCGACCGCAAAGCTTGCGTTCTCCGGGCGGTTCAGCAAGGAATGGCTGGAGGCATGGAAGGAAATGCGCGAGACGTACCAGCGGCAGAAGAAGGAACCGAAATACCAGTTCGACACGCCTCTTCCGCGCAAGGCGGCGGCGGGGAAAGGGGCGGCCGCCGCCCTCAGCTCGTCGCTGGGGAACCTGGCGCCGAAAGAGCTGGAATAGGGCGCCTGCGCCGGCTCACCCGGGCATGTCGTCGAGGCCGCCCGCGTTGATCACGTCGGTGAAGCCGTTCTGCGTGAGGAAGCGCTTCGCCTGCCCGCTTCGCGCCCCCGAGGCGCAGTACAGCACAACGGGAGTGGACCGGGGCTCGAGCTCCTTCATCCTCAGGGGGAGGAGAGGAAGGGGGATGTTGATCGCGCCGGGGTAGGCGCCGTCCTTGAACTCCGCGGGGGAGCGCACATCCACGATTCTCGCTCCTGCCGCGATCTTCTCCCGAATGGTGTTCCCTGCCATGGCAGAAACCTTTCCGCGGCTTTCCGCCGCATGTCATTCTTCGATTTGGAAACCGCCCAGCGCCGTCATCGCGACGAAACCGCCCGTGATGTTGCGCACGTTCTTCCAGCCGTTTTCCTTGAGGATCCGCAGCGCGAGGTGCGAGCGGAAACCCGAGCGGCAATGCACCATGATCGGCGTCTCCCGCGGCACCTCCGCGAGGCGGAACCGCAGCTCGTCGACGGGGATGTGCAGCGCGCCGCAGACGTGGGATGCCTCGAACTCGTTGAGGTTGCGCACGTCCAGGAGGACGGGACGCACGGCGCGGGCCGACGTGCGCGCGGCGAGAGCCGTGCGGACCTCCTCCGCGCCGACCAGGGGCGCGTAACCGCTGCGGTCGTTCTGCCCGACGAACGCGGCCACGTTCAGGGGGTCGTTGGCCGACGAAAACGGGGGCGAGTAGGAGAAATCGATTTCGGCGAGGTCGTCGAGGCTCATCTTCCCGTGAAGGGCCGCGGCGAGCGCGTCGATGCGCTTTTCCACGCCCTCTTCTCCGAAGGCCTGGCCTCCGAGGAGCCTGCCGGATGAACGGTCATACACCAGCTTCAGTACCAGCTCCCTGCCGTCCGGGTAATAGGAGGCGTGGTGATCTTTTACCACGATGGATGCTGCCGCGTCGAAACCCGCCGCGCGGGCGGCGGTCTCGCTGAGGCCGGTGCTCGCCGCGACGGCGTCGAAGATCTTGACGACACTCGATCCGAGCGCGCCCCCGTACTTCAGCGACATTCCCAGCGCGTTCGAGGCGGCGATTCTTCCCTGCCGGTTGGCCGGGCCTGCCATGGGGACGCGGACCGTGCGCCCCGAGACCTTGTGCACGATCTCGTTCATGTCCCCCGCCGCCCAGATGCGGGGGTCGGAGGTGCGCAGGTGCTCGTCGACCACCAGGCCGCCCGCGGTGCCCAGGGCAAGGCCCGCGCTGCGTGCAAGCGCGAGCTCTGCCCGCACTCCCGCGGCCACCAGCACGATGGCCCCCGCCGCCCGGGTCCCGTCGCTGAGCGCGACCGAGGCACTGCCGGCGTCGATCGCGGTGAGCCCGACGCCAGTGCGGACGCGCACGCCGCGGGCTTCCAGCCGTCGGGCGATCATCCCTCCGAACTCCGGGTCCATCGTCGACATCACCCGGGGAAGGAGCTCCACCAGGGTCGTCGGGATGCCGCGCCGGACGAAGGCCTCCGCCATCTCCATGCCGACGAAACCTCCGCCGGCGATGAGGGCGGAGGCCGGCGCTTCCGCCTCGAGGAACTCCAGGATCCGGTCCATGTCGGGAACGGTCCACAGGCGGAACACGTTCGGAGAATCGATGCCGGGCACCGGGGGCAGCACCGGCGTGCCGCCCTGCGCCAGGATGAGAGCGTCGTAATCGAGCCACGTCTCCCCGCCGGGACCGCTCACGCGGACCCGCCTGCCGGCGCGGTCGATCTCCCGCGCCTCGGTCCGCACGAGGACCTTCACGCTGTACCTGCTTTCGAAGCCCTCCGGAGTCTGCAGGAGGAGCTTCGAGCGCTTCGTGCTCTCCCGGGAGAAGAAATAGGGCAGCCCGCAGTTCGCGTAGGAGACGTACGGTCCCCGCTCGACGATCGTGATCTCGGCTGTTTCACTGACGCGCCGGGCGCGGGCGGCGGCTGTCGCGCCGCCGGCCACCCCGCCGATGATGAGAATCCTCATGGGAGCTCGCCAGTCTACTGCGCCGCCTTTCGCTTTGTCGAGATGCCGAGCAGCATGTACAGGGGGCAGGCGCCCACGATCGACGTGAGCAGGAACACCGCGGCGAGGACCCCCAGGATCACTGCCGCCACCGGCCCGAGCTGGTGGGTGAGAAAGAGCACTACGACCAGGGCCACGAGCGCTCCCCGGATGATGCGGTCCAGAATCGCCATGTTTGTCTTCATGCTCCGATGGTAGCGACCGCGAAGAAATCGTTCAGTGACTTCTGTCACACAGCGGAATACGGGCCGCTTCTCCCGCGAAGGGCATCGGGCTGGCTGATCCGGACTCGACCGCGCGAGGTAGCGATCAGGCCGTCGGACTCGAAGTCCGAAAGGATGCGCGTGACCACCTCGCGGGAGGTGCCCAGCTCCGCCGCGATCTCGCCGTGAGTCGCCGTGACGACCTTCTGCCGCGCCCCCGCATGCCGAACGAGGTAGGCGGCCAGGCGGGAATCCATGTGATGAAACGCCACCTCGTCGACGAGAGTGAGCATGTTTTCAAGGCGCTTCGCGTACAGGCCGAACAGGAACCGCCGCCAGTCGCCGTTGTCTTCCACCAGGCGGGCGAGGAGCCGCGCCGGGAGAAGGACGACGTCCGTCTCCCCCTCGGCCTCCGCGATTGCGGGGAAACCGCCGCCGTTGAGGATGCAGGTTGCCGAGAGAACGCAGCTTTCTCCCTTCTCGATGCGGTAGAGGGTGATCTCGCGACCGGCCTCGCTCGCTTTGTAGATGCGCAGCGTTCCTTCCAGGACGAAGGGGAGGAAGGCGCACTCCGCGCCGCCGCTGGCGAGGACCTGCTTGTGCGCGAGCCTCTTTCCGATCGCCTTCGAGAGGATTTCCTCCCGGGCCCGCGGGGAAAGTGTGGAAAGGAAGGGAAATCTCTCGAGGAGCCGCGCTTGCGCTTCCGGGCTCATCCGCGCGCGCCATCCACGCGCGCCGCGAGCCAGGCGATGATCGTGTCGATCGCCTCCTGGCGCTCCGGTTCGTTGAGCACGTCGTGATAGAGGCCCTTCATCGGCGTGAGGGTGCGGTCGCCGCCTCCCCATCGCCGGTGGATTTCCTCCGCCTCCCGGATCGGCGCGATCCGATCCTCGGTCCCCTGCACGATGAGCAGGGGCAGGCGGAGGTCGCCGGTTCGCCTTTCCAGCTCCGCCAGGGCGCCGATCAGCTCCCGGGCGGCGCGGGCCCGCACCGGGCCGTGGTAGCACCAGGGATCCCACTCCAGTTCGTTCTGGAACGCGCGGACGCGGCTGATGTGATGAATCGCCGGCGCGGGTCTGACACCAAGCCGGGGAGCGGCGGCCGCGAGAAGACCCGAGACCGCCAGGAGAGGCCGGGAAATGCCCCGCTGGTACCCGAACGGCGGCCCGATCAGCACGATGCCCGCGAGGGAGTCCTGCCGTCTCATCGCGTACATCTGGGCGACGATGGACCCCATGCTCATTCCGACCACGAAAAGAGGAAGGTCTGTCAGCTCCTCCCGGTGGCGGGCGCGCAGCTCGTCAAGGTCTTCCAGCACGCGCCCCATCGAGTGCAGGTCCCCGCGCCGCCAGCGGCCATCCACGGACCGGCCCCGCCCCCGCTGGTCGGGGGCCAGAACCGCGAACCCCGCCTCGGCGCAGGCGTGAAAGACGTGCAGGTACATGCCCGAATGCTCGCTCATGCCGTGAAGGAAGATGAGGGCTGCCCGCGTCCGATCGGGAAACACCGCCCGGTAGAACAGCGGGAACCCGTCGGAAGCTTTCAGCCCCTTGCCCGGGTAATCCTTCACGTACGGCCCCGGATCCGGCTCTGCCTCCTTCTTCCAATGACAGCGCAGCGGCTCGGAGAGGAGCGCGGTCATCACCGTGCACCGGTTGCAGTTCACGCACGTCGCAGCCTCCGCGCTGCCATCGGCCATGCGCCGCGGGAGATGCGGCTCGCGCACCAGCGGCCGCGCAAGGCCGATGAGGTCCGCGCTGCCGTCGGCCAGGGCCTGCTCCATTACCGCGAGGGTACGAAACCCCCCGACCGCCGTGACGGGGATCGATACCTGCCGCTTCACCGCCGCCGCGTGAGGGAGAAAGTAGCCCTCGCTGAAGCGCGACGAGCGCTGCATGGCGGCCAGCAGCACCCACCCCGCGACCCGCTCGACCCCCGTGCGGCTGGCAAGGACGTGCTGGCGGGGGATATCACCTTTGCACATCGTGCGGAAGGCCTTTTCCTTGAACCCTCCGCTGATCGTCAGGCCGCACACTCCCAGAGATTCCAGCTCCCGGGCGAATGCGACGCACTCATCCACCGTGATCCCCCGCGGCATGAAATCGCACCCGTTGAGCTTTACCGTCACCGGAAAATCGGGCCCCGTGGCGGCGCGCGTCTGCCGCACGATTTCGGCCAGGAACCGGAACCGGTTTTCCCGCGTGCCGCCCCAGCGGTCGCGGCGCCTGTTGGTGAACCCCGAGAGGAACTGGTTGACCAGGTACCCGTGCGATCCGTTGATCTCCAGGCCGTCGAAGCCGGCCCTCTGCACCCGCCGTGCCGCGGAGACGAAGGAGGCGATGGCGGTTTCGATCTCCTCTTCCGTCATGGCGCGCGGCAGAACGCGGTTGATCGTATCCTTTACCGCGGAGGGAGCGAGCGGTGCAGCACCGGTGAGAACGCGCCGCGCGTAGCGTCCCCCATGGTTGACCTGGGCGAAGATCGGGACGCCGTGGCGCTTCACCGCGGCCGTGACCCGGGCGAGCTCCGCAATGGCGCCGTCGGAATCCACCAGGAAGTTGTTCTCCTGGACGACGCCCAGGCGATGCACGAAGTAGTTCCCCGTCACGATGAGCCCGGCGCCTCCGCGCGCGAGGTTTTCGTACGTCCGCACGTACCGCTCGTCGATGCGGCCCGCGTTCGGGCACATGCACTCCAAGGTCGCGGAGCGCACGAGGCGGTTGGCAATCCGCACCGTCCCGATGGAGGTCGGAGAGAACACCCTGCTGGACACGATGAGGCAATTATGCGCGCTTTTTGCCGGTTTGCAATCACTTGACGCTCCCGCGCGAGCGTGCAAGCCTAGGGCAGATGGACACCACGCACCATGGGTGGCACCTCGCGAACGGCGCCCGCATCGGCGTGGCATCGTCGCTCGGGAGGTGAGGCATGGAGCACAAAGTCGATCAGAAGGTCCGCTACACGAAGACGCACGAATGGGTGAGGATCGAAGGCGGGGAGGGGGTCATCGGGATCAGCGACTACGCGCAGAGCAAGCTGTCCGACGTCGTCTACGTTGAGCTTCCCCCGGCCGGCAAGGAGCTGAAGGCGGGCGCCGCGTGCCTGGTCATCGAGTCGGTGAAGGCCGCGGAGGATGTCTTCGCGCCGGTGTCGGGAAGCGTGATCGGGGGCAACGCCGCTTTGGAGAAAAAGCCCGAGCTGGTGAACACTGATCCCTTCGGCGAGGGCTGGCTGGTCCGCGTGAAGCTTGCCGCTCCTTCCGAGGCCGACTCCCTGATGGACGCGGCTTCCTACGCCTCCTACATCTCCTCCCTATGAGCTTCATCCCGAACACGGACGCTGACCGCAGCGCGATGCTGGAGGTGGTCGGCGCGGGCTCGGTTGCAGAGCTCTTCCGCGATGTTCCCGCGGGTCACCGCTTTCCGAAGATCGATATTCCCGGCCCGCTCTCCGAGCAGGAAGTGCTCCGCGAGCTGAACGCGATGGCGCGCAGAAACGCCGACAGCGGCGCCCTGCCGTGCTTCCTCGGCGCGGGCGCCTACCGCCACTTCATCCCCAGCGTCGTGGATTTCGTCATTTCCCGATCGGAGTTCGCCACCGCGTACACCCCGTACCAGCCCGAGATCAGCCAGGGAACGCTCCAGGCGATCTTTGAGTACCAGAGCATGATCGCACGGCTCACGGGCATGGAAGTCTCGAACGCCTCGCACTACGACGGGGCGACCGCCGCGGCGGAGGCGGTGATCATGGCGCTGAACGTGGCGCAGGGCCAGAGGCGGCGGATCGTCCTCTCCGCGGGGGTGCATCCGCAGTACCGGGCCGTCGTTCGGACATACACCCAGGGGATGGAGTTGGACGTCGTGGGAGACGAATCCGACTTGACCGCGCAGGAGCTCGCCGGCTTGTGCGATTCCTCGACGGCCTGCGTGGTCGTTCAGAACCCGGATTTTTTCGGCAGGATCATTCCGCCGCGTTCACTTTCCGCGCTTGCGAAGAGTGTCCACGAATGTGGCGCCCTGCTGGTGGCCGCGGTGAACCCGATTTCCCTCGGCCTGCTTCTTCCTCCGGGCGAATCCGGCGTGGACGTGGCGGTCGGCGAAGGCCAGCCGCTGGGGAACGCGCTCTCCTTCGGCGGCCCGTACCTCGGGTTTTTCGCCTTCCGCAGAGAGCACGTGCGCAGGTCCAGCGGGAGGATCGCGGGAGAAACCGTGGACCGGGCTGGTCGGCGGGGATTCGTGTTCACCCTCAGCACGCGCGAGCAGCACATCCGCAGGGAGAAGGCGACGTCGAACATCTGCACGAACCAGTCGCTGAACGCCCTGGCGGCGGCGGCCTACATCGCCGCGATGGGCCCGCGCGGCCTGCAGCAGGTGGCCGAGCTGTGCTGGCACAAGGCGCACTACGCGGCGCAGCGCATCTCCCGGCTGCCCGGCTACGAGGTGCGCGCGGCGGAGTTCTTCCACGAGTTCGTCGTCCGCTGCCCCGTTTCCGCGACGGAGGTCAATCGCCGGCTCTTCGAACGCCGCGGCATCATCGGCGGGTACGAGCTTTCGAAAGAGCATCCGGACCGGAAGAACGAGATGCTGCTCTGCTGCACGGAGATGAACAGCCGTGAAGAGATCGACCTTCTCGTCACGGCGCTTTCGGAGGTGGGCAATGCCTGAGCCGCTCCTGTTCGAGAAGTCCCGGCCCGGCCGCCAGGGCGTCGGCGTTCCGGACTGCGACGTGCCCCGGACGGCGATCCCGGATTCCCTGCGGCGCCCCCGCCTGCCGCTCCCCGAGCTTTCGGAAGTGGACGTCGTTCGCCATTACCTTCGCCTCTCCCACCTGAACTACTGCATCGACGAAGGCCTGTATCCCCTGGGATCGTGTACGATGAAGTACAACCCGAAGGTGAACGAGGCAGCGGCGCGCCTGCCCGGTTTTGCCCGCCTGCACCCATTGCAGGATCCGTCCCTTGCGCAGGGCGCCATGGCGCTCCTGTACGGACTCCAGGAGATGATCGCGAAGATCGGCGGGTTTCACCGTGTGAGCCTCCAGCCGTCCGCCGGCGCGCACGGGGAGCTCACCGGGATCCTCATCATGCGCGCCTGGCACACCGCACGCGGAAACACCCGCAGGAACCGGATCCTCGTGCCCGACTCGGCCCACGGCACGAACCCCGCGTCCACCACGATGGCCGGCCTGGAGGTCGTGGAAATCCCCTCGGATTCGCGCGGCAACGTGGACCTCCTCCACCTCCGGGCCCAGCTCGACGATCGAACGGCCGGCCTCATGCTCACCAACCCGAACACGCTCGGCCTGTTCGAAGAGAATCTCCTGGAGATCACGCGCCTCGTGCACGAGGCAGGAGGGCTGGTGTACGGGGACGGGGCGAACTTCAACGCGATCCTGGGTGTCGCCCGGCCCGGCCTCATGGGCATCGATGTCATGCATTTCAACCTCCACAAGACGTTCTCCACGCCGCACGGCGGCGGGGGACCCGGGTCCGGCGCGGTCGGCGTCGTGGAAGCCCTCGCCGACTTCCTGCCGGGGCCGCTGGCGGCCCGGGTGGAGGGCATCCCGCCGGGCGCGGAGGCCCGGTACGAATGGCGGGTCCCCGCGCACACCATCGGGAGGGTGAAGAGCTTCAACGGGAACTTCGGGGTGCTCGTGCGGGCCTACACGTACATCCGCATGCTCGGGCCCGAGGGCCTCCGCGCCGTGGCGGAGAACGCGGTGCTCAACGCGAACTACCTGCAGGCCCGGCTGGGCGCTGCCGCCGATGAATTCCACCAGGTCGGTATGCGGGCTTGCCGCCGCCATCTGCAGGTCCGCCGCGACCCCGAGAGCGGTGTTCCAGCCGTGGCCGATATATTTAATGCCAAAGTCGTCCGCCATCCGCGCGATCCGCCGCTGCTCGCTGAGGCCGCCGACCTTGGTTGCGTCCGGCTGGACGATGTCGAACGCACCGCGCTGAAGCCAGGGCAGGA